>NZ_FMDO01000007.1 GCF_900095305.1 Proteiniborus sp. DW1 | reverse complement strand
AAAAGACTACAGAATACTATTCTGTAGTCTCTTTTCCATCAGATAATCTTCTTATGTATCCAAAATTATCCACATACTCTATTTCAACATACCCTGCAGGTGGGCATTGAAAGTGCCACATTTTATCTACTCCTAAATCCAAAAGGTAAGTAATCATAACTTGAATAACGCCTCCATGAGTTACTATTATGGAATCTTTATCTTTTTCTATAAGCTTGTCTATAAATTCCTTTATTCTATCTAATACATCTAATAGATTTTCTCCTTCTGGTATTCTATAATTCACATAATCCCTAAGCCAGAGTTCCCATTCTTCAGGGTAATTTTCCTTAATATATTTACTCTCCTTTCCATCAAATATCCCAAAGTTCATTTCCTTTAAATCATCAACTATTTGGATATCCTTTTTTAGTGCGGATGATATAGCATTGGCTGTAGTCAAAGTTCTATTAAGAGGGCTTGAATATATTATGTCTATATCCTTGTATTTCTTTAAAGTATTTGCAGTGTCTTGTATATCCTTATTCCCTTTTTCAGTTAATGGGAAGTCAGTCCAACCGCTGTATATACCTCCAATATTTGCCTCAGTCTCTCCATGTCTTACTAATATAAATTTCATACATTCATCCCTCATTTTGATATATTATTTATTATTTCATAACTCAAAAATCATTCACAGTTTTTTATACTAAAAATAATATTTTTAGAATAATTTATAATAATTTATTGAGATAATTGTAAAGTTCCTCTTCACCTGAAAATAGCGGTATCTTAGTTTTACAATGCAGCCTTACTAGCCATGGCTGCTCAAGTCCTATCTGGACCAGTACTTCCTCATCAAGAAATATATTATTGACATTGCCCTCTTTGAATATAACACCTTTGTTTAGTATATACGTATATTCACATATATTATATATCAAATCCATATCATGGCTCGATATAATAATTTTTTTCCCTTGAGCAGCTATATCCCTTATCATTTTTATCATAGTTCTGGTCATTTTAGGATCTAGTCCTGCTGTAGGTTCATCAAAGCATATTATATCATTATCCATTGCTAAAACGCCTGCTATTGCAACTCTTTTTTTCTGTCCATAGCTTAAAAAATGTACTGGCTTGTCCTTTAATCCATCTATACCTACTAAACTCATTGCTTTGGCTACTCTTTCTTCCACTACCTCTTCTGAAAAGCCCATATTTCTAGGTCCAAAAGCTACATCATCATAGACTTTTGAATGAAATATCTGCTTATCAGGGTCTTGAAATACTATTCCAATAGATTTTCTAAGTTTTAGTAAAGATTTTTTATTATATTTAAGTTCTTCTCCATTAAACAGTATTCTTCCTTCCTCAGGCTTTAGTATACCACAAAGATTTAAAAATAAGGTAGTCTTCCCAGAACCATTGCAGCCTAAAATTCCTATTATATTATACATAGAAAAGTCAACACTTACTTTATTTAAAGCTATGGTACCATCCTCATATCTGTAAACTATGTTTTCTGTTTTAATCATCATATCACCCTTTATATCCAAAAACTATCATTAAACACTCTACTTTTCAAGCTTATTTCCATATCTTCATATCTTTTCATCACTCTAATAAACAATAAAGTTATTAATAATGAAAGGGACTTGTAGGAATTGCCTAGGCTGGAATAGCCAAATCTAATTTCTTGTGCCATATGTATATCTCTCATTTCTTCTAATAAAATAAAGATAAACCTATAAATAAGCACTGTCATCTCAATGAAAGTCTTTGGAACTTTCATTTTTCTAAATATGTATACTAAATCATTTATTGGAGTGGTAAGAATTAAAAAAAGACTACATAAGACTGCAGACAAAGCTCTAAGAAATATAGAAATAGAAGAATTGATTGTTTCATTAGTTATTATTATGTTAAGTCCTAATAACTCAATCCCCCACATGGATTCAATAGGGTTTTGGGTTATAGAAAACAAGATAGCGATTAAGCCTAAAAACAAAAAGAAAATAGGTCCCTTACAAATCTTTAAATAAAATTTCAGTGGAATACCTGCAATTATAACAGTAATAAAAAACATAAAAAAAATTATGCCAATGTGAATATAAAAGATTTTATTTATTAATGTAACTATCAGCAGTCCTATGGCAAGTGAAAACTTGACCATAGGACTGAAATCTTTAAGCTTATTTGTATATGCAAACTTATCTACTATAGGCACCTTTTTTTCTTCCCTTCATATATCCAATGCAATAGAATATAACTCCTGCCCCTAATGCTGCCTGGAGGCTAAATAATAAACTTTCTATCTCTCCGCTAGGAGGCTCCCAAAATGGTTCAAACCATGGTTCATAATCAGGATTTATCTCTGTTATAAGTTCTTCTGCCATTCCATCTGCGCCTTCAAATTCTGCATCACTTTTCAATAATAGAGGAGCAATGACAAGTAAAGCTGTCAAAATCAATAAAAGTATATTTTTAGTGGATGCCTTCAACTAATCCATCCTCCTTTCCGTAATATTCTGCTATGAAATTGAATACTATTACTGATAATATCCCTTCTACAATAGCAAGCGGTATTTGAGTTAATGCAAATATTGATAAAAACTTTGCTAAAGATGCAAATATTCCTCCCGCTGGGTCAGGATATGCCACAGCCAGCTGTATAGATGTCACTATGTAAGTTGTTAAATCTCCAAGAGCTGCTGCCAAAAACACAGATATACTAGTATTTGCGCCACTTTTTCTTAATAGCTTAAATATCCCATACGAAACCAATGGTCCTATTACTGCCATTGAAAAAGTATTAGCACCTAGGGTCGTTATTCCTCCATGTGCCAATAATAGGGCTTGAAACAATAATACAATCACGCCCAATGCACTCATAACTGTTGGTCCAAACAATATTGCTCCTAACCCTACTCCTGTAGGATGAGAACAGCTTCCCGTAACAGAAGGAATTTTTAAAGCAGATAGCACGAATACAAAGGCCCCTACTAGTGCTAGTAACAGTTTTTTGCTACTATCTTCCTTGGAAATTCCATTAACTCTAGAAAATCCCCTAATAACAAAGGGAATTGCTAAAGCTGTCCAAATAATAGCCCAAACTGGAGATAAGTATCCTTCCATTATATGCATTGCATATGAAAGATTTGGACTTATAATCATTAAAAATATGAACATTAGCAACATTAGCTTTTTTTCCTTCATTATTAAACATCTCCTCCAAATTAGTGATTACATAAAATCAAACAAAAAAACACATAGGAAGTCTATGTGTCAGTTTTATACCATAACATAACGTATCATACCTCCCTCCGAAGTACTAGTTTCTCATTTTAAGGCAGGTTTCCTGACTAACAGATCAACTTACTCTCTTCACCTTCCCAGTTTCCCAGTGGTATAGAAGATTTCATCCCTGTTTACAGTAGCGGGGGCTGTAGAGGATTTTCACCTCTTTCCCTTTTAACTTCTTTTTAAAGAAGCACCTTAAAAGTTATTTAATTTTCATTTTTATTATATATTAGTTGCTATATTTTGTCAACCTATGACCTCACACAAGATAACATCTCTCTTATGATGCCACATATCAACTCTTATTCCAAAAAGAAACTGAATGACAAATCACCTTTTGACACATAGGGATTTCTCTATGGATACGATATCCTTGAAAAGCTGGGAATTAGCAAGGTACCAGCAAAAGAGATATTGCTAAGCCATCCTTGCTGAAAAATAGTTTAAGCTAAATTCTTTCGCAAGATACAGCTAACTTAACAATTGTTTTAGTAGATGCATTTACTTTATCCATTCACCTTCTTATGTCTAATTTACACAAAGAATTATTAAAAGATAATTCACTAAAGCAAAAAAGCAGTCTAACAGACTTTGTAGTCTGATGAACTGCTTTTTTTATTACTTATTACATCATGACAATGGTAGAAAACATTTAACATTTAAGATTTCTAATCTAATATAAACTGTTCATAAACAATCTTTTCCCAGTAAAAGAAGGTCATACAAAAATTATTTGTCTACCATAAGGGATAAAATAATTGAATATATTAAGTTTTACAATGAAGAGAGAGCACAAAAAAATTAGAATGCATGGTTCCTTTAGAGTATAGAAACCATGCCCCCTAGTGCGCATAAATTTTAATCAAGTTGATTGTCTACTTAACAAAGATCAGTTCAATTTATTATAGATTTTTAGCCTATATCATTTAATCTAAATTAATGCCTGTATTATCTTTCCTTCTTGCATTGTCCTCTTAATATCAATTATTCTCTGATTTTCAGAACCTCTGAATTTTAAAGCCAGATTCCTTTTTTCAATTTCGAATCTACCATCTATCAATATATCTGTGTTCTCTAATAGCTCCTCCCAACCAGTATGTTCAGAGAAACTGCTTACTATGAATTCATAAGTATAGCCTGTGTATGTTACTACATTAAGTCCTAATTCTTTAATGATTTTTGCTAACTTAGACAGTGCTTTTGCTTGCTCGAAAGGCTCACCGCCACTTAATGTTATTCCATCTAATAGAGGATTTTCTTTTACCATACTAACAATGCTCTCAATATTAACTACCTCTCCTCCTTCAAAGGAATGAGTATGTGGGTTGTGACACCCTAAGCAGTTATGCTTACAGCCTTGAGTAAAAACTACAAGGCGTATTCCAGGACCATCCACAATTGATTCCTTAACTATACCTGCAACCCTTATGCCATTACACATAGATAACCACTACCTTAAAGTATATTTCTTACTTCATATAGAAATGCTTTACTCTCTCTCTTTCTTCTGCTCTTTTTGCATCATTAAATCTGTCTAAAGTACCTACTAAATAGCCTGTAATTCTTCGGATTCTTTCAAATTTTACGTTTCCTTCCTCTCTTCCGCATCCAGGACATTGATTTTTTATTATTCCAGAATAGCCGCATAGAGGGTCTCTGTCCACTGGATGATTTATAGAGCCGTATCCTATACCATTTTCCTTCATAGCTCTTATGATTTTTTCAAACGCTGTTACATTCTCTGAAGGATCTCCATCCAACTCAACATATGTTATATGCCCTGCATTTGTAAGCTCATGATATGGAGCTTCTATTTTAATTTTGTCAAATGCAGTTGTTTCATAATAAACAGGCACATGGAAACTATTTGTATAGTAGTCCCTGTCTGTAACTCCCTCAATACTTCCAAATATTCTTTTATCCAAATTCACAAACCTTCCAGCTGTACCTTCTGCTGGCGTAGCAATAAGAGAAAAGTTCATTTTATATTTATTTGAAGCTTCATCCATACGCTTTCTCATATGTCTAATAATACTGAGCCCAAGCTCTTGTGCTTCTTCTGATTCACCATGATGCTTTCCTGTCAAAGCTTTAAGACATTCTGCCAATCCTATAAATCCTACAGTCAATGTTCCATGCTTAAGTACTTCTCTAACCTCATCATCCCAACTAAGTTTATCTGAATCAATCCAAACACCTTGTCCCATTAAGAAAGGAAAGTTCTTAACCTTTTTTCCTGCTTGGATTTCAAACCTATCCAAAAGCTGATTTATTACTAAATCTATTTTTTCATCTAGTTCTCTAAAAAAGTCGTCTATGCTCTTATTATTTTTTAATGCTATTCTAGGAAGATTAATAGTCGTAAAACTTAGATTTCCCCTCCCAAAGACTATTTCTCTTGATGAATCATATTCGTTTGCAATTACTCTTGTTCTACAACCCATATAGGCTATTTCAGTTTCAGGTTTGCCTTTTTTATAGTACTTAAGATTAAACGGAGCATCAATAAAGGAAAAATTAGGAAATAGCCTTTTAGCACTTACTCTGCATGCCAGCTTAAATAAATCGTAGTTTACATCTCCATTATTATAGTTTATACCTTCTTTCACCTTAAATATTTGAATAGGGAATATTGGAGTTTCACCATTACCAAGCCCTGCTTCTGTGGCTAAAAGTAAGTTTTTTATTACCATTCTTCCTTCCAAAGAAGTATCCGTGCCATAGTTAATAGAGCTAAAAGGTACCTGTGCACCTGCCCTGCTATGCATAGTATTTAAGTTATGTATGAATGCCTCCATGGCTTGGAATGTACTCCTGTCTGTTTGTGCATATGCTTTATTTCTAGCATATGCCTGTGCCTTTCTAACTAAATCTGCATCTTTGAAATAATCAAATAGCAGTTTCTCTTCTATTCGAGTGTATTCTTCCTCCATTTTTAAACTAGGTATAAGATTATACTTCTTATCCATTGATTCTATTATGTTTTCTACTATGAGCTCTGTTTCTCTATTATCTGTAAGTAATTCTATAGCATTGGACAAGTTTTTTATATAATGCTTTTTATAAGTCTTTCTAACTCCATGAGCCATCCCATAGTCAAAATTTGGGATACTCTGACCTCCATGCTGGTCATTTTGATTTGATTGTATTGCTATACAAGCAAGAGCAGAATAGCTTTGAATATCATTGGGTTCTCTTAAATGTCCATGTCCTGTACTAAAACCACTTTTAAAAAGCTTCTCAATGTCAATTTGACAGCATGTTGTCGTAAGAGTTAAAAAGTCAAGATCATGTATATGTATGTCTCCGTCTTTATGACTCTTCGAATATTCTGGCTTTAAAATAAACATATTATAGAATTGTTTTGCTCCCTCTGAACCAAACTTAAGCATGGTTCCCATTGCTGTATCTCCATCAATGTTTGCATTTTCACGTTTTATATCATTATCTTCTGCCTCTTTAAAGACTAGATCTTGATATATCTTCATGATTTTAGTATTCATTTCTCTAAGTCTTGTTCTTTCTGCTCTATAAAGTATGTACGCCTTAGCGGTCTCGACCCATCCATTTTCTATAAGAACTCTCTCAACTATATCTTGTACCATCTCAACAGATGGGTTTATATTCATCATTTCCTTTTCAATACAGGCTACTGTCTTCTCTGCTAATAAAAATGCAGCATCGTAGTCTTTTATACCTACAGAGCTTGAAGCCTTAAAAATAGCATTTGCAATTTTTTCAATATTAAATGGAACCTCACGCCCATCTCTTTTTATTATTTTTGTAATCATTTCAATTTCCTCCTTAGCACTATATATAAACTAGTATATTTTTCTGCATATGAATAATAGTGTTATTTATAATATAATATCCATATCGCCCTATATATAGTATATTAATCTTAACACACACTATATATAGAGGTCAATGGATAGACTAAAAATATCATTGGCTTCAAAATAATTTATATTATAAGCTAAGGTTAAACCCTTCTCCTAATACTTCATGCACAAAGCCAACTGTTATAAAGGCGCTTGGATCAGTAACTTTAACATAGTTTCTAATTTTTACATATTGCTTTTTATCAACCACAGTATTTATTATAGTCTTTCTGTTCTTTGAGAAACCTCCGTCTCCAACATACAGTGTCGTTCCCCTATTTATTTCATGAATTATATATTGATTTATAGCTTCACTTTTTTCACTAATTATCATTATGTTCATCTTTGTATTAAATCCAGCTATTACTTTGTCTATTATATAAGTATTAGCTAAAATTCCTAATAAAGCATATAGCCCCATTTCAATTCCAAATGCTAGCCCTGCAAAAAATACAATTAAAAAGTCTGCTAGGAACAATGCCTTGCCTATATCTACATGAAAGAATTTATTCAATATTTTTGCTGCAATATCAGTTCCTCCAGTAGAAGAGTTTCGATAAAAAACCATTCCCATTCCTATTCCTTGTATAAGGATACCATATATCAAATTCAGCATTATATCTTTTATTATTGGCTCATGTAAGGGAGTTATAATTTCAAATATATAGATGACCCCTGACAAAAGAAAGCTTGAATATATGGTATATCCACCAAAATCCTTTCCTATTAGTAAAAAAGCTAAGGCAAATAGGATAAAATTTGAAATTATCATTATTATACCTATTGATATAAAAGGAAATATTTTATTTACAACCATAGCTAGCCCTGTTACACCACCTGTAGCCAGATTTGCAGGAATTAAAAAATAATATAAGCCTGATGCCATTATTAAAATACCAAGATTAATGATTAAAAATCTCTCTATATTGGCTCTCATATTCAATTCTCCACAAATTATTATATTTCAAGGTTTCAGTTAACACAGCTCCTATGCCTATAGGACTCTTTGCTATAGATATGCCGCAATCTGTCATTACTCTAACTTTCTCTTCTGCAGTTCCCTTCCCTCCCGAAATAATGGCACCAGCATGACCCATACGTTTTCCTTTAGGGGCTGTTTTTCCACTAATAAATCCCACGACCGGCTTTATCATGTTTTCTTTAACCCAAAGTGCCGCCTTCTCTTCTGCAGTTCCTCCAATTTCTCCTATCATAACAACTGCGTCTGTTTCATCATCTTTGTTAAATGCCTCTAGAACATCAACGAAGTCCGTCCCATTAATAGGGTCACCACCAATTCCTACGACTGTAGACTGCCCTATTCCTCTTTGAGACAGCTGATAAGCAGCCTCATAGGTTAGTGTTCCAGAACGGGATACTACTCCTATTCTTCCTTTTCTATGAATATACCCTGGCATAATTCCAATTTTGCATTCTCCTGGTGTAATAATTCCTGGGCAATTTGGTCCAATTAACCTAGTTTTCTTACCTTCTAAATACCTTTTGACTATTATCATATCGTTTATAGGTATATGCTCTGTAATGCAGATTACTATCTCTAGTTCAGCATCTATAGCTTCCAGAATAGCATCCTTTGCGAACTTAGCAGGGACATATATTACAGAAGCTGTGGCATTGGTTTCACAAGCTGCTTCCTTTACTGTATCAAATACAGGTATATTCCCTGCTTTTGTCCCCCCTTTACCTGGAGTAACTCCTCCAACTATTTGTGTACCATATTCAAGCATTTGCCTAGTATGATACAATGCTGTTTTTCCAGTTATACCTTGCACTATTACTTTTGTATGCTTATCTACCCATATACTCATTACAATCCCTTCCCTTTCATATTAGTTAGCTCTACTATCTTTCTAGCACCTTCATCCATAGTTGCAACAGTTACTATATCTAGATTAGAATTATCTAGTATTTCTCTGCCTATTTCTACATTTGTCCCTTCTAAGCGTACTACTAAAGGAACATTTAATCCTGCTTCATTAGCTGCATTTACTATTCCTCTAGCAATGACATCACATTTCAGTATGCCTCCAAAAATATTAACAAAGACTCCTCTGACACGATTATCTGATAAGATTATCTTAAAAGCGTTAGTAACCTTTTCCTCTGACGCTCCTCCCCCAACATCAAGAAAGTTAGCTGGTTCTCCTCCATATGTCTTTATAATATCCATAGTAGCCATTGCTAGACCCGCACCATTTACTAAGAAGCCAATATATCCATCTAATGGAATATATGATAAATCATATTTTGAATCCTCAATTTCCTTTTTGTCTTCTTCGTTTAAATCTCTATATTCTAGCAGTTCTTCATTTCTATATAAACTATTATCATCAAAATTTAACTTTGCATCTAATGCAACTACTTTACCTTCCTTTGTTATTACCAGAGGGTTTATTTCAGCTAAGGTACAATCTTTTTCGATAAAACATCTATATAAATTCTTAAATATTTTTACTAAATCATTTGTCAAGGCTTCAGGTATATTAATATTTATGCATAGTCTTCTAACTTGAAAATCAGACAGGCCTATTAGAGGGTCTATTACTTCCTTAAAAATTTTATTTGGTGATTTTAATGACACCTCCTCTATATCTGTCCCACCTTCCTCCGAAGCTATTATAACTACCCTAGATGCCTCTCTGTCTAATGTTAATCCTACATAATATTCTTTGTCTATATCACAACCTTCTTCTATTAAAAGAGCTTTTATTTCTCTTCCTTCTGAACTAGTTTGAGGGGTCACTAACCTTTTACCTAATAATTCCTTTGAATATGCTACGACTTCTTCTATGCTTTTAGCTATTTTTACTCCTCCTGCTTTTCCTCTTCCTCCAGCATGAATTTGAACCTTTACTACTGCTATATCGCTTTCAATTCTCCAAGCAGCCCTTTCAACATCCTCTACCCTATGAATGACTCCTCCTCTAGGTACTGGTATTTCGTAATTCTTTAGTATTTCTTTAGCTTGATATTCATGAATATTCATTTTTTAGCCCCCTTACTTTATACCTTGAATAAAATATTTGTGAATATAATCTTAAAAAGTAGTGCAAAGGGATATGCTGCTCCATAGTATACTGTCACATCATCACTATCTGTTACTTCCATTGAAGCCGCTAGACCAGGCGTACTGGTCATAGCTCCGCATATGCCTCCTAAAAGCTATATAGTATTTAGCTTTATTATCCTCTTTCCAACAATATACCCTATTAGTATACTGAAAATTGATGTAGTCGCTCCCACTAATAATAGTTGAGCTCCTAGTGTCTTAATTAAATTTATGGCACTATAGCCATAGTTGAGCCTTACTATAGCAAGAAACATGTTTAGGCAAATATCCCTTACTGTAGATAATTGGTTTTTGTTCATACAGAGGCTTAGATGTCCAAGCTTTTTAATACTACCCAACCCTAATGCTACAATAAGTACTCCTCCTGTAGAGCCTAGAGAACCTGTAAAACTTCCCTAAATATTGAGAAATAAAAGTAAAATGGGATTTGTTACAAGTTTCGTAAAATTCAAATGTCATCCCTCCAAATAAAATAACTCAGCGAAATTTGCTGAGTTTATTACACATGAGTTATTGCACAATAAAAAAACCTTTCTTATAAATAGAAAGGGCATTATTAGTGCATAGCAGAACAAATAGAATATAAGTTCTACTATCAAATAACACCTCCTCATCCTCGTGAGTAATAAACAGCGCTGTTACCATTGGCAGGTCTCCTGACTTAGGAATGACAAACCTTACACCTTCCCATACATATTGTACAGTGGTATCTGTAAAGTTCTATCCATTACAGTGGCGGGACCGTGTCGGAATTTCACCGAGCTTCCCTTTTAAGTAATTTTATGAATAAAATTACACCAATAGCCACAATATTCAATTTTTCACTCCAATTTCAATTAGAATATATCATCTCTAATTCTTGTTGTCAACATTTCTTTATTCCCTTCTTATTAGCAGCATTTTTTATTCCTACAAAACGGCCCATAAACAATGAATAAATCCCTTTATCTTGGCAAAGGGATTTATTTATTGTAATCTTAATCCATTATTACAAATACTTCATTATTTCCTGTACACTAAATCTTCTCCTCTATACTTCCCTCTATTTGAAAATATACCTTTCTAAGCTCCTCCAGTTGTTCCTTTGTAGCAGCCCAGTATCCCCTTTCTTTAGCCTCTAGCATTCTTTCTAATATATCTAAATATGCACATCTGTTGTTTTCTTTCATTCTTTCACGCATATCCTCATCTGATATATAAGTAGAATACAAGCTATCAAATATCCAGCTTTTTACTTCATTTGTTGTAGATGAAAGACCTATTAGATTCTCAAATATTTTTTCTATCTTTTGAACACCATGATATTTGTTTTGAAGCATTCCTTCTATCCATTTAGGATTTAATAATCTGGTCCTTATACCTCGTTCTATAGACTTTTCTACACTATCAGTTTCTATTTTCTCTCCAGTAGTATCATTGATATATATCTTTGCCTTTTCTCCCTTAGTTACTTCAACCGCCTTAGCTAGTCCACCAAAATGCCCATAAAAATCATCTAAATCTGTAACCTCATATCCATGGTAGCTTCTTATTTGAGATACTATATCTACTTTAGATAGCATATCCTCAAATAAACCTTTTACTTTTTTCCCCCTATAATTTTTTGTATATACATTTCCTGTGTTTTGTATGAAAAGATTTCCTATTTGTTCTTCCATGTTCCAGTTCTTTGTTTCTATTAGCTTAGTCACTCCATTACCATATTCTCCTTCTCTAGGTCCAAATAGCCTAGCATATGATAATTCCTCTGCCTCCTCCTCTGAATAGCCTTGTTCAATAAGCTTTTTATATAGCTTTTTACTGTTGGCCTTGAAGTAGTTTAATTCATCAGACTCCTCTAAAAAATAAACCTCTCTAAAAATATTATTTAGCTCATCAACCATATTTGGGAACATATCTCTAAAAAAGCCAGACATATCAATAGTTATATCTATTCTAGGTCTGCCTAACTCCTCAATAGGAATAATTTCATATTGAAAACCAAACTGGCTTTTGTTTTTCAATATTCGCACTCCTAAATAGCTTAAAATCTGTCCTAATGTCTCTCCTTGGGTTCTTGATGTTTCTATTCCCCAAAGAACAATAGCTACATTGTTAGGATAAGTGTCATTCTCCTTCATATACTTTTCTATAGTATTTTCTGCTATTCTCCATCCTCTTTCATAGGCAACCTCAGTAGGGACTAAATGGGGATTAAATTGGTATAGATTATACCCTGTAGGAAGTACCTCCGGATTTCTGAATACATCTCCGCAAAGCTTTGCTGGCAAATATTCACCATTTAATACCTTAAGCAGGCCCTTCATTTCGTTACACTGCTTTGCATTATCCATGCATTTTTTCCCGTACTCTAAGGTGTCGATATATATACTGTCTAAATCTTTGCCTTCTAAAAAATCATCTACTATTTCAGAAGCTCTTTCATCCAGTCTTTTCAGTATATCAATATTATTAGCCTGTAAAAGCTTATCATAGTCTAAGCCTTCATGTTCACATACTATTCTTTTTAGAGATTTAACTTCTGCTCTGTCATATCTTAATATAAACTTCATATACTCTACTGCTTCCATATCTGAGTATCCTTTGCCAAAGGTATGAAGCCCATAGGGCACTAGGGTTCTTTTCATTCTATAGATCTCATTTTCTAGGGTATCCAAATCTTCTAGCTCAATATTTATATCTCTTGCCTTCTCTTTGAGTTTACTAAATATTTGCTCACATTTAGTAGGATCAGTCTGCTCCGCACTATGATACTCATCTATTAAAGACTCTATCAGCAGCAGGTCTCCATACAGTTCTCCTTGAACAAATGGAGGCGGCTGATAGCTTATAAGTAATGCATGAGCCCTTCTCTTTGCTATTGAAGATTCTGCTGGATTGGTGCAGTTATATATATATGCATGAGGAATATCATATACGAGCATATCTGGATAGCAGTCAGAGGACATACCACATTCCTTACCTTTTAAAAATTCAAGAGTTCCATGGGTTCCAACATGAATCATTATATCAGCTTTAAATTCTTCCTTTAACCATTTATAGTATGCCTGATATTGATGGTGTGGTGTTAGAGCCTTATCATGATATACTTTTTCTGGATTTTCATGTATTCCCCTAGTAGGCTGCAGACCTATGAAGACATTTTGAAATATCTTACCTGGTATTAAAAAATCATCTCTCTCTGTCATTATGTTTCCAGGAGCCTCTCCCCATTGAATACAAGTTTCCTTATAGGATAGGGTATCCTTCATATCTTCTATATAAGCTTTTGAGCTATACTTAATCATATGAGCACTTATCTGATCTTCTCCCCATCTTCCTGAGTTTACTATTTTTCCAGCAGTAAAGTAGTCCATTAGTTCTTCTTTAGTCAACGTATCTACACTATAGCCTTCTTCTTTAAGTGTATTAAGTATATTCTCAACAGATTCAAACGTGTTTAAAAATGCTCCTCCAAATATATTGCCTTCAGATGGAGGATAATTGTAGCATATTATGGCCACTTTTTTGTCCTGATTTTTCTTATATCTTAGTTCAATCCATTTTTTTACCCTATTAATTAGCTTTTCAACCCTATCCTCTATTATATCTACTTCTATTAATTCAATATCAAATTCCTCATCCCATCTATGGTTGGTAATTGCACCTACAGGATAGGTTTCTATTGAACCATCTATCTCTGGAAGCATTACAGTAGTTAAAAACTCAGAAGTACTAATGCCTCTTTCTGATTCCTTCCATTCTTCAATATATCTTTTAGGCATGAAAAAGGGATGAAGGCAAGGAACATTTATCTTAGTCAAAAGCTCCATAGCCTGTTGCGCATCCTCTCCCATAGGACCTGAGCCTAATCTAAATGACATAAAATTTATTATAAAATCTGTCTTTGGTGACTTAGGAGAAAATAGAACCTCCTCAATTTTCTTTAAATGTCTTCTCCCATATGACATGAATGCTATAGGTATTACATTTGCAAATTCAGATATTTTGCTGCATATTTTGGCTATGGCATTTTGTATCCTATTAGGTGCACTGTTGCCATAGTAAAATATGACAACTGTTGGCTTATTGTACTCTATATATCCAGAAGCAATATACTCGTCTATAGTTGAAAATCTCTCCATGGTTATAGGTGTGCATATTGATATTTGATTATACTGGCTAGGCTCCTTAGGCTCTGGAAGCTTTTCATATCCTCCATAGTCTCTTAATATTAGGTAAAGCATATTAGTTATCTCTTCAACGCCTGCATTTTTCCAGTACCTTCCTATGTTCACATAGTTTATAATGTCTTTATGCTTCCTAGACAGCATATCTTTATCTATAAGCTCTATTTCTTTCGCCATATTCAGCAATTCATCTGTAGGAAACTTTTTATCAGACTTATTGGCTCTATTTGTAACTTCACTTACGGAAAATTCCCCTAGTCTTGAAATAGAGCTTAAATTATTTCTTCCTATGTTTCCTATTATAACTGTATTGCAACTACTAGAATTACATGCATTAAAGCAAGTCTTTCCTACGTCCTCTTCGCTTCCCATTAAATCAAGTATGACAAAATCACTGTCTAATATAGCATTCTCAATTCTTTTTAAAGTCTCTCCTTCAGTCCCTCTACCAACGTAAAAAAGCTTTAATTCTAAAATATCCCCATACCTTTCCTTTAAATTTCTCTTGGAATCTATAATATCTGCTATAACAGGGTTTGACACACTTACTACAACTAATCTAAGCATATTTATCCCCTCCACATTAGCTATTACAAGCTAATCCATATTTACTAAATTCTTTACAGAATCATAAATCATATTGTCGCTTAGGTCTTCTATATTTAGATACTCTGCTCCTAATACATTTGAAAGCTCTCTTAAAACTCCAAATTTAAGAAAACCACTTTCAGTATCTATTACTAATACCTTTATTTCCTTTTCTCTTATCTTTTCTGCGATTTTTAATGCTTCCCATAGTGGTTCCTCTCCTGTTAAGGATACATTTGCTCTTCCATCTGATATGATGACAAGAAATGGTATCATATCTTTATCTTTTATCATCTGACTATTTATTTGATTATATGCTGTATTCATTCCTGCTGAAAGAGGTGTCTTGCCTCCAGACGGTAGTTCCTTTAAATGTTTCCTTGCCAGTTCTACACTTCTAGTAGGCTGTAGCAAAATCTCTGCCGACTCTTTTCTAAATGCTATCAAGGATACCTTATCTCTTTTTTCGTAAGCATCTGTCAATAGAGACGTTATGGCTCCTTTTACTGCCTTCATCCTTTTCTTTGCAGAAATAGAACCACTAGCATCTACTAAGAAAAATATAGTTGTCCCCGTTCTTTTTTCCCGTATTTTTTCTCTTAAATCACCTTTTTCTATGGCTATGGCTACTTCATTCTTTTGTCTAAATTTTTGATATGGTGCAGCAGCTCTAAGAGTGCCCTCTAGAGATATGTCTTTTATTTCATCATTTTTATACATATATCTTATGTATCTACCCTGCTTTGAATCAGTCTTAGTAAGGCTTCTTTTTCCAGAGCCTTTTCTTACTTTTCTATCCTTGCTTCTAAAATTAATACTTTTAGTCTTGAAGGTGTGTCCAATATCCTCTATTAGTTCTATGTTCAAAGATAATGAGCTAGAATTAAAATTATCAAAGTCATTTAGGTCATCGCTGTCATCTAAATCCTTTTCTCTATCATCATTTTCTTTATCTTCTTTTTCATTCTGACAATTATCGTTCTCTTCTTTACTCTTGTCATTATCCTCTCTATTGTCTTCCTTTGGATTTTTTCTTATTCTATGAGGAAGAACATATCCGAAAGCTTCTTTTATATCCTCTACATTAGCCTCTATTCTATTATCTAGTGCTGCTATTGCCTTTACGGTCTCTGTAACTATTATTTCAGTTCTATTTCCCTCACAATCACAATCATTTAAAGTACTGACAATAATATTCAGCAGTTCATTAGGCACTTTGACTTTATTTAGAAGCCTTCTTCCATTTTCTATTTTATCTCTTATTCCTATACATTCTTCAAACCATTGCTCATTAAATTTCACCTTATCTTGTTCATATAATAATCTTCTTCTAATTATTTCTTTTCTGCTTTCTAAGTCCATTTCTCCTTTTACAGTTACAAATAACCCAAACTTATCTAAAAATATAGATTTTAGGCTTCCTTCCTCTGGATTCATAGTTCCTATAAGTACAAACCTTGAGCTATGCTTATGAGATATTCCTTCTCTTTCAATATTGTTAAAGCCTGAAGCTACAACCTGTAATACAGTATTTATAATGCTGTCCCCTAATAAATTCACTTCATCTATATAGAGTATGTTTCCATCAGCTCTTTTAAGGATTCCTTCTTCGAGCTCCTTATTGCCAAATAATATTGCCTTTTCTAAATCTACAGTGCCTATTAGCCTGTCTTCCGTAATATTTAAAGGAAGGTCTACAATCTCAACCGAGTTAAATATTGATGGTATAGACCTTACAATGGTACTTTTCCCCGTTCCCTTTTCACCACTTATGAGCACTCCGCCTACTCTAGGATTTACTAAATTCAGCAGTATAGCCTTCTTCAACTTTTCTTGACCTACTATTGCAGCAAAAGGATATATTGTTCTCTTCAATTTCAAGCCTCCTATTACTTTCCTAGCAACTCATGAATGACTGCAACATCTAAGCTTCCTTCTTCAAAGGGTCTTTTTCTCATTCTATGTGGTATTACAAGCTTCAGGGCTTCAGCTAAGTCCTCTTTAGTCACTATAACTCTACCATTAAAGGCGGCTATTGCAGTAGCAGTTTTAATAGCAGTTATATCGCCTCTATGTCCATCTAGTCCTAGCTTTATACATATCTCAACTGTAGCCCCCAATATATCATCTCCATATGTTACTTGAGGTAATATTTTCTTTGCCATAATTATCTTTTCTGTAAGCTCTTTGTTTTCTCTCTCATAACTATCTATAAAAGCCTGTGGGGCCTTCTCGTAGCTAATACGTCTATTTATTACTTCTATTCTATTTTTACTGCTCTTTTCCCCAATTACATCTACAACTAAACCAAACCTATCTATAAGCTGAGGTCTAATGTCCCCCTCCTCCGGATTCATAGTTCCTACTAAAATAAAGTTTGATGGATGTGAGTAGGATATGCCCTCTCTTTCTATGTTGTTTACTCCCATGGCAGCAGCGTCCAATAATATATCTACTATATGATCCTCTAAAAGATTTATTTCATCTATATAGAGAATATTTCTGTTGGCGAATGCAAGTATTCCAGGTTCAAACTTCTTTTCGCCTTTTTTGATAGCTGTCTGTATATCTAGTGTACCTGCCACCCTATCCTCTGTAGCATTTATAGGGAGTTCTATTACTTTCATTTTTCCTTCTCTTGTTTCAAGCTTTTGACCAATGCTTACTTTGCGTCTGCATTCTTCACACATTTTATTTAACTCTAATGGATCACAGCTATACGTACAATCCTCTACCTCTATTCTGCTGGGTAAAAGGTCTACGATGGATCTAACAGCTGTAGATTTCCCTGTTCCCTTTTCTCCTCTGATGAGAACTCCTCCTATGGCAGGATTAATTATGTTAAGGAGCAATGCTTTTTTCATTTCCTCTTGACCAACTATGGCAGTAAATGGATAATTTTTTACCTTTTCTGTATTCAGCTTAATCACGTCCTTTTCTACTTCATTTCTCTAAAACTCATGTAAACTCCGATAATATAAAGACCAATAGAGTATATAAGGAGCACTAAAATAGCTTTGTAATGAAACTCACCTCTTAAGACAATTCCTCTAAGAGAGATAGAAGCTTGAGAAAGAGGCAAAATGCTTATTATTTTCTTTATGGCTAAGGGCAGGTTGTTCAAGGAAAAAAAAGTTCCACATAAAAAAGACATTGGCATCATTATATAGGTAGTAAATCTGTTCATATCATAATGACTATCTATAGACAAGGCTGCTCCATAGCCAAGGGCAGAAAATAGAAAGCTATTTAAGAAGCATACTATTATAAAATAGACATCCACATCTAGTTTAATTCCAAATATATAGGATACAAACACTATGAGGGCGGCAGCATACATACCCCTTAGTGCTCCTGATAATATATGCCCTAATGCCATCAATGGCATTCTGACAGGGGCAGTTAAGTAATATTCAAAGCTTTTTTCATGCAACTTAGATATATTTATTCTAGTAGCTACTGCATTAAAGCTGGTATTCATAGTAGAAAGAGCTATTATGCCTGGTATTATGAAATGCATATAGGTTGAGCCTTCTATTACTACATCCCTTCCAAGTCCCCAGCCAAAGGCTATAAGATATAAAATAGGGTTCATAACAGCACTAGCAGTAATCTTTCCAATTCTTCTTTTGAAAAATATAAACTCTCTCCACATCACAGTAAGTACTTCCATTTTATATTACCTTCCTATTTGTAAAGTTATAAAATACATCTTCTAGAGTAGTTTCTCTGAGGGTATAGCTTAAGCTCATTATTTTGCTGGAGTAATTTATTGCTTCTTCCTTACTCTGAAAATGCTTGTATATGGTTTTCATCTCATTATCAAAGTATTCCATAGTATAAGCTCCCAGTTCCTTCTTAAGATTATCAGGAGTATTATTATCTATTATTTGTCCTCTGTCAATTAAACACACCTTATTACAAAGATAATCTGCTTCCTCAATATAATGTGTAGTCAGTAATACAGTTTTGCCCATAGTCTTCATTGCCTTTAGTATGTCCCATATTTTTCTTCTGCCATTCAAATCTATGCCTACAGTAGGCTCGTCCAAAATTATAATCTCTGGATCATTTATCAATGCCTTTGCAATCATTAATCGTCTAGCCATACCTCCAGATAGGTTCATTGCTTTTCTATCCTTATAGCTCTCTAGTTCTATAAACTCTAATAGTTCAGATATCTTTTGTTTATAACTTCTGATACTAAAGAGTTTAGCTGCAAATACTAAATTCTCATATACTGTAAGTTCTTTGTCAAGATTAGTATATTGAGGCACTATTCCCAGTATTTTTTTTGCGTCTTTATTATTTCTAGTCATTTTCTGCCCATTAATGTAAATCTCTCCTTCAGTTGGCTTTAATAGTCCTGTAAGCATTTTTATAATTGTAGTTTTTCCAGCCCCATTTGGACCTAGAAGTCCTATAAAGTCTCCACTATCAATGTTTAGGCTTATATTATTTACGGCAATAAAATCATCAAATTTTTTTGTAACATTTTTTATTTGTATCACATCATCACTTCCAAAAATTTATTTAGGCAATAGTTTTTTTGGGAATAAAGTATGGACAGTTATTTACCTTGTCATCGTATATATCTGCTTCTATCCTAAAGACATCCTTTAATAAGCATTCCTTAATTATTTCACTAGGTCTTCCTAATTTGCACATTTCGCCATCTTTCATAACTAGAATCATATCTGAATATCTTGCTGCTTGGTTCAAATCATGCAAAACCATAACTACAGTTAAACTTAATGTTTCATTTAATTCCTTTACCAGTTCTAAAACCTCCACCTGATAGGATATATCAAGAAATGTTGTAGGCTCGTCAAGTAAAAGTATTTTTGGCTTTTGCGCCAATGACATAGCTATCCATGCTCTCTGTCTTTCTCCTCCTGAAAGTGTAGCAACAAATCTCTTTCTTAAGGAGCGAAGTCCCGTCTTTTCTAGTGCCCAGTCTATTATTTCCTTATCCTCCTTTCCTAGCCTTTTACCAAACTTTAAATGAGGATATCTTCCGTAGGATACTAGCTCTTCTACAGAAATATCTGATGATACATTTTTTACCTGTGGCAATATAGCCAATTTTTGTGCAATTACTTTAGTATTTATCTCGTTTATATTAATTCCTTCTATATAGATATTGCCTGTTGATGGCTTTAAACATCTGCTCATAGCTTTAAGCAAAGTAGACTTTCCTGAGCCGTTAGGTCCTATGATGGTGACTATCTGACCAGAATCTATTTTAAAACTAAGATTTTTAACTGCTTCCTTCTCTCCATAATTTACACTTATGTTTTCAATCTTCATTTTCATATCAATATTCTCCTCTTCTTCTAAGTAGGTATAAGAAAAACGGAGCTCCTAATGCTGACATTATAATACCTACAGGTATTTCCGTAGGAGCAAACAAAAGCCTTGCTATAGTATCACATAGCATGACTATGCTAGCACCTGTAAATATAGACGCTGGCAGTAGGTATCTATAATCAGAGCCTATAAACAGCCTAGTCATGTGTGGGACTATAAGTCCTACAAAGCCTAAAAGCCCTACAACACTTACTGCACTACCGGCTAACAGTGATGATATTATTATGAAGATGAATCTAGTCTTTTCTACATTTACTCCTAGCCCTGTTGCTACTTCATCTCCTAGCATTAGTATATTCAGCTTGTTTGGTATGAGTAAAAGCAATATTATTCCCACTGTTGCGTATGGAAATATGGTGTTTACATGCTTCCAATTAGTTGCAGAAAGGCCTCCTACCATAAATCCAATGACTCCAGCTACTTTATTCGGAAAAAAAGTCATTATTGCATTTGTTCCAGCTCCTAATAATGAGGATACTGCCACACCTGCTAGTATCAAACGAGTTGGCTGCACTCCTTCCTTCCATGCTAGGAAATATATGAATAGAGTAGCCAGCAGTGCACCAACAAAGGCTCCCACAGGTGCTAAATAATACAAGTCAGGCAAGAGTATTAGAATGATTAATGTCATAAGCCCTGCGCCAGATGAAACACCAATTATATTAGGTCCTGCTAAAGGATTTCTCATAACTCCCTGTAGTATTGCTCCAGATAAGGCTAGACATGTGCCAACAAATGCAGCTACTATAGTTCTAGGTAATCTAACATTCCATATTATCTGATAGTTTACTGTAGATTTGTCAAATAAAACTGCATTTATTATCTCCTTAGGTGATATATTTACAGCTCCATTTCCTATACTTATAAAAAAGCTGACTACTGCAATACACATAAAAATAAATAAAATGAAGCTCTTTTTAATCGTTTCTTTCTTTGTATTACTACTGTTCATAGTTTCTATTCCCCTTAGATTATTAGCATTTTAGATAGGCTGTATAGCCTTGTAGTATAAGTTTAACGATAGCTGAATAGTAATCAAGCTACCGTTAAACTATTCTTTAATTGTCTACATTTGCGATTTCAATGAATTAATTTCTCATTAGATTAAGTAATTGGCTTTCTTCAATAGCAACTATACGCCCCTATTATTAATTAAATACCTCTGGGTAAAGTATTTTTGCTAGTCCTTCATATGCCTCTACATATCTTGCATTCGGTTTGTATAAATACAGATCCTTTGGCAGAACTATGTATCTTCCTTCCTTTACAGCTGTAAGAGATGACCATGCTGGATTATCTTCAACGTCCTGCTTTAATCTTTCCATTATTTTTTCTTTGTCACTTCCCATAGTTTGTACAAATATAAAGTCTGGGTCCTCCTGAATTATTTTTTCCATGCTGAAAACTTTAGCACTTGCTGGATCTGTTTCTGTATCAGATATATTTATAGTATTTAAATCTTTAAGCATTTCTCCTACCATTGATTCTGAGTTTCTAACTGTAATACTTTTAGCTGAAGCAAATATGATTAAAACCTTGTAATTTTTATCCTTAGGTGCTTTTTCTACTATTGCATCTACACCCTTTTTAACTTCGCTAATATGCTTTTCATATAAGTCTTCTCTCTCTGTTATTGCAGTGAAGAGTCTTACTGACTTATAATAGTCCTCTAGATAGTCATTTGCTAAGGATATAACCTGAATATTATTTTGTTCTAGTACTGGAACCATATCTGCCTGAACCTTGAATCCGTTAGATAAGATAACTAAATCCGGCTCTAATGCTAAAACCTTTTCAAGACTTGGAGATCCTGATGTTCCAACTACTTCAGCTGACATAGCGTTTTCAACAGGCTTTTCTTCTGCTTCCTCTACTCTGCCTATTACCTTTCCTCCACAGCTATCCCAAATATCTAGATAGGAATTATATAAGCAAACTACTCTTTGAGGATTCTTTTTTATAGTTACCTCTTCCCCTCTAGCATCTGTAAATACTACATTGTCCTCATTAATAGTTATTCCATATTCAGATACAGGTTGACTTGTTTCTGTGTCCTCATTAGCTTTTACTTCTCCATTGCTAACTTCGTTTGCACTGTTTACCATCTCATCCTGTTTTCTATTGTTTTGGCTACAGCCTGTAAATATTGCATTAATCATTACAATAACTAATAAAAGTGATAATACTCTTAATTTTTTCATAGCTCATTCCTCCCACTATTTTTAGTTAACTATTTTTCATAGCATCCTTTAAATGGCATAAGAATATATCCTGAATTTTTTTATTTTCACCTAATCCATTCAAAGTTACTTCTACATGAAATCCATTTTTTATTAACATGCTTTTCCATGAATCCTCTTCGTCACCAGCCATATCATTTAATGCATGATCTCCTGCTACAAGCATGAATGGTATTAGCTTCACACTACTTATTTTTTTCTCTAGAAGCTGTGGTATTATGTCCTCTAACTTAACACTTCCTTCTACTGTTCCAATAAATATATTATTTGAGTACTCTTTTCTAAAATACTTCTCTAATAAATCATATCTGCTGTCTGAGGCATGGTCAGTTCCGTGTCCCATAAAAACCACAGCTTCGTATTGATTTAGAGCCTTAAACTCAATTGCCTCAACTACTTTTTTGTAGTCTGTATCATCATTTAATAGCGGTGCTCCTACGTGTATTGTCATATCATCATTCTTTTCTTTAAACAAATTCACTTGATTTAAAAGCTTGTTGTACTCATGTCCAGGCACTATGTGAAGAGACTGTACAAACACTTGAGCAATGCCTTCCTGATTCATTTTCTGTAATGCCTCTGTTACATTGTTTACTAATATACCATCTCCTTTTTTTAGCTTGTTGATCACTATTTGAGAAGTAAATGCCCTCTCTACCTGGTATTCACAAAACTCTCTTTTTACTTTGTTTTCTACGCTTTCTATGCATAGTTTTCTAGTTTCTTCATAACTAGTCCCAAAGCTTGCTACAATTATCCCTTTTTTCATCTTCTCCTCCTCATGATTAATATTCCCCTTCTGTAATGAGATTGTAGTTTTAAGCAAACAAAAAACCATAGCCTTTGCAAACTATGGTCAATAGTATAAATAATAAACTATACTTAAAATAACCACTTCCCACCGAAGGCTTATTTATAAAATCTACAGGCAGGTCTCCTGACTTGTGGTACTCCCTACTATCAAACCTTCCCAGAGAAATTTCTCCAGTGGCATATTATGATTTCGTTCCCACTTACAGTAGCGGGGGCTGTAGCGGATTTTCACCGCTTTCCCTTTTAACTTCCTTCTAAAGAAGCACCTGTAATGTTTAGCTATTTAGTTGTAATTTTTATAATTTTTCTTTATGCTATCTATGACTTCTTCTATACTATTGCATATATTGGGATAGTCTATGTTAGGACGCTGTATCAGAATCACATTTACCCCTGTTTCCATTGCTCCTTCAATCTTTTCTTTAGTTCCTCCAGCGTCTCCACTATCTTTTGTCACCATATGCTTTATATTATAGTTTTTGTATATGGCTTTATTGAGCTCTTTTGTAAAGGGTCCTTGGACTGCTATTATCTGCCTTGGAAGTAATCCCAACTCTTCGCATTTCTTCACTACAGCATAGGTAGGAAGAACTCTTGTATATAGCCTATCTATATCAAGGGAAGATGTGAAGATATGTAGGTTATTGCTACCAATGGTCAATAGAACATTCCCTTGAGTTTCCTTTAAATATAGTACTGCACTGCTATAGTCCGGAAAATAGTGTGCTCCGTCATATATATGCTCTTCTCTTTCAAATCTTAAATATTGTATTCCCATAGATTTACTTGCGGCAATAGCATTTTTTGAAACCTTGTCTGCATATGGATGGGTAGCATCTACTATATATTGTATATCTTTTTCTCTTATTATCTTTTCCATATCAGGCTTTTCCAATCTACCTGATATTATCTCTGTTATATTTTTATCAATTTCAGCTAGCATTTTTCCATACTCTGTTGCCGTAGATACTATTACAGAGTAACCTGTACTTGCCAGCAATTCTATTATTTTTCTTCCATCAGATGTTCCTGACAAAACCAGTATCATAGCCTATAGCCCCTAGGAGTTATCATCATTTTTTTTACTGAGTATGTATTTGAATTTCCAACAATAACCGTCGTAAACATATCTATTTCATATTTTAGCATATCACCAAGGGTGGTCACTATAACTGATTCACCATATCTTTTAGCATTTCTAACTATGCCTACTATTGTATTTTTACTTTTATATTTTAAAAGTATCTCTCTAGCTATCTCTATTTGCTGCTGTCTCCCCTTGCTTTTAGGATTATACAAACATACTACAAAATCTCCCTCTCCTACACAATGAAGCCTTCTTTCAATTAGTGACCAGTCTGTAAGCAAATCACTTAAGCTTATAGTGACGTAGTCATGCATGATAGGTGCTCCTAGAGAAGCTGCTGCTGCATTTGCAGCTGTAACTCCTGGCACTACCTCAACCTCTACATCACTTCCATCCTTTAATACTACTTCTAGCATTATTCCAGCCATTCCATATACACCAGAATCTCCACTGCTAACTAATGATACAATTTTTCCTTGTTTTGCATATTCTAAGGCTTCTATGCATCTTTCTATTTCCTTTTTCATTCCGCTAGAAACCACTTCTTTATTTTTTATCATATCTTCCAACAAGTCAATGTAAGTCTTATATCCGACTATTATGTCTGATTTATCTATAGCGATTTTAGCGTGAGAAGTCATATGCTCTCTATCTCCTGGCCCTATACCTACAACATATATCTTACCTAGTTTGTTCATCTATACTTCCTCCCATATAGATAAGGTTATTCCACCATAGGATTTTTTTCTCATTAAAAAATGTCCTTTCGTAGCTGTAAGTTTGGCACAAGGCTCACAAACTGCACCTACTCCTATGGCTTTTCTAACAAACTCTGAACATTGGAATTTACTCTCTATAGCCTTTATTTCTTCTCTTCCTACTATTTTAACAATGGTTTTATAGTGCTCTGCAGCTTCAAATATTCCCGTCTCGTTCTGTTTTACATCTACTGTTGCAAAATGCAGTATACTTCTACAGTCAATGTTCAAAGATCTTAATGCTTCATCTATTGCATTTATTATGGCTTTACTACTAGTGCCTGCCCTACAGCCAATTCCTATTATTATATTTTTAGGTATTAGCTGAACCTGGTACATATGATTAATATTCAAAAGTTTGTTAGTTATATAGATTGTCCCCTTTGCCTCTCCTTCTGTTACTATGTTATCAGGAAGCTTTATGTCAATATTAATATCTGATTCTATGCGGACTGGCTCATTATTTACTATGAGCGCTGTAACCTTTTTAGCATTATCCATACTAGATATGCAACATTCTAATTCTTCTGCTAAGGTATCTACTGCTATCAACCCATTGACATCTGATGCTGTGGTTATTACAGGCTGTCCTCCTATTTTATCTGCCAATAGCTTAGAAGCTTTATTTGCTCCTCCTAAATGCCCTGATAGCAAACTTATTATAAACTGTCCTTTTTCATCCATAACTAGTATACCAGGGTCTGTGGTCTTATCTACTATATACTTTGCTATGCTTCTAACTACTATTCCAGTGGCCATGATAAAAAGTATAATATCATAACTATAAAATATACTTCCTATAAATTCATCAAGATTTTTGTTTATTACTATTGTTTCCTCATCAGCCCATTTTTCTAAAGTATAAATATCTAAGCTTATATCACCTAGCAGCCTCTTTACTTTCTTGGCTTGCTGAGTTCCTCCTTTAGTTAAGGTAACTACTGCCCAGTTCATTTTGCACTCCTATATTCATGGCTAAAGTTCTTATCATATAGTTTAGATAATTCATACTCATCACCTAAGAAGTCTCCAACTAATATCTGTGCAGTCTTAGTTATTCCCTCTGCCTTCACTTTTTCAGCTATATTGCTAAGATTTCCTATCACTATTTTTTGGTCATCCCAGCTAGCTTTTTGTATAACTGCAACTGGCGTATCTTCTCCATAGTGCTTCTTCAGCCTATCTGCAACCTCATCTATCATATGTACAGATAGAAATATAGTCATAGAAGCCTTATGTGACGCCAAGCTCTCAAGACTTTCTCTTTCAGGCACCTTAGTTCGTCCTTCTAGTCTGGTGCATATTATTGTCTGCGAAACATTCGGAAGTGTAAACTCCTTTTTTATAGCTGCAGCTGATGCTACAAAGGAGCTAACTCCAGGTATTACCTCACTGTCTATTCCTAGCTTTTCAAGAGCGTCTATTTGCTCTCTTATTGCCCCATATAT
This sequence comes from Proteiniborus sp. DW1, assembly GCF_900095305.1. Lineage (NCBI taxonomy): Bacteria > Bacillati > Bacillota > Clostridia > Eubacteriales > Proteiniborus > Proteiniborus sp. DW1. Next base: position 295,617 of record NZ_FMDO01000007.1, on the reverse strand, counting down.
ACTAGGGTCTCCTGTATGAACTCTAGCTACTTTTTTACCTTCTTTAATGCTTTTATCTATTACTTCTATTACTTCTTCCAATGTCATAGAAGCACTATTATATACTGGGCTTCCTGCTTTTCTCCCTTGAAGCACCTGTTCATTTACAAGAGAACCAGCATATATGATTACATCGGAATCATCTATTATTTTTTTACCTTTTATAGTTATAAGCTCTGGATCTCCAGGCCCTGCACCTATAAAATATACTTTGCTCATATTAGACTCGCCTCACTTTTACTTCTTATCTGCAGATATAATGTATGTTGGATTTTGAGCCTCCATCATAGTTAAACTGCCTACTGTTCTTCCTTTTGATATGGATACACATATTACCTCTATATTTTCAAATCCACTTGACTTCATAAGCTCTTGTGATCTATACAAGTTTTCTATCGTAATGGCATTGACTACTATCCTTCCTGTTGGCTTTAAGTTTTGTGCTACCCATTCAAATATACCTATTATATTTCCACCAGTTCCTCCTAAGACTACCTTATCAACTTTTCCTATTTGGGTTAAAACTTCTGGAGCTACTCCTTCTACTACATCTATATTACTCATTCCAAAAATACTCATATTTTCCTTTATAAGCTGTATTCCTTCACTATTCTTCTCTACTGCATATACCTTTCCCTCATTAGCTATTAAAGCAGCCTCTATAGATATAGACCCGGTCCCTGCACCTATATCCACTACTAAATCTGTATTTTTAAGTCTTAGTTTGCTTATGGTAATAGCTCTTACTTCTTCTTTAGTCATAGGCACCTTCCCACGCTTAAATAAGTTATCAGGTATCCCTGATGTGGCATAAACCCATCTATTCATTGCTAATCACCACCACACAAATATGGTACTCCCTTTTCTCAACAAAATCTTTAATACTTCCCTTAGTTACTTTTTCATTTTCATACGATAGATTCTCTCCCACATACATTATCTTATTGTCAATTCCATTTCTCAACAACTCAGAAGCAATTCTATCCGGAGTCCACTTATTATCAGTAAGCAGACCTACTTTCCCATATTCTTTAACCTTTTCAACAAATTCATTTTCTCTGCCATGTAAGCTTCCTAAATAAGCATCTTCCCAGCTTTGTCCTATCCTTGCAAACATATACTGCATAGAGCTAATTCCTGTTATTACTTCCAGTTCCTCAGAATCAAAATGTTTCTTTAGATATCTAAGCATACTATAAAATCCTGTATCTCCTGAAACCACTATACATACTCTTTTACTATTTCTGTTTTCTTTTATAAAATCTACCATCTGGGATAAGTTATTTCCTACTATAAAAACAGATTTATCTGTTATATCAATACTTTCAAGATTTCTTTTTCCTGCAATTATTATATCTGACTGAGCAATAATGCTAACCGCCTTAGGTAATATATAATCAGGATGACCTGGTCCAAGCCCAACTACTGATATTTTATTCATACCTTGAACTCCTCCAACATTAGACTACCTTGGCTACATATGCCCAAAACACCATGTTTTAAAGAAAAAATTAATGTTCCGAACTTAATCTGCCCATGAGCTCTCTCTTCACATTTTTGACTTATCTTCTGTGCGATAAATTCAAATACATTTTCCATATTATTTTGTAGGATAAAATCTACAGCTTCTTCTGTAGTATTGCTCTCCATTATGTTTCTTACAAGCTGTCTAGAACCTCCAAGGAGTGCACAGTTTGCTGCAAGAGTTTCTAGTCTGCCATCTGCTACCTTGCTATGTGTATTAAATATTCCAGCAGCAACCTTGATGAGCTTGCCTATATGTCCTACAAAAAAGATTTCTTCCATATTGTATTCAACTGCTTTGTCTATCATAAATCCTATATAATTGCTAGTCTTAATTAGCACTTTTTCGTTCAAATCGTACTTTGTCCCAAAATCCTTTCCATAGTTTCCTGGTGAAAAAATAATTTTTTTAACACCCTGCTCCTTTAATATGGATAGTTCTAGCTCTAAGGAGCTTTTAAGCGCTTCCTCTGACATAGGCTCAACTATTCCAGATGTTCCTATTATGGATATACCTCCTTCAATACCCAACTTAGGATTGAATGTTTTTTTAGCTATCTCGACTCCATCTGGTGCAAATATTTTGATATTTACACCTTCACCATCAGGAAGAACCTTTTTAACCTCTGATAATATCATTTCTCTAGGTACTGGATTTATGGCATATTCTCCTACAGGTACTGACAATCCTGGCTTAGTAACTAAACCTATACCTAGTCCACCTGTTAAATTTATATTTCCTTCATAGTTTCTGGTAACCTCTGCATATATTCTAAGACCATCAGTAGAATCTGGATCATCTCCAGCATCTTTTTTTATACAGCAAGTTGCACTGGCATTATTAAATGATGGCTCCTCAACCTTAAGCTTAAGTCTCCATCCCTTAGGAGTATCTATTTCTATAAAATCTAAGACTCTTTGAGAAAAAAGCATTTCCGTCGCAGCTTTTGCAGCAGCTGCTGCACAGGAGCCTGTAGTATATCCATATCTAAGCTTCTTTCCGTCTTTAACTACATACCTTTCTAGCATAGCTTATCCTCTACATCATGTACAAAAGGGCATTGATTATTGCTGCTGCAACAGTACTTCCACCTTTTCTACCTCTAGTTATTATATAAGGTATGCCTAAATCTCTGATGGACTCCTTAGACTCTGCTGCACCGACAAATCCCACAGGTACTCCAATTATTAAGTCAGGCTTTGTTTTTCCCTCTTCTATTAGCCTTTTTAAAGTAAACAATGCTGTAGGGGCATTTCCTACTGCAAATATCCTTATATTTTTGTCTAAAGCTGCCTTTTCTAAGGCTATCATGGACCTAATCTTCCGATTACTAACAGCTTTGAGGCACTCTAATAAAGCTCCAGTATATAGGAATATTAGATAGTATCAGTTTTCTATTCCCTTTCTAGCAGGTACTCCCTGTTTATAATAGTGCTTTATCTCTTTCATTTCAGTAACTAAATCAGCAAACTCTATTAGCTTTTCATCTGCATATCTACCTGTTATTATTACCTCCACATGTGGAGCCCTGCTTTTTATAACATCAATAGCCTCTTCTACAGTAAAAAGCCCATAAAATATGGCTATATTCAGTTCATCTAATACCACTAAATCATGTTTTCCTTCTGTTAAGATTTTTTTACAAGTTTCTAATCCATCCTTAGCCAGCCGTATATCTTCCTTAGTAGGTTTATTGAATATAAAGCAATCTCGCCCAAATTGGTGTATTTCAAAATTAGGCAATAATCCTTGACTCTCAAGCTCACTATATTTCATTCCTTTTATAAACTGCCCAAAATACACCTTCTTCCCTGCACATACTGCCCTTAGAGATAAACCTAAGGCTGCTGTGGTCTTACCTTTACCGTTTCCAGTGTATACATGTACATATCCCTTGTCCATTTGCCCTCCTCCAATTTATCTACCTTTATAATCTAAACATTTATTTAAGAATTCTTCTAAAAAATCTAAATTACTATAGAAGTGAATATGAGGATATCCTGCTACTACATTGTTCTTTGTTAATCCGCACTTCCACTCTCCTATGAATTTTTCTCTATACTTACTTATATGATAGTAGTAATCCAGTCCATCATTTTCTTCTATACAGGATCTGTGGAACTCATGACCTCGTATCCTTATTCCTGTTTTAGTCTCAATATTTACATATCCAAATCGATTTAGTCTATTAGTCATCATAGCTTTGGTATCAAAGAAACCAACCATTTCATGACATTTTCCCTGTAAGTCTACTATCCCCTTAGTCAGATACATCAATCCTCCACATTCTGCAAAGGCAGGAAGCCCTTTATCTAGCCATTCTTTAATGTTTTTTCTCATGGATAAGTTTTCTTCCAGCTTCTCTGCAAATATTTCTGGAAAGCCTCCTCCTATATAAAGACCATCTAGTTCATCAGGAAGTTTAGTATCCTTTATAGGGCTAAAGGGTAAAAGCTGAACTCCTGCTTCCTTCATTAGCTGTAGATTATGCTCATAGTAAAAGCTAAAAGCAGTATCCATTGCTATACCTATTTTAAGCCCCTTATATTTCATATGTATATCTTTAGCAGGATTTGCACCTGGTTCAATATCTCCTACATTTGCTATATCTTCTAAAGCATCTAAGTCAATATATTTCTCAACAAGCTCTACCAACATATCTGTTTTTTTGCTTAGCTCTTCCACTTCATCTGCAGGTATCAGACCTAAATGTCTGCTTTGTAAAGATACTCCTATATTCTTGGGTAAATATCCTAGACATTTTATTCCTAAATCCCTCTCAACCACAAGCCTCATCATCTCGTAGTGCTTTTCACCACAGACCTTGTTAAATATTACACCCTTAAGGTCTACATCCTTGTCATACATCATATAACCCATTACAAGGGCCGCTGCACTTGTAGACATAGCGTTTCCTTCAACTACTAATATTACTGGTGCCTTAATAACTTTGGCTACATGAGCTGTACTTCCATTGCTTTTATCTATTCCAAAGCCATCATACATTCCCATGACACCTTCAATAATGGATATGTCCATGTTCTGATTGCCCTTATTGAACAAATATTTTACAGTATTGTTGTCTAAAAGCCAGCTATCTAGGTTATATGAAGGATTTCCTGTTACAAACTTATGAAAGCTAGGGTCTATATAGTCGGGTCCAACCTTAAAGGGTGCAACCTTTTTTCCTCTCCTAGTAAGTGCTGCCATAATTCCTAAGCTTAATGTGGTTTTTCCACAACCGCTATGAGTTCCAGCTATTACTATTCTTTTCATTGTTTTTGCCCCCTTTAGCAAAATAAACTAAGACTTATTTGTAAAAGTCCGCCTATTAAACAGGTATAATATATGGAGTCTTATCTCCATTTCTTCTTAATATGTCTACTTTAATATCATATACGGTTGATATATTTTCCTGAGTCAGTACCTTTTCAGGAGTATCCATGATTCTAACTTCCCCTTTATCTAAGAGTATAAGATAATCACTATATCTTCCTGCAAGGTTTATATCATGTAAAGTCATTATTATAGTCAACTTTTTTTCTCTGTTAAGCTTCCTACATAGCTCCAATATTCCAACCTGATATTTTATATCCAAATTAGATATTGGCTCATCTAATATGAGTATTTCTGGTTCTTGGGCAAGAGCTCTAGCTATCATAACTCTCTGCTTTTCTCCACCACTTATTTCATTGATGCCTTTATCTCTAAGTTCCCAAACTCCAGTATTTATCATAGCTTCCTTAGCTATCTCTACGTCTTTTTTGCTTTCACTTTTGAATCTGCCTATATAAGGATACCTTCCCATAAGTACCACATCAAAAACAGAAAAATCAAACTGAATATCCGCACTTTGGTGAACAACTGCTATTATCTTAGCTAGGTCTTTGTATTTAATATTAGATACATTTCTATTGTTTATTAGTATGTTTCCACTGTTCGGCTTTAAGATATTGCATATATTTTTTAAAAGGGTAGTCTTGCCAGAACCATTTGGTCCTAATATGCTTACAAAGCTGCCTTTGGGAATATCCATATTAGTGTTCTTTAACACTTCATCTATATCGTATTTAAATGTTAGATTCTCTATAAGCACTGCAGTATTCATAATGTACACCTCAAGATAAGTTTTATATAAATCTACCAATTTTATTTACAGGTATCGGAAAAGAATTCTTCAATTTTGTGTATTCATTTTCTTCTATAGAAATTATGGCACATGTTGCAGGTCCTGCTGACTTATTTAGGTCTATTTTTAGATAATCATCTAAACTGAATGTTAGATTATTAGCCCTTGCTATTTCCCTCAGCTCATAAAATATACCCTTTGAGCCTACTGGTAAAATTTCATATATTCTAGGGTTCTTTTTCAGCTCTAATAAATGATGAATAGATAATATATCCCCTTGTTCCTCCAGTATTTCATAGCCCACCTTTGGGATTCCAACTACTACAGCTAATGAGCCTAGTACAGCTCTTGGTTGCTTCCAATTATTCTTGTCTATAATGCCAATTATAGTTATTCCCATGCCAGTTTGACATGTTGGAAAATTTTCTTCTGTGCTCCCTGTAATTATTTGAGTATCAGGTAAACCTAATGGTGCTGTAGCCTTCTTAATTCCTTTAATTATTCTTTCTCCCGTATCATTCATCTCTACTGACAGGGTATTAACTATAGTTATAGGTTCTGCTCCAATGGCTAATATCTCCTTAAGAGCCACTTGAGCTGTTAAATCCCCTAAGATCTCTGGTTCTACTTGAACTAAATCCCTTTCTTTGTTTCCTATGGCTCCAGACGAATCACAGGCTATGACAATGGTTTGATTTTGATTTATATCGATAAAGGTTAAATCTCTAAATTTGCTTATCTTCATAATACCAGTCCTAGTTCATTCTTTTATTGAGTGCTTTAAAAACTAACATAGCCAAGAATACATTAGCTACTGATGCTAATGTAAGAGGCACGATAAGAGTACTAAAAAGAGGCCAGCCATTGAATGGGAGACCAAAAATAATTGATAACGGTACTGCAATTAAAGTGCCCACTGGTCCATTTAATACTATAGCAACAACAGAAGAAACAATTGCTCCTCTTTTCTTATATATAACTCCAAATAAATAAGCTATTAACCCCATCTCTATAATTAAAAATATATGCATAGGCAGTGTCATTGGGAAACCACTCGTTGCTGCTGTAAGTAAATGCCCAAGTGCTGCTACTATTGCACCTTGTACAGGTCCTAAAAATAGTGCAGCAAAAAATCCTGGCATAGAATCAAATGCAATACTTCCACTTACCTTTATCATAGCTCCAACTGCTGATAAACCAATAAGCATTCCACAATATGTTAATCTGATGATATTATTGCTATAAGAATTTTCAGTTGTCTTCATTATTACCTCTCCAATTTTTAGTAAAATATTAAATAAGTTTTCATGACATCAATACATTAGAAAAATATAAGACAAATATAAATATTCCTTGGGAAAACTCTATTATAAAGCCTATAGTGTCGCCTGTCATTCCGCCAATTTTCTGTTTTATGTTCTCAGTAGATATAAGTACTACTAAGTATGTAATAGTCAGTACAATTAAAACCTGTAACTTAAAAAACAAAATTCCAAGTAAATAACTAGATATAACTGCCAAAACCGCTTCACTTGTTCCACAATTTTCGACAAATGCTTTTCCCATCCCCTGTCCTTCTCTAGCATATTGACTAATTGACGCTGACAAAATAGCTGCGCTCCGTCCTACTACAGGAACTAAAATAATGAACCCTAGGTCTATGTAACTTGTAAATACTAGATTCCATATTATCAAGAGTAATATTCCTAGAACCCCAAAAGTGCCTATTCTACTGTCCCTCATTATTTCTAGAATCTTTTTTTTATCTCGGTTGCTAAATAATCCATCAAAAGTATCTGCTAGTCCATCTATATGAAGACCACCTGTTATGCCTATATAAATAACCCACGTTAATAAGGCTATTATAGGACCATGAATAACGTTCTGAAGAAATACAGGAATATACATGATAGCCCCTACTATCAAGCCAATAAGGGGGAGAAATTTAATTCCTCTAATAAAATCCTCTTCATTGTATTCATAGTTATATGTTACTGGTATCCTTGTAAAAAAGGTTATCATCAATAATATGCTTTTCATAATAAACCTCGTTATATTTTTTTATACTGTGAAACTCTCAGTCCTTACTTGTCCCTATTTAATCTTTATAGGGATGCCTGACACTGTAATGTATACCTCATTAGCTTGCTTTGCCAAATACTGATTCACTCTACCAGCAATATCTCTAAATATGTTTCCTAGTCTATATGAAGGTACCAATCCCATTCCTACTTCATTAGTTACTATAATAAGCTTCTTTCCGAGTTTAGCAACTATTTCAAGTAGCCCTATTACTTCATTTAAAATATTCTTTTCTATAAGTTCTATTTCATCCATAGAGCATTTGTCAAAGTCTATACCACTATCCAAAAGAATATTAGATACCATTAAAGTCATACAATCCAGAAGAATCAAGTCGGCTTCGATGAAGTCTTGATTTTTCTCTAATTCACTAAAATTCTTATACATTTCAATAGTAGTCCAGGTATTTGGTCTTGAAGCTTTATGCTTAGATATTCTATCTTTCATCCCTTCATCAAAGGCTATGGCAGTAGCAATATACACTACCTTGCATCCAAGTTCTTTAGCCTTTGTCTCTGCTAGGCTGCTTTTACCACTTCTAGCTCCACCTGTAATTACAATAATTTCAGCCATTTAACCACCTCATATTAACTTCCTACTTTTAGATTTTTTTAACAGATACAAGAAAAATGGTCCACCAAATAATGATGTAATCACCCCCACAGGTATTTCAACTCCAGGCACTATAGTTCTTGCAAGAGTATCGCTAACTAGTAGAAATATACCTCCACCAATAGCTGATACAGGTAAAATCACTTTATGGTCTGAACCAAAGATTATCCTAAATAGATGTGGTACTATTATACCAACAAAGCCTATTATCCCGCTTACTGATACAACACATGCTGCTAACAAAGATGCAGTAATTAATATGACTTTCTTAACTCGCTCTACATTTACTCCTATATTCTGAGCATCTTCTTCTCCCAAAACTATAGCATTCATTTCTCTTGAAAGAGATATTAGAAATACGAGCCCTAAAGCTATGGGAATGATTATTACTCCTATTTGCTCCCAGCTAGCACTATTAAAGCTTCCCATAGTCCAATTCACTATTCTTGCTAGCTCATCATGATTGAATATCATCATTATAGATATTCCAGAAGATAAAATAGCGTTCATTACAATACCTGCAAGAAGTATTGATGTAGTGGATATTTTATTTCCTATTCTAGCTAAATTATAAACTACAAATGTAGTAATTAATGCACCAGCAAAGGCTAGTATTGAAGTAGCACCAAAACCAAGGAGACCTACATTAAGCTTTAACAATATCCCAACGGTTGCTCCAAAGGCAGCCCCAGATGATACACCCATAACATAAGGGTCAGCCATTGGATTTTTAAATATGGCCTGATAAGAGCTGCCTACAACTGCTAAAACACTCCCGACTAAAGTAGCAAGTAATATCCTAGGAAGCCTTATACTTAACACAATGAATATATTTGATTCTTTAACATTGCTAATATCAATTATAGAATCTAGATATCTAATCTTGCTAAGTACTATTCTCACTGTTTCATTTAAAGGTATCTTTACTGAACCAAGGGTTATGGAAAACAGCATTAAAAAAACTAATATAACTAATAGTATTAAAATCTTTATCCTGTTGTTATTTTTCCTCATGAAATATCACATACCTTAAAGTATTTAGAAGCTTAACTTTTTAGCTATGTCTTTATGGAACATTTCAACTAAGAGCTTCAGTCCTTCATCTGTTGCTCTTGCTGAAGGTCTGCTAAATAAATCCACACTTACTGCTTTAAAATTTTTGTTTTTAATAGCCTTTAATCCTTTATAGTTAGGGCTTGTAGTCATAGTATCAATATCCCATTCTGAACCGAATATAATATCTGGGTTTTTATCTATAAGCTTTTCTAAACTATACTTCCAGCCTGTAACATCATCTGCTGCATTTATTCCGCCTGCTACTCTAATTAATTCTGCTACAAAGGTATCCTTGCCTGCTGTATATTCTCCATGCTGACCTGTTCCGACAACATAATAAGCTGTTGGTTTATTCTTAATATTATTGGTATACATATTTACTGTCTCTACCTTTGACTTCATGCTTGAAGCTAAGGCCCTAGCTTCATAGTTTCTGTTTACTATAGCTCCTAATTTCAATATATCTGCATACATCTCTTCTAATGTATTTGGTGAATCTTTAGCTACTATTCCTATCTTAGCTGTTTGTATCTTTTTAAGTACTTCTTCCTTATAGTGAGTAGCTGCTATTATAAGTTCTGGATTTATGTCTACTATAGTTTCTATACTTGGTTCAGTCATGCTACCTACATTCTTTATAGCTGAAACCCCTGCCGGATAGTTACAGTATTGAGTTCTTCCCTTTATTTTGTCTCCTGCACCTATGGCAAATAATGTCTCTGTCACATCTGGAGCTAAGGATACTATAGTGCTTGGTTCTTTTGATACTGTATATTTAACCCCATTGTTTTCTATTGTCACTGGATATGTTATTTTACTTTGCTTAGTAGCTTTTAATCCATTAGTGCTTTTATCCCAAGTAACATCATAGCCTAATGTTTCAAGTATGAATCTAAGTGGCAAATATGCTTCTTGTCCATTTTTATATGACTTTGAATCTAGTGTGAAGTCTGTATTATTTACTTTAACTTTGTTTGTGTTTAATGTGAATTTAAACTCTACTTCTTTATTCTTTAATATTGCAGTGTTTTGATTTAAAGCATAGTCTAATCCAAGACTTTTCAAGCTACTGCCTGCTACAAAATTCCTTCCTTCCTTTAGTTGTGTAGTTAAGGTTTTTGTACTACCATCAATCTTTAAAGTAGTAGCTGAAGCAAATACTGAGCTTGAAAATAGAGCAGTTATTAAGATTGAAATCAACAATAACTTAGATACTTTTTTCATTGTATTAACCTCCTGTTCCTAGTCTTTCATATATTGCTTTAGCTCTTTTATGAGTTTGGAATTTTCTCTTCTTATTCTCACAGCTATCCTAATATATTTATTTGATAATCCTTGAAAATCATCACAGCTTCTAATGTAGATTTTCTTATTTAATAAATACTTCCTTAGGGAATTTGCATCACCTTTTAAAAGCTTAATTAGAAAAAAGTTTGTTTCACTTTCAATTACCTTGATATTGGGTATATTTTTTAATTCATTATATAAAAATTGTTTTTCCTCATGATACCAGCCTTGAGTCTTTTTTAAATAATCACTGTCTTCTAGAAGCACTGGTATACTCCTAAGAGCAAGACTATTTATTGTCCACGGCTCTTTTAGCTGATTTAACTGAAATATGGTATCCCTTTTCCCTATACCGTAGCCTATTCTTAATCCTGGTACTGCAAAAATCTTAGTCATTGATCTAAGTATAAATATGTTATATTTCTCTACCAGAGGTATGAGTGAATCTTTATCAGCAAAATCTATAAAAGACTCATCTACAAATAAATATGCATTTATTTCATTAAGCTTATGGAGTATAAGGAGCAGTTTATCTGTATCTGTAAACACTCCTGTTGGATTGTTTGGATTACAGATAACTAATACATTTGGATTTATATCGTCTATTTTAGAAATAAGCTTTTCAACTTGTATCTTGAAGTTCTCTTCTTCATCAGTATAGTAGTTATATATATTGCTCCCAGCAACTTTAAAAGCTTTACTATACTCATTAAATGTGGGCTCCACAATGAGTACCTTTTCTGGCCTTAGGCTCCTAGCATATAAATAAATAAGCTCCGTTGCCCCATTTCCAAGTATAATGTTTTCACTATGAATTCCTAAGTATTGACCTAAAACTTCTTTTCCGCTTATGCCATCTATTTCAGGATATCTTTTCATTTTTTCAAGTTCTTCTTTAAGTGCTTCAATTAGCTTTTCTGGTACTCCTAGTGGATTTATATTAACACTAAAATCTGCTATTTCTTCATAATCATCTCCATAATATCCACCGTGTTTATTCATTAAGAATTTCTCCTTATTTATGTGTTTAGATAATATTAAATATGACTATCATAAAGAGCACCATAATAATCTCTGAACCATACATTATCTTTATGGTATCTTTTATATGTACTGGTTCAAGGCTTTTATGGGCATCTCCTATAGTAGGCTTATATACTCTTTGTCCAAAATATATATTTGTACCGCCAAGCTGTACTTCCAACAACCCTGCCACTGCTGATTCTGGATATCCACAGTTTGGGCTTTTGTGATTTTTTCTATCTCTTGCTAGTATTTGAATTCCCTTCTTGCCCTTATATCCTAGTAGTGCTCCAGCTAGTACCATAAATACACTTCCAATTCTAGCTGGTACAAAGTTAGCTATATCATCAAGTTTGGCAGATGCAAAGCCTATCTTAGTATAAGGTTCCTGTATATAGCCTACCATAGAGTCTAGGGTGTTTATTGTTTTATACAAGAGAATAATTTGAACTGGAATATTAAAACAAAAGCCTATTCCTAAGTAAAAGAGTGGAGCAAGCACCCCATCTATTGTGTTTTCAGCTACAGTTTCAACAGTACCTCTTACTATATCTTCCTTGTTTAGCTGACTAGTATCTCTACCAACTAGATAGGAAAGTAATTGTCTTCCTTTAGTTATGTCATTTGATTCTAAAACCTTATATACTTTCATAGCTTCTACTGCTAGACATTTTGCAGCTAATAATGTGTATATAAGGTATATTTCTAGAGCTGTTCTCAGAAATGGATGTACTAATCCTGCCATGTATAAAATAAGACTAGACAATGCTAAAACTGTAACTATTGTAGATGCAGTTAGTACAAATCCACCTATTTTTAGATCCAACCACTTTACATTTCTCACAACCTTTTCGTACTTTTTTATAACTATTCCTATAAACCTTATAGGATGTGGCCAATTAGGTGGATCTCCTAATATAAAATCTAAAATTACTGAGGTAATTAGGATAATACTATTTAACATTTTATAACCTCATTATTTCTTTAATCTTATCTATATCAATGCTATTTCTAACTATATGTGCAAGTCTTTCAAACTCTCTATTTCTTAGTTCTCTATACTCTCGTTGAAGATTCAAGCTAGGCTCTTCTTGTTTCATATCCATAGACATAGTGGGATTCTGCCACTCTTTATAATCATTTTTTACAATTAGACTGTCTTCCTCTTCTAAATCTACCTGCATATAAGGAACTACTCCAAAACATGGCTTATCTACTAGCTCTTCAATCATTTTAATTCCAGGCTTTAATAATTCTACATCCCCTCTAAACTTATTTATTATAAAGCCCTTTACCCTATTTCTTTCTCTTTCTGGCATAAGCATAAGAGTTCCATATATAGATGCAAAAACACCACCTCTGTCGATGTCTCCAATGAGAATTACTGGAGCATCCACTAACTCTGCTAAACCCATGTTTACAATATCGTTATCTCTTAAATTGATTTCAGCAGGGCTGCCAGCACCTTCAATAACAATTATGTCAAAGCGTTGAGCCAGTTTATTGTAAGCCTCTTTTATTGCCCACTTAAGCTCTAGCTTCATTTTATGATATTCTGATGCAGTCATAACTTTATAAGGCAATCCATTCAATACTACTAAACTTCCAATATCACTCATTGGCTTTAATAGTATAGGATTCATGCTCTCGTTAGGCTCTATCATTGCAGCTTCTGCCTGAATAGCCTGAGCTATGGATATTTCTTTGTTATCTTCTATTAAAATTGACTTTGAAGACATGTTCTGAGATTTAAATGGGGCTACACTGTATCCATCCTGCTTCAGAATCCTGCACAATATTGCAGTCAATATGCTTTTGCCAACTGATGAAGCAGTTCCTTGAAGCATTATATTTTTTGTCAAAAAAATCACCTCCCCTAGTTAAGTTAAATACAAAACTATTTCAAAGGGGAGGAATATAAAAGCATCCGAAATAATCGGGTTAGGTCATAAAAAAATACACATAGGGCGCCCTATGTGTTAAGTTCATATAATGAAATTCACATGCTCCCCTCCGGAACAGTTGTTACCTCGTTTCATGGCAGGTTTCCTGACTTACAGTTCACTTTACTCTCTTCTCCTTCCCAGTTTCCTAGTGGATTATAGAAGATTTCATCCCTGTTTACAGTAGCGGGGGCTGTAGAGGATTTACACCTCTTTCCCTTTTAACTCCTTTTTAAAGAAGCACCCTGAAACTATTTAATTGTCTTATCGAACTTAGTATATTTCAAAAATAAATTTTTGTCAATAAAATATCTTGTTACATTTTTGATAACTTCTTTATGTTGTATATAATTTCCCTTATTTAAGGATTTTTCACCTAGTATGCTAATAAGTAATAATCTTGCAATTCCTCTTAAAAGTTCATATCTACAAGCACTCTTTAATTCTTAATAATAAGGCAAACTCCTGTATTTTCTAGTACAAATAAAATATCCTTTTTACTCAGCAAAGATAATTCTATTCCCCTTTTAACAGGTTTGAAATAATGTTCAGCAAAATAACCTATCTCATCATTAACCATTGACACATCTTCTGAAGGCACATTGTTTAATCTTGGCATTATTGTATAGTGTTTTGAATCATCTCCTCCAAGCCAGATACTCCATAACTCTATCTCACTATTAGGCTTCATATATCTAAACAAGTAATTCTTAAAATTCTCTATACACGAATCTTCTTCTGTTAAATCCACATCATACAAATACTGTCCAGTAATAAAATTGGATACTTCTATATCATCCTTTGACCAATAACAATTTGACACTGAAAAACCTTGTACAAATCCAATTGTTGATTTACCAGCAATCTTTTCTTTAAAAACTCTCATATCTATCTCTGGCAAAGAAAAATCATAAGCTAATAAATGCACTATACTCAAAGTATCATCTACCTCCTTTTACCACCCAAACTTGACAAATTGCAACCCCATTTTCTAATATAGAATATCAGCTTTTTTCTCTCTTTTCCACCTTATTATTATAGATATAGTGCTAATAAAAATTAATATCATATATAGTATCCCAGTAAAATATTTTGAATACCAGATATTTGTCATATAATGAATCAAATATCTTAACAGTATAGTGAAAGCAAATAAGGCTATAGGCAATTGAATAGCTATTGCAGTTATGTAGTTTTTACTAATACTTGAAACCAGCATAGGTATCAATGTAAATACAAAAGCTAATATGTAAGTCCCTATTACTGTAAGAGCTATATATTGAATGAATGTTAAGTCATACCAAGAGGTAATAGTATTGTATATGGAATTTATATTACAGTTAAAAAACATAGATGTATTATTTGTAGAATACATTATGAAAAAACATATAAACTGTAAAGTCACTAATATGAAAGATGCCAATAGTCCTGCAATTATCTTCTTTTTAAATATACTTCTTCCTGTTTTAGATGTGTATTGAAGATAATTTACTTTGTCTTTATTATCTCTTAAGTATATTGGTGTTATCAAAAACATTACACTTAACAATATAGTTTTAGCTACAGACTTTATTAATTCATTATAGTTATAAAATATAACATCATTAAAGACAGAAGTCTCTAAGTCTTTTTCTAATATTTCTTTAATTCTTAATTCTTGTTTTTCATTTTTTGCCTGTGCCATCATAAGTTCTTCTTTATTTTTATAGTAGCTAATATACTCTTCCCTCCAAGGCAGCTCCCAAAATACGTCTATTTTCTTTTTGAAAACTACATCACGATAAAGCTCATACAAATCCTCGTTTTCATGATCCATATTTGCAAAGTCTTCATAACTATTTATGCCTGCTCTCTTGAAATCTTCTCTAGACTGAATATACTCATCTGCTTCTTTTATTGCCTCTTCATATTTTAGTTTGAAATCCTCAAATTCCTCTTCATCCATAAATTCACCATAACTACTTTCCATTTCTACAAACATATTATAAATATTTAAGGCAGGTCTGCCATTTGGAAAATAAGTTATTTCAAATTCAATAAATAAAAAATACATGACTATATTTATCAACACTAGTAAAATAACAGATTTTATATTAAATATCTTTTTTAATTCATTTAAGATAATGTCCACTTTGTTCACCTCACTATATATCCTGTCTTTTAAATCTATTAATTGATAATGCCCCGAGAGCCAATAATGCTAATGACCATATAGCTACTGTAGCCAATTCATAATACTTAAAAGTTGTAAAAGCTCCACTTTCCATAAACCACATATGGGGATTTATAATTAAGAAAAAAGGTGTAAAGCCTCCTATAAAAATAGTAATACTGTCTCTAGGAGCCATCCCTGGAACAATTAAAAATAGTCCAAATATTATTGCAAAGACAAAGAATGCAAAATAGGTATTTTTTATAGACCTTGCAATTATAAAGGCAATGCCATTAAAAAGCAATGCAATTAAGTAAACAAGTCCTACACTAAAAAATAAATACTGTACAAAGGACATATTCCACCAGGACAAGTAGGGAAAATTATAGTCTCTGTTATAATAACTACTTATAGGAACATTCCAAAGTCCTGAATAATCGAAAACTATAAAATATAAACCTAATCCAGTAATCAAAATAATAGTGGCTACTATTATACTTGAAGCCATGGTTATCTGCAGCTTGTCTAAAACTAAATTCCTGCCTTTTTTTGTTGAATAGACTATATTTTCTGTACTGTTATCAAATTCGTAGTTCACTAAGTATGCTGTAATAAGAACTACTAATATGATTATTTCAAATATAATAGTCTTTAATATGTTTCTAAATAGTAAAGAGTGCATTTGATAAGCTTTTCCTATGAAAAATAGATTCTTATGCTCATTATTACTGACTAGCTGATGAAATCTTTCATTAAGAGCCTTATACTGCTTCCTTACTATATCTGCAGCCTTGCCACTAAGCCCATATTTGAGTATTTCATTTTCAGCTCTTTCCATAATATCAATACTTGAATAAAACTCATCTATTTCCTGAATCTTATAGTAATAGGCTTCCATTATCCTGAAATCTTTAATAAATTCTACTTCTTCTTTGTCATAAGTCTCTTCAATACCATACCTATGATCAGCATAAAATTCAGATATACTACTATATTCTTTTGAATTTTTTTCTTTTGTGATTTTATTTAATTCTTCTAGCTGTTCATCATAGTATTCTTTAAATCTATTTATCATTTCGTCGTCTATTTTATAACCAACCCTATCCACTATCTTATTTAATACTTTTAGCTCGTCTTTGAAGTATGAATTTTCAAATATTTTAATGGAATTAAAAATTATAAATAAAACCAAAAGTCCTATTATAACAGGAGAAGTTATTACCTTTTTAAATTCATTTATTTTTATGTCCATTATTGTGCTTACTCCTCCTTAATGACTTCATCTTTATAGACATACAAGAATACATCTTCTATGCTTGGATTTACAGAAGTCCAAAAATCTTCTGACTTGTATTCTGATATAAATCTGATTTTCATCTTATCGCCTTCCTGTCTCTCTGATAAAGAAAAGTACTTATTTCTGAAGTTTGAAACTTTGTCAAAGGCAACTTCGGTTTCATAAACTTTACCTTCAAGAATCTTGCATATATTGTTCAAACTGTCTTTATATAAAACCCTTTTGTCTTTTATCATGATAATTTCATTAGCTATTGATTCTATATCAGAAACAATATGAGTAGAAAGAATAACTATTCTATCCCTAGCCAATTCTGCTAGTAGATTTCTAAATCGAACTCTCTCCTTAGGGTCTAGTCCAGCTGTAGGTTCATCTAGTATGAGAATTTTAGGGTCATTAAGCATGGCTTGAGCTATACCAACTCTCTGAATCATCCCTCCTGAGAATTTTTTCATCTTTTTGCCTCTTACATTTTCTAGACCAACTAATTCTAAAAGCTCATCTATTTTCTTTTTTGCATTGTTCTTATCTAACCCTTTCAATGCAGATAAATATTGAAGAAACTTTCTAGGACTGTAATTTTTATAATAACCAAACTCTTGAGGCAAATAACCTAATATATCCCTATAATCATCTCCTAAGGAAAATATATCTGTACCATTATAGAGTATCTGTCCTTCAGTTGGAAAAAGCAAGCTAGTCAACATCTTAATTAAAGTAGTCTTACCTGCTCCATTTGGTGCCAATAAACCATATACACCATTTGTAAATTCAATGTTTATGTCTTCTAGAACTGAAAACTTACCATAACTTTTGCTTACATTGTTCACTATTAGCATTTATATAATCCCCTCCATATTCCTAAATACAATAAGTGTTTTAAGATTTTTTACATATATAATTAAAGAACCAATAGCTACTATAGTCCATGTATATATAGATACTTTATTTAGTAGCTGAATATAAAAATCTACTTTTAAAATAAATAGAATTAAATTGAACCCTATCCAGCCTAATGTAATAAAGTACTTTATTGATCTGTTTTTAACTTTAGCTAATGCAAATAAGAAAATTGTAGAAAATAAAAATAATGATGCTATTGAAATTACAAAAGCCTTTAGATAATTTATATCTTCATAAAAACAAGTGGCCGCATATACAAAGAAAGAGTTAAATAAAATACATATAATACTAAATACAAGCATTCTAAAAGCTGATATTTGATATATGTTATATTTACATGTCATTTCTACTTCGTAAGTTTTATTCTGTTTTGCAATTATAAGATTTAAAATAGACATTGACAGATATAATATTGGAGATACTGTAAACAGATAAGCATATATAGCTTTAATATTTTCTGAAAAGTATATATTCCTATCTATAATTACTGAAAACAGAATAGAAGATACTAATAATATAGTAAATATAATCTCTAGCTCATCACGAAATAAGTATCTAATTCCAATTTGCCTGTACATATTTTTTAAACAGGAATAAAACGATTCTCTTTTCCCCAAGCCCTGTGTTACAATAAAGTCTATTTCAGACTTTATCTCCTTTTCATTTGGCATATTCACTTTCACTGCTATCCCTCCTTTAAACTTTCTCTAATTTTTTTAAGGGTTGAATAATACCTAGTCTTAACTGTAGACTCTGGTATCCCTAATATATTTGATATCTCTAAAAATGTATAATCTGCAAATATCTTTAGTCTAAATATCTGCTGTAAGCTAATATCTAGACTATCTACTAAGCAAATTATCCTTTCTAGCTCTTCTTTGTTTTCTGCTGCAATCTCAATGTCTTCATCATGGTATAGCTCAACATCATCAATAGGAACTATCCTGCTGTTGTACTTGTAATTTTTAGAACGATAATAATCTATTAGACGATAAGTAGCTATTTTATATATCCAAGTTCTGAAAGAAGCTTTTTTTTCATCAAAACTATATATGGATTTTAATATGCTTATAAAAATTTCCTGAGTTAAATCCATAGATAATTCTTTATCCATGATCTGCTTATATACATAGGCATATACTTCTTTATAATAAATAGCTACAAGTTCACTAGCAGCAGTCTTATCTGAATTTTTCTTAATACGTTTTATTAATTTCTTCTCTCTGTCCATATTTCACCATCTACTCTTATGCTTTATAATCTATGCTTGTCTATTATTATATCCGTAATAAATTTATAAATAGTTTTATTTATTTTAAATTTTTTTGTAAATTAAAAAGCCACGCTACCAATATTAGGTTAACATGGCTTAAAATCCTGTCAATGATTATTCTTATAAGGCTCAAGATGTGCAATGAGCTGTATATTGCTGTTAATATCCTGTCTTATTTTTTCTTCTATGCTGTGAATTAGCTGATGTGAAGCTTCTACACTTATATTGGGTTCTATCATAATATGCATATCAATATGAAGGTCGTTTTCAATACCTCTGCTTCTTATTTTGTGAATATCCTTAACCTCTTCAAAGCTCAATACAATATTTCTTATGGTTTCTGTATCAACTACTGCCTTATCTACTAAAATGCCACTGTTATATATGAAAATTTCATAGGCAGTATGAAAGATAAACCCTGCTACTACAAATGATACAATTGGATCAATTACTGATGGCAAACCTAACTTAATACATATAATAGAAATTAAAACTCCAAGTGATATATATACATCACTTCTAGTATGCATAGAATCAGAAATCAAAATCTGACTATTTAACTTTTTACCTCTTCTGTATTCAAAAAAACATACAATAACATTTATGAATAAGGTTAATAAAATGACTAGAAGGCTTTCTAAGGTTATTTTTAGCATAACAGGATTAAATAGTCTATTAATAGCCTCTAAAACTACTTTAGCTCCAATTAAAAATAACATAACTGAAATAAATAATCCTGCAAGTATTTCAAATTTTTTGTGCCCATAGGGATGTTCTTCATCTACAGGTTTAGAAGCAAAATGTATTCCTATTAATCCGATAATATTAGAAGAGCCATCTGTTAATGAATGAAATCCGTCTGCAGTCATACTAGTGCTATTAATAATATTTCCCATAATAATCTTTAGTACTGCAACTAGTAAATTAGTAAATAGAATTATTAATAGTATCTGCTTTACTTTTTTAAAGTCACTACTCACACAACTTCCCCCTTTATAGCAAACCCCCTATACTATAAAAACCTGTGAAACTATACATTTATAGTCCCACAGGTTTTTATTCCTGCTGCCAATTAAGGCCCGGCACATGCTTTTATGCATGGCCTGATCATATATCTATTTTTTTAAGGGGTTTTTATAGCATTTCTATTAATATTCTATGCTAACTGCTTTAAAAGGTTCCTATGACTAAACCTGGCAAATTATTTCTAAGTCAATATATTTATGTCATTAGGATTAGATATAAAAATCCCTCAGACCTAAGTCTGAGGGAGATAATCTAAAATATACTTTTCTAAGTTAGTAAACTTCATGAACTAATTCTGACTAATTTGAATCATTTTTGGACTTGTTCTGAAAAAAGTTACGGCTATAGTAATATTCTAAATTCCTAAAATCATCATATCTTTTTTGAGCCTCAGGAGATAGTTCCGGTGTATATTTTCCATTTTCTTTAAAATATACTTTATTAATTACATCAACACTAGCCTTAAACTCTGTTAGAAACTGCATATATTCATTGCCTTCCCATTGGAAATATTGGAATATTTCTGGCATTAGGAACATAGGGCTTATGACATTGCCTTGACCTGTAAAGTCCTTATTTAGAACTTCCTTTGCAGCATCATTCC
Organism: Proteiniborus sp. DW1; assembly: GCF_900095305.1. NCBI lineage: Bacteria > Bacillati > Bacillota > Clostridia > Eubacteriales > Proteiniborus > Proteiniborus sp. DW1. The sequence continues at coordinate 274,666 of NZ_FMDO01000007.1, read as the reverse complement.
CCCAAATTATGTAAGGTGTTTCAAAATAATTTAAAAATCCTTCTTCACTTGACATATCTAGGCTTATATCTAGCATACTATAGCCTAAGGAAGATTCTCCAAGCCATGGATTGTGATCTCCGAAAAATATAACTACTGTTGGCTCATCTTCATTTCTAAAATAATCTACAAGCTTTTTCATAGCAAAGTCGGTCTTATATATGCCTGAAAGATAGTTATTTACAATGTTATAGTTTTCTTCATCATAATGACTCTTCTTAGCTAAGTATTGGTCTTCTGAGTATTTTTCATTAGAATAAGGACCATGATTCTGATAGGTTACAGTAAAATTAAAGTATGGCTGATTGTTCTTCTTGCTATTCTCATATCCTTCTATTATAAAGTCAAAAAACTCCATGTCCTCATAAAAAGCTTCCTGTAAGGCTTGGTACTTATTTTCATAGTAATCAAAGGAATCAAATCCTAAAAATTCATTTATATTACGTCTATTATAAAACCATCCATAAATAGGGTGCATTGCTTCTGTTCTGTATCCTTGTTCCTTAAAGTATCTTACAAATGAATTAGTATTCTTCAAGTATCTAGGGTGAGTACTAAACCCAGTCAAAAAAGCTCTTTCTGTATCAACCGTTCCACCTGCAAAAATATTAGTTACTAAAGTTCCATGTAAGGACTCCTTTTGAAGTTCATGAAAATTTTTATAAGGATCAATTCCAAACTCTACATCATCAAATTTTGAAAAGTCATTATATGCCTCAAGCATAATAGCTATGACATTAACTTTTCTATCCTCAGGAATATCTTCATAGCTATACTTGCTTAATTGTTCTTTGGCTTTGGCCTCATCATAACCTTCAAGCTTTACATCTCTAGCATTTTTTATACTATAGATAAATGGATATATAAAGCCTTTTGATTGGTATTGCTGAGACTCTGACCATATATTTATAAGAGACTTGTCCCCTACACTAGCATAGGTTTCATAATCAAAATAAGGTTTCCCAAAAATAATTATACTCAATACGCAGATACAGCCTAAAAGAGACCATCTTATTTTTCTAGAACTGATTTTGTAATTCATAAGTATTTTTAGAATTACTGTAATCATAATCAATCCAATAAATAGTATTATCATATTTCGTGTCAAATGTATCTCGTATTTAGTTTTCATCTCCATAGATTCTTTGATTAGTGTAATATCCAAAAAAGTAAATGGGTCATCTCTAAAGGTAAGCTTGAACTTGTTTACGATAGACATTGTAACAAATAATGCCCAGGTTGAAAGAAATCCTACCCACAATCTATTGGATAGCAGGTATACAAATGTCATAAATATAAAAATTGGAATGAAATTCATAAGCATAAGCTTCGCACTATTAAAATAGCTCAAAAACATTGGCATATTCCATTTTGAACTAGAAAAAACAAAGGTAATGGACATTATTAAAAAACTTAATCCTAACAAAACAAATACAGTAAATATCTTTTCTAGGTACTTGTTTTTGAACTGAAAAATATTTTTAATCATAAGTTTATCCCCCAAACTAAGTATACTACTATTGTGTATAAATTAAGCTTCTATGCCTTATTGAGCGAGGTCGGAAGTTCCTCTAACTCCAACTTATTATACATTTTTTACTATTATGGTGACAAAAGATGAATTTGTGTTTAAAAGTTATTTTAATGCTTTTTATTACATTATACTAGAAAATTATATAAATATAAATGACACATTATAATTTTGGAATAAGCTACCTATCGTCATCAATATCCAGTAATGTAAAAATTTCATCCTTTGATTTGCTTACAATTCATGAGTGGTTTAGTGAAAATAGCCAATATGATTTGATTAAAATTGAAATGGGGTTCATAGAATATCCAGATGAAAATATACGTTTTGTCACACATACTGACGTTAACTACATTAAAGCTGTTCATACTGATGGCGGCTGGATACAAGTTTAATTAATAAGATGCAGGATAAGGTAGCTTCCTTCCTTATCCTGCATCTTATTTTATTTCTATTCAAATGATTTAGTCATAGGTTTCACTAAGAGAATTATATAAATCACTTAAATAATCAAAGTCTATACACTTATTTGTGATTTTATATATGCCACGTGTTTTTGAATGTTTATAATTAGTAATCTTGTTTTCCTTGTCTTCAATTATCAAAAGAGTATTCATAGTAACTTGCATAATGTCCTTATCTAATGGCATAATCTGCATATATTCTCCAGTATCATGATTGTATAGTGAAATAATATAATGCGGAACATCCTTGTTTTCATCATATTTATTACGTTTGCTAAGGTTATATTCATTGAAATTGGACATAAATTGATTAATTTTATCTATATTTTTATCTGCTTTTCCCACAGCATCTTTATCATGAATAACTATTTTATCAAATTCTTTTGCAACATACTTTTCTAATATTAATTCCTTAAACGTTCCTTTTCCCTATAATTACTAACAAATAGAATTGCTAGCAATAGCAACACTATTATTTAAAAAAATAACTTTTTCACCTTCTCTCCCCCTATTTCTTAATTCTAGTCTCAAACTAAACTAAGAGACCAGAACAAAAAATATATTTTAAGACCTCAACCCACAATTCGATTTACTCAACTCATTATATTTAACTTAACAACTCTCTGTCTCTAATCTACTTTATATTTAGTAAATTATAAATCATAACTGCTGCCTGCTCTCTCGTCATATTGGCTGAAGGATTTAAGTTATTTCCTTCTGATTCTATTATTCCTAAGCCTGTTGCTATAGCCACATATCCCATAAACTCTGACGATACCTTATTTACATCTTTAAAGCTTAACTTGTAAATACCTTCTATATTTGCTACCTTTTCATATCCAAGTGCTCTTACTATATATTTTGCCGCCTCTTCCTTTGTAACTATGGACTCAGGTGATTTTTCATTTTCTTTTACTATTTTTTCATTAATCATATACTTATATAGCTTTTCAACAAAACCCTTGTCTTGATCAGAGATATCATAGTAATAGCTTTTAGCCTTTAATAGCAAGTATAAGAATTCCTTTTGTTTAATGTTTGCTTTAGGATTAAATTTGTCTCCTGCGAATCCTATTCCATACTTTGCAAGTGTCTCTATTTGGATCTTTGCATAGCTATCTTCAATATCAGTATATTGAGAAACTGTGCTATCCTTATATGGTCTATTTAATCCATATAGAAGGTCTCCGTTAAAAGCATCTATATTCAACGGTTTATCATTTTTAATAGTATAAACTAGCTTAGCATTCTGTTCTTTTTCTTGCTCGTCATATGCTACATGGTTGTCTTTTACATACTGAAGTTCTATGCCTATTCTACCAAATAAAATTTCATATGCTTTATCTAATCCTATAGCTTTTGCTGTTGATGGAAGTTGACCTTTATACCAGTTGTAGTCATAGCTTATAATTTCTCCTGTTATTGCATTTACATTTAAATTGAAGCCATTTCCTTGGAAATAAGCATCTCCTACTTTTCTAGTAAATGTAAAATACTGTTGTCTTGGCATTTCTTCTGATAAAGGTCTAATTATTGGCTCACTTATATCCATTAACTCAACTGAGTTAAATTTATCTTTTTGCACCTTCTTAATAAATTCTTCTGCCTTCTTTTGTAATTGCTCTCTATTGTATTTTACCTCTGCTTTTTCTTCATAAGGAATATATTTATAAAAGCTTATAAGCTCTTTATTTTTTGCATCTATGGATATGCTAATACTGCTTTCATCTTTATTAGTAAAATACATATTCCATATAAAGCTATCCTTCTCATTCCATACAGAATATAGATTTATGTTGCTTATTTTATATTCATCACTCACTTGAAGAATTTGTCTTGCCGTTTTTTCTGCTTCTTCCTTGCTGATTATGTCCTTAGCCTTTGAAATTGCTTCTAGCTCTTCAGGAGTAAGGGTTGCTCCACTTACTGAATTATCTGCAGCCATTTCTTTAGTAGCTATCTCATCCCCATATCTTATATAGTCATTGAAGCTTACTGCCTCTCCAGTTTTTGCATCTATGGATTTTTCGCTATATAGACTTGTATAAACTACATAAGGAGTCACTTGTCTATCACTGTAATCAAGCTTATATACTAGTTTTAACCCTATTTTATCGGCATAGGCTTTTTGGGCATCTTTTAGTCCTATTATTCCATCCTTACTGTCAAACTTAATATTCTTATCCCAATAGCAATTAAAGCTTTGTACTTCTCCAGTCATATTATCTACATTTACATAAACATTGTTTTGATAAAAAGGAATCCCATTCTCTATTCTATAATAGTTAAAATAGTACACCCTGTCGTATACATTTAATGGTTCATTGCTTTCTACATACATTACTTTATCTACTAGCTCAGGAACTACTTTCTTTAAGAAATTATTTGCAATATCTAGCCCTTCTTCCTTACTAATATTAGGAAGAGCATTTTCATTTCTTTCTACATTGTAGTTGTACTTATAGTAACTCTTTATCATTCCGTCAGTGTCAATAGTTACCTCTATTCCACCCGTCTTTTCAGTACTATCATACCATCTCAAATAAAACTCTAGATTTGATGAGTAACTGTTAATATGATATTCAAACTTATCGAATTCATCAGTAATATTGAACACAGATTTTGCCTTTACAATTGCATTTTCCAACTCCTTATCATACCCTTCAAGACCACTGGCTGGAATTGCAAACGTGAGTACCATCAATAATGTCAAAATTAGACTCAAACTCCTTTTCACACTAAACCCTCCTATATATTCTATTAATTATACTTTAAGACGTATTAATAGAATGGAAAGTTCCTTATGAAAGAGAGCATATTTACTTAAAAATAACTTTTTCGCTACTAAAGACAAAGTCCATATGGAACCGACATTCATTTCTTCCTCCAAATAAATTATTCATTCCTAATGCTATGTGATAAGTTCCTAGAGCCTTTTCATCAAATAAACTATGCCCAGTTAATTCTTTAATTCTTGGATTAAGTCCAATACCAAACTCACATAGAATCCTATGATTATCAGGTAAGGAAAATAAAAACTTTTCAAGTGGCTCTGCTGAGCATTTAACAAGTCTTCCTTCTATAAAAGTCATATGTACATTTTTATATATTTGCCCATTGAAAATGATTTGTGGAACAAATAGTTCACCATTACTTCCACTTTCTATAGGTGCAATATAGACCTCACCTGATGGAAAGTCACCACATCCATCATCTGCATACCAATGCCTCCCACTGATATCTAGTTTCAATGAGTATTCTTCTCCAGTAAATATCTCTATACTTTTTGCCTCCTTAATCCTCTCAATTTTATCTCTACATGCTTCTTTCAATTCCTTATAGTCTACAGCTAAAGCATTTAATAGTAAATGTCTATATATCTCGTATTCAATACCTGCTGTAGAAGCATTAGCTTCTGTAGGTATATTCAGCTGAATGTAGTATTTCTTATTGCTAACTAATGCATTAAATAACTCTCCTATATTTTTCCTAAACATAGGTATCTCTTCTTCTAATATTCCTTCTGGAAGACTTGGAGGGTACATGAATATATCTACAATATTCTTAAAAGAAGATAGAAATTCAAAATATTCTTTAGAAATATGATTATTGTTTCTGGCAAAATTAAGAATTACCTTTTCTAAAAACCTTTTTGAACATTGTTGTCTAAATGAAATTACTCCCTTTTTACTTAAAGTTTCTGAAATTAGTTCTAAAATCTCTATGTCTTCATTATCTCCCCAAAAATTCAGTAAAACTAAATCTCCCTTTTCAAAAGGAAGCCCCTCACAAATATTGGGGATTAAGTTAATAAACTCCATGCTAATACCTCCTGATTTTTTATTTTGATATATATCGAAATAATATTAACATATAATTTTTACAAAGGCAATCTATTTTTATAGTTATAGAAATAATTTTTGAAATTTATCTGCATAGTTATTGAAGTAATATTATTTTTGATATAGAATATCAATGAAAAGCAACTATACATATTTAGGAGGGAAAGTATGAAGGATATAAATTGGTTAATAGAATCTTATCTAGATTACCTAAAAAACAAGCAAAGCAATATAAGCCTTTCTATTGAAGATTTATCAAAAAATGACCGAGTAGATGAGGCTAACTTGGAAAAAATAAGACTCAATATAGTTGACATCTTTTCCAAGATGTTTAATATCAGTATGACTAATAACTGTGATGCTTTAAGAGAAAAATACTTAAGTTTTTTTGATAAAATAACTAATCCTTGGCATATAAATAAAATTAAGGCTAAAGAATTTGGAAAAGAGCAGGAAGCAATAATTGAAGACATTAAGATCCAAGAAGCAGAGGAACTAAAATCAAAATTTGTTAAATACTATAAGCAAATAGAAGCTAAGTAAAAGAGGTGATGTAGTTGGACTCCATAAAAATATTTAAATGCCTATCTGATAGTTCAAGATTGAATATAATAAATAGTCTAATGATAGAGCCTATGTATGTTGAGCTGTTAGCAGAAAGACTCAATCTCTCTACATCAACTGTATCCTTTCATCTTAAAAAATTGATGGAAGCAGGTATAGTCTCTTCAAAAAAAGAACAATACTATACAATCTATAGTCTAAATGAAGATTTATTTTCAAAGAAGCTAAAAGATTTGGTAAAGGATAATAGAAATGAAGAAGATGTATTAAATCAAAGAGAAGAAAAGTACAGGGACGGGGTTTTAAAATCATTCTTTCAATATGGCAAGTTAAAAGGAATACCAGTACAGAATAAAAAGAAACAGATCATATTAGAAAAAATTGTAGAAAGCTTTGAAAAAGATAGAAATTATACAGAAAAAGAAGTCAATCTGATTATTGCTGATTTTCATGATGATTTTTGCACAATAAGAAGGGATTTAGTAGGCTTCGGACTTATGGAAAGAAAGGACGGCATATATAGAAGAAAATCGGAATGATATACAAAAAGGGGAGAACTCTTCCTCCCCTAATCTTCTAGTATGCTTATACCTACCAGCTTCATTAAATACTTGGCATTTGTTGTAGTAGACTTTCCTTCTCTAAGCTTATAATCAAAGTAAATTTTATTATTTTTATAGTGTTCAGAAAAATTATAGTTCTTTATTCTATCATATTTATCTAGCTGACATAGTTCTAAATCATGGGTTGTTATGGCTCCAATTGCTCCTATTTCATTAAGATTTGCAAGGACATTTTTTGCTCCTAGTATTCTGTCAGCAGAATTAGTCCCCCTAAAAATCTCATCTATAAAGAAAATTAAATTATTATTTTTTTCAGCATGGGCAATGATTTCTTTAATTCTAAGAAGCTCTGCATAAAAAGTTGATATACCATTCTTCAAATCATCTGTCACTCTCATACATGTAAATATGTCCATTATTGCACAGGTCATTTCAGAAGCATATACAGGTGCACCACTATATGCTAATACTAAATTAATGCCTAGGGTTCTTAAGAAAGTAGTCTTCCCAGACATATTTGAGCCAGTGATTACAAAAATACTGTCATCTAGCTCTACATCATTTAGTACCCTATCCTTACTAGCTATAAGTGGGTGGCCTAGAGATATGGCTCTAACACTTAGTCTAGAATCATCTATGCTTGGAAAAGTCACACTTTCATCTATCTGTAGTGGAACACTAAGACTCATGAGACATTCTACCTTACCTATGGCCTCTATCCACTTTTTCACCTCCGCTCCATATTTATCTCTCCAATCCTCTAGTGAAAAAACACACTCATAATCCCACAACAATAACCCATTTAACAAAAAGTATATTAGATGGCTATGTTTCAAATTAATTCTTTGTGTAATCTTATCTATTTCCTTTATAGCTAATATCGATGAATTTTTCCCTTCAAATAAAATCTTTTTTATGTTGTTTAGCTTTTTAGATTTAAAATCTTCTTTTTCTATTTGCTCTAAAATATTTTTATAGGTTTCAAGGTTATAATTAAAACTTCCTACCGAACTTAAAATCATAATATTTTTAGAAAAACCTAGAAGCCATAATATGTAATGTAAAGCAATCAAGGACATAGCCAGTACATATAGTTTGTCAATTTTAAATATAAGAATTGCAAAAAATAAGGGTGTAGAAATTATGGGAAGAAAGCGTACCAGATTCCTTAACCTCTTTGAGTTTAATAGTGTTTCTTTGCTTTCTGCATACTTTATTAGTTTTTCAGGGTTTTGCAGCTTTTCACTATACTTACCTGATATGTATTCTACCTTTTGACAAAAATCTAATTTTTCACTTAGTTCTTTAACAGCTTCTTGTCTTTCAATTATTTCATTTTTATCATATCTAGCCTGTAATAAGGTATGAGCTAGCTTTTTTCTTCCATTCCAAGTATTAGTTATGTTAATAAGCTGAAATAAAGAACCTTTACCTACTACGTCTAAATCAAAAGAATACCTATGTTGTCGATCTATAAATTTTTCTCCTGTATCATTGAAATCAATCCAGCTCCCATCTACTCTAGCTATATATCTATTATTTATATCTACAATTCCCTTTGAAAACCTTAGTTTCTCTTTTATTGTATTGTGATATATTATCAAGCAGATAAATAATATAAATAAAATACTTCCTAATATTATATAGATTTTAGAAAAACCAGCTTTAATAGATGTGTATATAAAATATATAGCTAATAAAAAAGTAATAATTCTAGCGGTGCTAAGTAAGTTAGATATTTTATTATGCTTCTCTATATTTTCACTATGTTCTTGTATTCTTATATTAAACTTATCTTTAATCATAACCATCATCCTATTCTTATATTATTGAGTCTATAAAACTAAATAATCCCAAACATCCTCATTCCTATTAACATTATGGCCGCATCAGCTAGTATGTGTACTATCCACGAATTGATGAAGCTCCTTGATTTTGAATCTATGTAGTTAAAGATAACTCCTACTGAAACAAGCCCAAATATGGCTAGTGCTATAAGCCACGGATTAAACCAGTTCTTGAAAATACCTATATGATATATTGCAAATAAAACTGATGAAAATATATATGCCAACTTTTTATATCCAAGTACGAGTAAGTTCAAGAAAACAAAGCCTCTAAAGAAAAATTCTTCTAGAAAAGAGTTAATAAATGTTATATAAGAGGCTACAAAAAGGAAATTAGTTGGGTTTACCTTTGATTTGGTTTGTAGTTCATTGGCTATAGTATTTAAATCTATAACATCCCTTAGAATTAAATATGCTAACATGAGGACTACGAAGCATAATATGCCTAGTCCAGTTCCTATATATAATTCTTTTTTGTTTAGCTTTATTCGGTTCGATGATGATGTCCTGTTGATTGAGAAGCTATAAACATATGGGATTGCTATAAAAAAAGCTATTTTACTTAGAGTTTTAACTAAATAACTCATTACTAATACTTGTTCTATAAAATATAGTATAATGCAAGCTAATGTAGATGATGCAATTATAAAGTTCCTGCTTTTATCTTTCATAATTCACCTTCTTTTTAGATTTCAAATCCTTTTTAAATTAATATTATCAGCTATTACGCTAATCTTCAACAATACTAATTTGAAGTTCAAAAAGCTCCTAACCAATATTAGTTAGGAGCCCATATGTTTAATAGACATTTTATCAATAATCGGTCGTCATTATTTAAATAATATAAAGAAATAGCTCTATAGCTTACTTTTCTTTTATTATATTATCATATTTTAGCATTCCTAAAGGTGATAGTCTATTGCTAATGATACCGTCTTTCGTGCAGATTCCATTATGAGAATGGTATAGGGGAACACAAGGCGCATCTTCAAATAATATGCTTTGGATTTCCATGTATAACTCTAATCTTTTAATAGGATTGACAGTGTATTTTGCCATTTCAAGAAGCTTCATCATCTCAAGATTTTCATATCCAGTATAATTAGAAGAACTATCTGGTGCAAATAAAGGCTCAATAAATGAAGATGGTTCCATGGCATCTGCTACCCAACCGTAAATAAAAGCATCATATCCTTTTTGGAGATTCACTGATTGAGAGAACTCTTTATTGGATACTTGTTTATATTGGCAAGTTATACCTATGACCTCCAAGTCCTCTTCAATAAACTTCAGAGTAGGATTAATTGTTTCACCACAAAGGATAATAAAAGGTCTACTTAAATCTACTTTTTCTCTCCTAAGAATTTCTTTTGCTTTTTGAGGATTATAATCATAGCCTCTCACATGGTCAGTAGGGACTAAACCTTTTGGAATAACGCATTTTGCCTCAGCTGCAAGTCCACCTAGCATTTCATTAACTAATCTTCTCTTATTAATTGCATGATTGATAGCCTGTCTTACCCTTTTCTGTGTATAAGGGGAGTCTGTATTTTTAGTTTTAAAGCCTAAATAAAATATAGATAATAATTCTGTAGTTTTGAAGTTTTTATAGTACGGGGTATTCTTAATGGCTTCAAGGTCCTTTTTATTCTTCACAAGATAAAGATCATATTTTCCATCAATGAAGTTATTAATAGCATCTTTATCTTCACTTGTTATCTCTAACACATCACAATACGGTCTTCCTCCTAAATAATTTTCAAATGCCTCTAATCTATATAGATTACCCTTAGTCTCTACTAGTTTATAAGGACCACAACCTACTAAGTTACCTTTTTCTAGTTCCTCTGAATCCATTATTGCACAACAATATTGAGATATAGATAATAGAAAACCATTAAATGGTATAGTCAATTTAATAGATATACAATAATCATTTATAATTTTTATTCCACTTACCTCCCTAGCTTGTCCAGCCATAAACTCCTTAGCACCTTCTATATAATCTATAAACCAAGTATTTGGAGATTTTAATTTTGGAGAAAGCATTCTCTCTAATGAAAATTTTACATCCTTAGCACGAACTCTTTTTCCATTATGGAAGGTTGCATCATTTCTTAGATTAAATATCCAGGTTAAGTTGTCATCCTCTACATGCCAATTTTTTGCTAGAAGTGGTAGTACATCCCCTGAATCACTAGTAGCCAGTAGGCTAGCATGTATATTATTTAGGAATCTAATAGTTTCTACAGCATTTCCCACTGCTGGATCTAGTGTAGCTATTTCACCAAAATTGCATCTTAAAATTATTTTCTCTTTTTCCGTATGTACTGTTTCACTTAGTAATTCCATTGTTATATTATTAAGTAAATCAGAAACTCTTCCTAATGCTTCTAATGCAGCTTTTGTTGATTGAGTATTCATAAGGGCACTCTCTACCATAGACATGGCTTTGTCAGAAATTTTAGACATTTCATCCGTAGAAAGAACTATGGCTTCAAGACTAGTAGTCTGAACTGTTATTGCCCTATTTATTTCTCCTATGGTTTCAATCATTATCTTAATTGCTTCTTCAATCTTGATAAACGCGGAATTAGTTTTCTCTGCAATATTTGAACCCTCAATTATTTTTTCATTACTTTTTTCTATTGCGTTAATGGTTTTATTTACGTTAGTATTTATGTCATTAATAATTTCAGATATTTCATTTGCTGACTTTGCACTTCTATTGGCTAATTCTTTGACTTCATTTGCTACAACAGCAAACCCTCTACCTGCATCCCCTGCTCTAGCGGCTTCTATTGCAGCATTTAAGGCTAATAAGTTAGTTTGGCTGGCTATATCTTTTATTATATTTAAAATATTATCTATTTGAGCAGTACTGCCTTTAAGTCCGTTTATCTCTTCCATTACGGAAGATGTAGATTCATTTATTTCCTTCATTGCTTCAATTGTGTTATGTACGGCAATGCTACCCTCTTCTACCACCCCTAAGGTGTCCTGAGCAGTTTGATATGACATACTGGAGCTAGCATTTAGCTCCTCAGCCATAGCTGAATAATTACTGATTTCAGATACTACCTCCGAAATTGCCTTTGTCTGTTCCTCTACTCTTTTAGAAATTGCTTCAATAATATTGACTAGATTCTCTACTTGACTACTGGAATTTTCTATTCTTATGCCTAGTCTTTTAAGTAAATTTACTTCATTTTGCTTAATAAAGCTAAGCTTTGAAGATACTTTGTTTTTTTCTTCATTCGTAACTAGTCTAATTACATTTTCTTCCTTGTTTTTCTTCAAAATGTTTTTCCAAGTACTAATCAATAATATCCCCCCAAACCTTATAATCTTCCTATTACCCCAGTTTTTAACTATTTATTCTAGTTTATACTAGTTGCTACATAAATGCAAGATTTTCAACATCAAACCCTACTTTATTTCACCATAAATTTTCTGAGATTCTTTAATTTTCTATAAACATTCAAAAAATCTAGTTAGATTATAAAAAAATAAACTCCCCATATTAGGAGAGTTTATATATACTTTATTGAGACTACCTTATTTTTATCAACATAAAATTCATCACTAAGCCCATCCACTATAACAAGACCTCTTCCGCAGCATTTGAGCTCTAAAGGATTATAATCGTTTTTATCATATATAAATCCACAGCCTTCATCAACTACCTCAATTCTAATTCTTTTATCACGTATTTCTAAAAGCAACTTAATAAACTTATCAGAATCACAATTATTTCCATGTAATGCACTGTTTACTACAAGTTCATTTAATATAAGCCTAATATCAAATAATAGGGACTCGTCCTCAATTATTTTGCATAGGTCTTTTAATATATCTTCCATTGTTAGTTTAATATTAAATAAATCGCTTTTAATTGTCTGTCTTATTCTAAAATTCAAGGTAGATCCCTTCTATCTATATATAATGAAATACTGTATCTATAATGATTTTACCCCAAAAAAGTTTCTTTAATCAGTATAAGTTCTCTATTAGTGTATAGTTTAAAGAATAGCCGTTATTATTATACCATAATTTTTATTTTATTTGAAATTTTAATCAAAAAATTGTATAAATCTTTGTGAAAAAAGTATATAATATATAAAACCTATTAGGTTTAGAAATCTCTTTTTTGGGTATCATTAAATTGTACAATAAACATATATGAAAGGGGAATTATTATGGACAAATATGTATGTATACCATGTGGATATGTTTATGATCCAGCTGAGGGGGATCCAGACAATGGAATAGCTCCAGGAACTCCATTTGCAGAGTTGCCAGATGACTGGGTATGTCCAGTATGTGGAGCAGGAAAAGATGATTTTGAAATAGAAGAATAATTTAAACTACATAAGTACATAAACAACTGAGAAGGAATATTCTTTCTCAGTTGTTTTTTTATTTATATATAATAAAATAAAGCAATAAGGTAACAGAAAAAATGTTGAAAAATATAGATATGTAGTATAACATATTCTATGTGATTAGGAGGGAATGCAAATGAATATGCAGGTAGAAGCTGCAATTGATAAATTAAATAATATTTCTAAGGAATTAAATGATATATTTGTGGAAAGAGAGAGAGTTGTAGAAAACAGCATTAAGGCTTTAATAACTGGACAGGCTGTCTTATTAATAGGCCCCCCTGGGACTGCTAAAAGCGCCATGACTAATGCGCTGTGCTGTAGAATTGAAAATGCTAGATATTTTTCTTGGCTACTAAACAGAAGTTCTGACCCAGCAGAAATATTAGGTCCATTTAGTATTAAGGAAATGGAAAACGATAGATTTTTAAGAGTAACTAAAGGTAAACTGCCTGAATCAGAAATAGCCTTTCTTGATGAAGTATTTAAATGTAATGAGCCAACCTTAAATATATTGCTACCAATTATAAATGAAAAGCTATTCTACAATGATGGACAAGCAGTTGATGTACCTTTAATAACATTATTTGCAGCATCAAACGAGTTTCCTGAAGAGGATTCATTAATGGCGCTATATGACAGAATGATGTTTAGAATGTATGTTGATTATATAGGAGACATACAAAACAAAATGAAGATGTTTAATAACTTCTTAAACAAAAATAATAAAACTGATAAATATACTACTATATCCTTGGATGAGTTAAGGTTACTAAAAGAAGCTTTAGGAGAGGTAAAAATACCTGACTCTATTTTAAAAGAATATATTTCGCTAATAAATCTTCTTTATCAAAATGGAATTGTAATATCTGACAGAAGACAAAATGAATGCCTAAATGTTTTAAGAGCAACTGCACTATTGGACAAAAGATATGAAGTCATATTAACTGACCTTAAATCTCTTAGAGATGTTCTCTGGAGTAATTTAGACGATATTGAAAAAATAGATGAAATCCTAAAGGAGAAAATAGTATCTCCTTATCAAAAAGAATACAACAGTATTAAAAAGCAGTACAAGGAACTAGTCTCATCCACTGGAAGCATGAATGATACTAGGATAATTATTGAAATAAAAAATTCTCTTGAATACCTTTATGAAAAAGCTAATAGACTCTTAAAACAACCTGAACTAGTGGAGAAAGATACTAAGAATAAGTTGTCTATGCTGGAAAAAGAGATTAAAAATTATTTAGATACATTATCTAAACAAATTGATGATGATGACATGCTGATGTTTGGTGCATAGAAGCTTTAAGAGGGTGTAAAAATGGATACTTTACTCTGTAATGCTGTGGACTTTTTCGAATTAGATTTAGATATATATAATAATATATTTCAGAACTCACCTAGAATCATTGAAAATATGGAAAACTTTAAAAAGACAATTAGTACATCTGAAAAACTAAGCGAAGATATGTACCTGTCTTTGTTTAAGAAGAATATTGAATTAGAACCTATGGAAAGAATAAGTCCTGTATATTGGTTAAACTATATTATAATTAAAAAGCTATATGAAATAGATGAGTTTGAGGACTTAAAGGAAATCTGTACTTTGAACTTCTTCAAATCCATATTAGCTACAGATTTATTAAGCCAGGAGCTTATAAAAAGCTTTAAGGAACTTTCTATAAATAATAAGCCTTTTGGTATTAAGTTAGAAAATCATGAAAAATATATTGAGGAATATAGAAAGGAAAAAAGTTTAACAATAAAAAATACAAGTTCCTTAGAAACTATAAAAAATAAAATCTCAAACAATATTCATGAAATAGATAAATATATTTCAGATTATAACTTGATTTACACCAGTGTTTCTGAAACTTTAAAGAGTTTTTTAGCTACGTTTAAAACTATAGCTACATGGGGCTTTGATGACAACAGGTTGACCCCTACCTCTTATGAAGAAAAAATTGAAGTCAGTGCAAAGCTAAGAACATTAAGGAAAGTAAAGGATATTTCTGAAATGGCTGGTAGGTTCAAAGAATCTGCCTCTGAACTTCAAAGGAAAAAGGTAAAAGAGGAGGGTCTAGAGGTTTGTGGAGTTGAGCTAGGAGATGAAATACACAAGGTCTTACCTTCTGAAAAACTATTTCTAGCTAAGGAAAGTACTAAAAGAAGCTTCTATAAAAAGCTTAGCCAAAAAGAATTGCTGTCTTATAAATATAAAAATAACCGGGCGAAGTCTAAAGGTCCTATTATATGCTGTATAGATACATCTGGGTCTATGGAAGGTGAACGTGAGGTTTGGTCAAAGTCTGTGGCCATATCACTTTTAGATATAGCCATTAAGCAAAAAAGGGAATTTGTTGCAGTTATGTTCTCTAATAAGGTCTATAAAGTCCTTGAATTCACAAAGCATAGAATAGAACCTAGTAAGCTATATGAACTAGCTACCTTCTTCTATGGAAGTGGGACCAACTTCATAGAGCCCTTGGAAAAATCTATTGAGCTTATAAGCAGCGCTAGATATAAATATGCAGATATAGTCTTTATAACCGATGGAAAGGCATATATCGATCCAGAATTTGTTGAAAGATTTAAGCTGGTAAAAGAAAAAAAAGAATTTAGAATGATAACTGTAAATGTAGCAGATGAAATTGAAGAAGGTTTAAATGAACTTAACGATATTCAAATACTTTTAAGTGCTCTGACTGATGAAGAAATTGAAGAGGCTAATAATACCTTGTTTGCGATTTGAATCTGACTTAATAATAAAGAAAAAATAAAGAAAACCTGAGGAAATTACTCTTCCTCAGGCTGTATATCATCTTCATCTATACTCTCTTCATGTAGCTCCAAGATACTCTCTATAGTCCCCCACACCTTATCAACATTCAATTTCTTAGCTGCTGAAAAAGGTATGATTAAATCTGTACTCGCCACTTCAAGACTTTTCTTGATTATACTTGTGTGTTTTTGCCATTGCCCCTTTGATATTTTGTCTGCCTTCGTGGCTATAATGTAGCCTTTGTATCCAAAGGATTTTATCCAATCATACATCATCTTGTCGTGTTCTCCAGGCTCGTGTCTTATGTCTATAAGAAGTACTACTTCCTTAAGACTTTCCCTAGTAGTCAGATATTTCTCTATCATATCTGCCCATCTTTGTCTTTCAGTCATAGATACCTTTGCATATCCATATCCTGGCAAATCTACTATTCTAAACTCACCATTTATATTGTAGAAGTTTATAGTTTGAGTCTTTCCTGGCTGACCACTAGTTCTGGCAAAATTGTTTCTATTAATCAGAGTATTTATTAAAGAAGATTTTCCTACATTTGATCTACCTGCCAGTGCAATTTCCGTCAGCCCTTCTTCTGGATATTGAATAGGCTTTGCTGCTACTGACTCTAATTCTACTTTTCTAATTTTCATTATTATCATCCTCTTTGACTAAGGCATGGCTTAGAACTTCATCCATAGATTTAACAAATACGAACTCCATTTTTCTCCTAACCTTATCTGGAATTTCTTCTGCGTCTTTTTTATTGTCTATTGGTAGAAGTACCTTTTTAATGCCTGCTCTATTGGCTGCTAGTACCTTTTCCTTTACTCCGCCTATAGGAAGTACTCTTCCTCTTAGTGTAATCTCTCCAGTCATGGCGACATTCCTGTTTACTGGCACATTAGAAAGGGCAGAAATAACAGCTGTTGCTATGGTAATACCTGCAGAAGGACCATCTTTTGGAATAGCTCCCTCTGGTACATGTATGTGAATATCCTTATCTTTATAGAAATTTTCATCTATATTAAATTCCTGAGTCTTTGACCTTATATAGCTGATTCCAGCCATAGCTGATTCCTTCATTACATCGCCTAGCTGGCCTGTAAGCTGAAACTTTCCAGTTCCAGGCATTGGTGTAACTTCTATTGATAGAGTCTCTCCTCCTACTGCAGTCCAAGCTAAGCCTGTAGCTATACCTACTTGATGCTCCTCCTGAGCCTTTTCATGCCTATATCTTGGAATTCCTAGATATTTTTCTAAGTTTCCACTATTGATTCTCACTGTCTTTACTTTATCTTCTACTATCTTTTTAGCAGCCTTTCTACATAAACTGGCTATATTCCTTTCAAGGTTTCTTACTCCAGATTCTCCTGTATATTTATTTATTATATCTCTTATGGTATTTTCAGATATATGAATATTTTCCTTCTTTAAACCATGCTCTTTCATTTGCTTAGGTAGTAAATATCTAAGAGCAATCTGAAGCTTTTCCTCCTCTGTATATCCTGATATCCTAATTACTTCCATTCTGTCTAAAAGTGGTCCGGGTATGGAAGCAGTAGTATTAGCTGTAGTTATGAACATCACCTTTGAAAGATCAAATGGGGCTTCTAGAAAATGGTCTGTAAATGTACTGTTTTGTTCTGGATCTAATACTTCAAGTAGTGCTGAAGCTGGATCTCCTCTAAAATCGCTGCTTAATTTATCTATCTCATCAAAAAGGAATACAGGATTTTTTGAACCAACCTTTTTTATAGATGATATTATTCTACCTGGAATAGCACCTACATAAGTCCTTCTATGGCCTCTTATTTCTGCTTCATCTCTTACTCCACCTAAGGACATTCTAACAAATTTTCTATTAAGAGAACTTGCAATAGACTTAGCAATAGATGTTTTACCTACTCCTGGAGGTCCTACTAGGCAAAGTATAGGACCTTTTATTCCCTTGGCTAGCTTTCTAACTGCTAAGTACTCTAATATTCTTTCTTTAACATCCTCAAGTCCATAGTGGTCTGCATCTAATATTTCTCTTGATTTCTTAATATCTATTCTATCCTTAGTTTCCTTATCCCAAGGCAATTCCACAATCCAATCGAGATAAGTTCTGATAACACCTGATTCGGCAGATGAAGATGACATTTTAAGTAGTCTATCAACCTCTTTAAGAGCCTTTTCCTTCACTTCTTCAGGCATTTTCAGCTCTTCAATTTTCTCCCTATATCTATCAACTTCTTCTATAAGCTCATCATCTTCTCCAAGTTCGTACTGTATAGCCTTTAGCTGCTCTCTTAGGTAATATTCCTTTTGGACTTTATTTATCTGTTTTTTTACTCTTTGGCTTATCTTTTCCTCTAGCTTTAATATTTCTATTTCTTCCCTTAAAATAACCTGCAATGTTTCCAAACGTTTATATGGATGGAATGCTTCTAGTATTTTTTGCTTATTTTCAAGCGTTAAAAAAATATAGGATGTAATTACATCTGCTAGTCTACCTGGTTCCTCTATTTTTGACACATTTACTAGAGCCTCTGTGGACACTCTGTTTCCAATACTTATATAGTCTTCAAATGAATTAATTACCATTCTCATAAGAGCTTCTATTTTTTTGTCTTTGATAATTTCTTCATCATAGATTAGTTCTTCTATCTCTACTTGGAAATACGGCTCTTCCATAATAACATCAGTAACTCTTGCTCTGTTAATCCCCTCTACTAGCACTCTTATATTATCTCCCGGAAGCTTTAATAACTGCTTTATCTTGCAAACCGTTCCAACATGATAGAAATCATTAGGTCCTGGTATATCTACTTCAGCTTCTTTTTGAGCCGTTAAAAATATTAGTGAATCATTAACCATTGATTCTTCTAAAGCATTTACTGACTTATCCCTACCTACATCAAAGTGAACGACCATATATGGAAATATTGCTAGCCCCCTTAGGGGTATCAATGGTATAGTTCTTTTTTCTACTTTATAATTATCTTTTCCCATGTGCTCAACTCCTTCTGTTCCAATGTTTGCCTATAGCTATCTATTAATAGTTACTTCCATTAGTCTTTATTATTAAAGCTAATATAAATGTTACCCTAAATATTGGTCTGTAGTCAACCTTGTTTTATTATTCTAACCTTTTACTCTCACATATATATGCTGTATTCTAAAAATTTTATATCTCATCCTTATATGGCAGCGAGCTTTGAGCACCAACTCTGGTGACTGTAATAGCCGCTGCTCTTACAGCATTTTGAACAGCATTATTTTTATTTGCTCCACTTCCCAGAGATGTAACAAAAGTCCCAACAAATGAATCTCCCGCTGCTGTTGTATCTATGGCATTGACCTTTAGAGCAGGTATATGCTTTATTTCATCCTCTTCGTTAAACAACACACCTTTTTCCCCTATAGTTATTAAAACATTTTTAAATCCTATTTCAATTAACTTTTCCACTAGCTTTGAATAATCCTCTTCGTCTGTTTCTGCAATCTGCTTTGCTTCTATTTCGTTTACTATTAAATAATCTATATATTTGAAGATGCTTTTATCAAAGCTTTGTACTGGTGCAGGATTGAATATTATTGTCTTGCCCCTTTTTTTACCTTCTATTATACATTCTATTACGGTCTCTAAAGGGATTTCTAGTTGTAATACTATAATATCACACCAATCTATTAGTTCCATATTTGCATATAGATTTTCAACTTGAACCATTAAATTAGCTCCTGGTACAACTATTATGGAATTATTTGCTTTCCCATCTACTATAATACTTGCTATACCTGTAGGTAAATTTTTAACCTTAGCAATTCCACTTATATCTATGCCTTCATTTCCCAATGTCTCTATAAGCCTCTCTCCATAAATATCCTCACCTACAGTGCCTATAAATGCTACCTCTGCCCCCATTCTAGCAGCTGCAACAGCTTGGTTTGCTCCCTTCCCACCAGGTATCATTTTGAAATCTTCTCCAATTATGGTCTCACCTATGGTTGGTGTTCTTTTTGCAATAGTTACTAAATCCATATTTATACTTCCTACAACTAAGATTTTAGGTTTTATGGTCATTCTTTATCCACTCCTATATGGAATAATTGTACAGATAATTTTACAGATTCGACAGTATTAAGTTTTTTCCTCTTTTCTAGGTTACTGAGCCATTGCACTTTATTTAATATAGTAGCTTTCGAAAAGTTTGGTTGAGTCATAAAATAAATTTAATTGTATTAATAAATTCACTTATCCAAATAATAAGCCTAGGATTCTATTAAGTAATAATAATATATTTATGAAAAAAATATATTATATGGGTATGTATATTATACACAAACAAGCCAATTATGAAATTAGTATAAAACGCCTAGTTTACTTCTTGATTTTATCACAATATTTGCTTGCATATTCGGATAATATTATATATAATTATCTCGATTTTGATAAATATATTAAAGAAAGGTTGCTGATGGTAGGGTTGAAAGAGAATAAAATAACACTTTATGGTTTTAATAATCTTACAAAAACACTTAGTTTTAATATCTATGATGTTTGTTATGCAAAGACGGAAAAGGATAAGCAGGATTATATTGCTTATATTGATGAACAGTACAATTCTGACCGCCTTACTAAAATTTTATGTGATGTAACTGAAATTATAGGGGCGCATGTGCTTAATATTTCAAAACAGGATTATGAACCTCAGGGAGCTAGTGTTACTATTCTCATAACTGAGGAGGCTATTCCAGTTCACGTAATTGACCCAAGCTGTAATAAAGGAAATTTAAATTGTGTTGCTTTAAGAGATAGTGTTGTAGGGCACTTAGATAAGAGTCATGTGACTGTACATACCTACCCAGAGTTTCACCCTGATAACGAAATTACCACATTCAGAGTTGATATAGATGTCTCTACCTGTGGTACAATTTCTCCTTTAAACGCTTTAAATTATCTTATATCAAGCTTTGATTCTGACGTCATAACTATTGACTACAGAGTTAGAGGCTTCACAAGAGACGTGGAAGGAAATAAATATTATATAGATCATGATATTAATTCTATACAAAATTATATAGATAAAGAAACTTTAAATAAATATGATGCAATTGATGTTAATGTTTATCAATCAAATATATTTCACACTAAGATGATGCTAAGCGAAATAAACTTAAGCGATTATCTGTTTAATAAAGATGTTCGTGAACTTTCACCTAATGAACGTCGCGAAATCAGAGATAAAATTTCTCGTGAAATGATTGAAATATATTACGGAATGAATATTTACAGATAATTTTTTAGGGGTGATAAAATGGACAAAATTAAACATGAAGCTGCACCAATACATGATGCTCTAATTGACTACAGGAATACGAAAATTGTCTCCTTTGATGTTCCAGGTCATAAACAAGGAAAAGGTAATACTATGCTTAAAAACTTTTTAGGAGATAAATGTCTTTCTGTAGATGTTAACTCAATGAAGCCATTAGACAATCTAACTCACCCCACATCTGTTATTAAAGAGGCAGAAGAGCTAGCTGCAGATGCTTTTAAATGTGATAAAGCATTTTTTATGGTAAATGGCACATCTTCAGCAGTACAGACCATGATAATGAGTGCTTGCAAAGAAGGTGAAAAAATTATAATGCCTAGGAATGTTCATAAAAGTGCCATTAATGCTGTAATACTTAATGGTGCTATACCTGTGTATGTGAGCCCTGGAATCAATAAAGAATTAGGTATTCCACTAGGCATGTCTGTTAAGGATGTAGAAAAAGCAATAATTGAAAATCCAGATGCTAAAGCAGTTTTTGTCAACAATCCAACATATTATGGTATTTGCTCAGACTTAAAGAGTATAATTGAGCTTGCTCATAAACATAATATGCTTGTGCTAGCAGATGAAGCACATGGAACACATTTTTACTTTGGCGAAAATCTTCCACCTGCTGCTATGCATTTAGGTGCAGATATGGCTGCTGTAAGCGTTCATAAAACTGGAGGCTCCCTAACCCAAAGTTCTTTGCTGTTAGCAAATACAGAAAGAATAAATCCTGGCTATATTAGGACCATTATAAACCTAACTCAAACTACAAGTGCTTCTTACCTTTTACTATCCTCTTTAGATATTGCTAGAAAAAACCTAGCCTTAAACGGTAAGGAAATATTTGCAAGGGTATTAGAGCTTTCAGAATATGCTAGAAAAGAGATAAATTCAGTTGGTGGATATTATGCATTTTCAGAGGAAATCATAAATGGTGATAGTACCTATGCCTTTGATAAAACTAAGCTTAGTGTAAATACGTTAAACATAGGCCTTGCTGGCATCGAAGTATACGATATGTTACGTGATGACTATTCTATACAGCTAGAGTTTGGAGATTTAGCTAATTTCCTTGCTATTATCTCAGTAGGTGATAGTTATTTTGCTATTGAAAGATTAGTATCTGCTCTTGCAGAAATAAAGAGAACTAATAAAAAAGATAAATCTAATATGATTGAACATGAGTATATTACACCAGTGGTAAAGATTTCTCCTAAAACAGCATTCTATGCTAATAAGAAGAAGGTAAAGCTATCAGAAAGCATTGGTGAAATCAGTGGTGAATCTATTATGTGCTATCCACCTGGAATACCGATATTGGCACCCGGAGAGATGATAACAAGGGAATCTGTAGATTATATTTTATACTCAAAAGAAAAAGGCTGTCTCGTAACAGGAATGGAAGATATGAAACTAGGTTATATAAATGTTTTAGATATTTAGGGAGGTGTAATTGATGGAATTATGGTATACAGAAGAGCATACAGATAGTGTTAGGTTTTCAATAAAGGTAAAGAAGCAAATATACAGCGCTGAAAGTCCATTTCAACAAATAGATATATTTGACTCTGATGAATTTGGTAGATTTCTCACTCTTGATGGTTTGATGATGGCAACGGAAAAAGATGAATTCATCTATCACGATATGATTGTCCATGTACCTATGGCAGTAAAGCCTGATATCAAAAGGGTACTTGTAATAGGTGCAGGCGACGGCGGAACAGTTAGAGAGCTCACTCGTTATGACTCAATCGAAAAAATAGATATGGTTGAAATAGATAAAATGGTAGTAGAGGTTTGTAAGGAACATATGCCTCAAACTGCTGCTAAACTTGATGATCCGAGAGTCACATTGTATTTTGAAGATGGACTAAAATTTGTACGCTCTAAGGAAAATGAATATGACCTTATTATTGTAGATTCTACAGATCCAATTGGTCCTGGAGAAGGGTTATTTACTAAAGAATTCTATGGGAATTGCTATAAGGCGTTAAATGATGAAGGTATCTTAGTAAACCAGCATGAAAGCCCATATTATAAGGAATATGCTAACTCAATGAAAAGAGCACATAAGAGAATAAGAGAGCTTTTCCCTATATGTAGGGTTTATCAGGCTCATATACCAACATATCCATCTGGTCACTGGCTTTTTGGATTTGCTTCAAAGAAGGTAGACCCTGTGGCTGACCTAGATGCTGATAGATGGAATTCTCTAGGCATTAAAACAAAATACTACAACACAGAGCTACATAAGGGTTCTTTTGCATTGCCAAACTACGTAAAGGAAATGATTGACTATGAAAACAAATAAAAATGTTCAAAATCTAATTGGCTGTGATAAAACGTATGATGAAGCAAATATAGTTGTTTTCGGTGCTCCTTATGATGGAACTACTTCATATAGACCTGGAACTAGATTTGCAGCTAAGGTAATGAGAGCAGAAAGTGTTCTAGGCTTTGAATCTTATAGTCCATATCAGGATAAGGACTTAACTGAAATAGCAGTATGTGATTATGGAGATTTAGTACTTCCATATGGAGGTCCCGAGTTAATATTAGATATAATCTCAGATTTCACTAGGGATGTTCTATCTGATGAAAAGATACCTGTTATGATAGGTGGAGAACATTTAGTTACCTTGGGAACAGTAAGAGCTTTGGTAGAAAAATATCCTGATTTACATGTTATCCATTTTGATGCTCATACTGACTTACGTCATGAGTTTTTCGGTAGGGAATTATCTCATGCAACTGTAATGAGAAGAGTTTGGGATCTTGTAGGAGATGGGAAGATATTCCAGATGGGTATACGTTCTGGTGATAGATCTGAATTTGAATGGGCTAAGGAACATTTGCATCAATGCAGATATAATTGTGATACAATAGATTATATTATAGAGCAAACTAAAGGAAAACCAGTTTATGTAACCATTGACCTAGATGTATTAGACCCTTCTGTTTTCCCTGGAACAGGAACTCCTGAGCCAGGTGGAGTAGATTTCAAAACTCTTTTAGACTGTATCTTAAAAATGTCTGAATTAAATATAGTAGGTGCAGATATTAATGAACTATCTCCTCACTATGACCCAAGTGGTTCTTCAACTGCTGTGGCTATAAAGACGCTGAGAGAGTTGTTATTAGTAGTGCATAAATAAATATCTACTTCTTGAGATCCTTTGCCAAGGCTCAGGATGACAAAAATGTCGAGGAATGATTTCCTCGACATTTTTTATGCTGTTTCTTCTTTATTAGATTTTTTAGTTTTCTTCTTTTTTCTCTTATCAGAAAGAAGTAGAGTAGGTTCTGTTTTATTTAGTATAGTATCTTTTGTGATGATACATTTTTCTATATCTTCTCTAGAAGGTATATCATACATTATATCAAGCATTACCTCTTCTAGTATTCCCCTAAGACCTCTTGCTCCAGATTTTCTTTCAATGGCCTTTTCTGCTACTACTTCTAAGGCTTCATGGTCTATTTCTAACTCTACACCATCCATGATAAATAGCTCCTTATATTGTTTGACTAGAGCATTCTTAGGTTTAGTTAATATCTCTATAAGAGCTTCCTTATCTAAGAGATTTAAAGTAACCATTACTGGAAGTCTACCAACAAACTCTGGTATCAGTCCAAACTTAAGCAAGTCTTCAGGCTGTAAGTGTTTTAGTACTTCTCCTACATCCTTAATCTCTTTACTTTGTATATCAGCACCAAAGCCCATTGCCTTTTTACCTATTCTTTTCTGGATAATATTTTCCAGTCCATCAAAAGCTCCACCAACTATAAATAGAATATTTGTAGTGTCTATTTGAATAAACTCTTGATGAGGATGTTTTCTTCCGCCTTGTGGAGGAACACTTGCCACTGTCCCTTCAAGTATCTTTAGCAAGGCCTGCTGAACTCCTTCACCACTTACATCCCTAGTAATAGATGGATTTTCTGATTTTCTAGCTATCTTGTCAATCTCATCAATATATACTATACCTTTTTCTGCTCTCTCTATATCGTAATCAGCAGCTTGAATAAGCTTTAGCAATATGTTCTCAACATCTTCGCCTACATACCCTGCTTCAGTAAGAGACGTTGCATCCGCAATAGCAAAAGGAACATTTAATATTTTCGCTAGTGTCTGCGCTAATAGTGTCTTTCCTGAACCTGTAGGTCCTATCATAACTATGTTACTTTTTTGTAGGTCTATATCATCAGATGTTACTTTTCTATTTATTCTCTTGTAATGATTATATACTGCAACAGCTAAAGCTCTCTTTGCTCTATCTTGTTTAATTACATACTCATCCAAAACCTTTTTAATATCTACTGGTTTTGGTAGTTCTTTCATCTCAAGTTCGAAAGTATCTTCAAATTCCTCGTCAATTATTTCTTGACATAACTCAATACACTCATCGCATATATACACATTAGGTCCTGCAACAAGTCTTCTTACCTGTTCTTGAGATTTACCACAAAATGAACACTTAAGCTGCTTTTCTTCATATTTTGGCATGGTTCACCTCTCCTAACTAACTTTATTTCCTAAATTCTATTACTTCATCTATTATACCATATTCTTTAGCTTGCTCAGCAGACATAAAATTATCTCTGTCTGTATCCCTTGCAATTTTCTCTAGAGGTTGACCAGTCCTATCACTTAATATCTTATTTATTTGATCCCTTGATTTTAATATTCTCTCAGCATGAATTTTAATATCTTCAGCCTGCCCCCTAGTGCCACCTAAAGGCTGGTGTATCATAACCTCCGCATTTGGTAGTGCATATCTTTTGCCTTTGGCTCCTGCTGCTAATAAAAATGCACCCATACTAGCTGCCATTCCAATGCAAATAGTAGAAACATCTGGCTTTATATATTGCATAGTATCATATATTGCAAAGCCTGAAGTAATGGAACCACCAGGGCTATTTATATAAAGCTGAATATCCTTATCTGGATCTTCTGCTTCTAAAAACAAAAGTTGTGCTACTACAAGGCTTGCTGTAACATCATTAATTTCATCGCTTATGAATATTATTCTTTCTTTTAAAAGCCTTGAATAAATATCGTATGATCTTTCCCCTCTGTTTGTTTGCTCAACAACCATTGGAACTAAAGCCATGTTATCTCCTCCCTAATTACTCTAATTAAGACAGTTTAGCTTCCCTTACTAAAAATTCAACTGTCTTTCTCTTAATTATACCCTTTTTAATATACTCTAAATCGTTAGCCTTTAAGCTAGCTTTAAATTTGTCAGCATCCTGGTTATAGCTCTTAGCAAAATCTTCAAGTTCCTTATTTAGTTCTTCTTCTGTAGCTTCAATTCCCTCTTTCTCTGAAATAGCTGCAAGCACTAAATCTGCTTTAACAAATTTCTCAGCATTTGGCTTAAACTGCTCTCTTAAATCTTCTATTTGTGTACCAGTTAATTCTAAGTATTTTTCAAACTCTAAACCTTGGTATCTTAGTCTGTATGCAAAATCATTTATGTCATCGTCTATTTGTCTATCAATCATTACTTCTGGAATATCTACTTCACATAATTCTGCTACTTTTTCTACTACCTTATTTTCATTTTCAGCCTTTTCTCTTTGTTCAGCTTGTTTTTTTAGTCTATTCATTATATCAGCTTTTAATTCATCTAGCGTATCAAATTCACTTACATCTTTAGCAAATTCATCATCTAAAGCTGGTAATTCTTTTTCTTTTATTTCATGTATTATAACTTTGAATATAGCATCTTTACCTGCTAAATTCTCTGCATGATATTCTTCTGGAAAAGTAACCTTTACTTCAACTTCCTCTTCTTTATTTTTTCCCACAAGTTGATCTTCGAATCCAGGGATAAATCTGCCAGAACCGATTTCAAGAGTTTGGTTTTGTGCTGTACCACCTTCAAATTGCTCTTCTCCTACAAATCCTGAATAGTCAATAGTTAATATATCCCCTTGTTTTACTGGTCTGTCACCAGCATCTACAATTCTAGCATTTCTCTCTCGCATTGTTTTTAGCTCTGCTTCTACTTCTTCTTCTGTAACATTATACTCTGATTTTTCTACTTCTATACCCTTGTACTCACCAAGCTTAACTTCTGGCATAACTGTAACATCAGCTGTAAACACTACTGCTTTTCCTTTTTCAATATCTTCAACGTCTACAGTTGGTCTATCTACTGGGTCAAGTTTGTGTTCTTCTATAGCTTTATCATATGCTTCTGGAAATACAATGTTTATTGCATCTTCATAGAAAATTCCTTCTCCATAGTTCATTTCAATTATCTTTCTAGGAGCTTTTCCTTTTCTAAATCCTGGAATATTAAATCTGTGCTTGTTTTTTTGATAAGCCTGTTGAACACCTTTCTCAAATGTTTCTGCATCTACCTCGATTTTTAATGTAACAACATTATTTTCTTTTTTTACTACTGATGAACTCATTAACTTTCCTCCTTAAACCTTTATATTAGTCTCTCTAATTCACACGTATTTAAATCACTGACATACTGATGAGATATTTCCGAAAGTCCGTGCCTATGTATGGTGTGAATAAATAAATTTGAAGAATTCCTATATACTGCAAATAATCTTAATGTCGTTTCAATTATAAGGCTACAACCAGTGTAATTTAACCATTCGTATGACTTCCTTATGATTAACCACTATATTATATCATAAATTCTTCCCATGTCCAATTGTACCATACATTTTTTAAAAAAATATAAGAAAAAACCAATGGAATATACCATTGGCTATTATGGTGCGGGAGAGAGGACTTGAACCCCCACGTCTATGACACTAGATCCTAAGTCTAGCGCGTCTGCCAGTTCCGCCACTCCCGCATAGTTATTTTTCTTACTGACTTGATTATTATATCATGCATTTAAAAATAAAGTCAATAGATTTTTAAGAAATTTATTGTGAATCTTATTGAGAAAAGTTCTTTTACATTTGCATTCGCTAAAAAATCACTGACATTTACATTGGCTATTATGGTGCGGGAGAGAGGACTTGAACCCCCACGTCTATGACACTAGATCCTAAGTCTAGCGCGTCTGCCAGTTCCGCCACTCCCGCATAGATTGTTTTTATTAACGACAAAGAATATTATATCACGTACAGAAATAAAGTCAATAAGTTTTTAAAATTTTTTTTGGAGGTAATATGATGTAATATAAGGGAATTTTTACACTTCCATATCAATCAAAGATATATAGTACAGGAAACTCAAAGGAAAACACAAAAAATACCTCTAAAAATTTTATAACAAAGAATCTCTCATAATTCTAGCTCTCTTCCTGCTACCCCCAGAACTTACTGAGATACTTTTCTATATTATCTTTATTTACTCTTTCATGAGGAAACCATTCTTTAGGAAATAATCTTTGATAATTTGAGTATACAAATCTTTCATCTAATAGCAGAATAACTCCCCTATCCTCTTCTGTACGAATTAATCGCCCTGCTGCCTGAAGGACCTTAGTCATGCCAGGGTACATGTATGAGTATTCGTAGCCTAGCTTATTTACCTTGTTAAAATAATCTTTAATGATATCTCTTTCTAAGCAAATCTGTGGTAGCCCTACTCCAACTATTATAACCCCTATTAGTCTATCATGCTTAAGATCGATTCCTTCTGAGAATATTCCTCCAAGAACACAAAAACCTAAGACATTTTTCTCATTATCTATTTCAAATAGTTCCAAAAAATCTTCTCTCTCTTCTTCAGTCATATTAGGCTCTTGAATGTAGGTTTCATACTCTGGATACTTTTCTTTGAATAATTCATAAACCTTATTCATATATTGATAGGATGGAAAGAAGATTAGATAATTTCCCTTCTTGACATTTAATACAGAGTTAATATACTCCACAATATCTGAATAACTTCTTTCTCTATCTCTATACTTGGTTGAAATCCTATCTGCCACAAGAATTTGCCTGTTTTCTATAGAAAAAGGAGAATTTAAATAAATAGTATAATCATCCTCTTCCCCGCCTAATATGTTCTTATGATAATCCATTGGAATCAATGTAGCAGAGAAAAATATAGCTGCCTTGCCTTTTTTTAATGTTTCCTTTAATAAATGTGATGGATCTAGACAATAGAGCTTTAGTCTTACATCTTTATTAGAGTTTTCTACATAGGTAATATATTTATCGTCATACAACTCGCATATTCTTGTAAAAGCCAAAGCATCAAAATATAGGCTTAAATGTTCTTCGTATCTTTCAGCATTTTTTTGTCTTAATAAGTATTCTTCACATTCTGCAATGAATTTTTTAAGGTAATAGTATATATCCCCATCTAACTCTTCTTTAATATAATAACCATTGGAATCGCACTTCTTTTTTTGCTCAAGCATATATTGATTGATTTTGTTTAGAGCTTTAGATAGTTTAGGGTAAGTAGTCTTAACTTCTCTTTTAAAGTCCAGAAAGGGCTTCTTAAAAAGCTCTGCTGAATACATTTCTCTAGCTCTATCTACTAGATTATGGGCTTCGTCAATTAGAAATACATAGTCTCCTCCCTTTTCTGCAAAAAACCTTTTTAAGCTTACACTAGGATCAAATACATAATTATAGTCACAAATAACTGCATCCGCCCATAAAGTTAAGTCTAATGAAAATTCAAAAGGACATACACAGTGCCTTAGTGCATATTTTTCAATAGTTTCTCTATTTAGTTCATCCTCATTCTTTAAAATATCCATTATGGCATCATTTACTCTGTCATAATGGCCTTTAGCATATTCACATGCTTCTGGGCTGCAGGTTGCTTTTTCTTTAAAGCATATTTTATCTTTAGCAGTAAGTACTACAGTCTTAACATCTAATCCATTTTCTCTCATTAGTGAAAATGCCTCTCCAGCCACAGTTCGGGTTATGGTTTTAGCTGTTAGATAAAATATTTTAGATGTGTGTCCTTCTCCCATAGCCTTAATAGCAGGAAATGCTGTAGATATGGTCTTACCTATTCCAGTAGGGGCTTGGGCATATAGTTTTTTCTCATTTACTATTGTCTTATATGCAGCAACTGCTAATTCCCTCTGTCCCTTTCTATACTTTTCATGAGGAAAGGATAATTCTTTTATAGAAGCATTTCTTTTAATATTCCACTTATGCTGCATTTCTGTCCATATAAAATACTTCTGAATCAAGTCAAAGAAAAAGCTCTTTAGCTCTTCAAAGCTAAATTCCTTAACTATACGCTTAATTTCATCTGTGTCTATTTGATAATATGTTAACTGGACATTTATATATTGTAGCTCTTTTTCCTCAGCATAAATAAAGGCATAGCATTTTGCCTGTGCCCAATGAAGAGGATTGTAATCTTCATCTATTTTTTCAATAGGTGCTGCAGTGCTTTTTATTTCATCTATTGTAACAAGTCCATTTTCTATAATAATACCGTCTGCTCTACCTTCTAGGCTTAAGATGTATTCTTCATATTCTATGTCATATTTAAGAATAACCTCAGAATCGTAGTTTTCTCCACTGGTGCTTTGCACCTTCTTATGTATCCTAGTCCCTTCTAATGCCCTGTTGTTGCTACTACCTACAAATCCTGAGTCTATATCTCCAGTTCTTAGAATGAATTCTACTAGATTACGAACAGACACCTTTATTTTCTGCTTTAATTTCATGGTTACCAACCTACTATCTATAATTCTCTAGCTATAATAGTATTAGAAAATAGCTTTCTTTGCAATATTTATAATCATTATTAAATCTTTGTTATTAAGTGGTAATGTCAGTCATTGTTGACAATGATTAACAGCTATGATATGATTATATATGAGCCATTCCGTATTTCTACGGAATGGCTTGTTGTATATGGAAACATTTGCCATTTAATGTATATGGGGATAGGGGGGATATTACATGTCCATAGAAGTAAAAACAATATATGAAAAACTTATAGAGCATTTAGTTCAAATTGAAGAAGAAAAAAGCGAAGTCATTGAAGAGTACTACTATGAAATGTCTGCCGAGAGGTTAGAGTTCGAAACCCTAATAGCAGATTATATTTCACAGATATATAAGTATGTGAAAAAAATGAAAAAGTCTAATAAAAAGAGCACCAATTGTCCTTTTGTAATAATCGATAGCATCGTTGAAGTGGAGGATATCAACAGTAATGAAGTAGAAAGGTTTAAAATTGTTTCTCCTTTCTTGACTACAAATCCATTAGATGGAGATTATGCTTCATATCTTTCACCAATTGGAAAAGCGCTCTTACTGAAAAAAGTAGGGGATCATGTTTTAGTAGAAACTCCTATGGAGAATATTGAGTATGAAATAAAGTCAATTGAATTAGATTAAAAAAACAAAAAGAGCTTAGCAAACTGACCTATGTCAAGTAAAAAGCTCTTTTTCTTTTTCTTATACATTTATAGATTTCCATCTACCTCGCCTGTATCTAATTACCATTAATGTTGCTTCAACTATAAACTGTATTCCTGTTGCCCACCATACAAATACAACATTCAATTTTAAAACAAATACAATAATGAATATTAAAGGCAGTCTTACTGCTAGATTTGTAACTAAAGATATTTTAAAAGGTCCCTTTGTATCTCCTGCTCCTTTTAAAGCACCTGAAACAGTCATACCTATTGCTATAGGAATCTGTTCAACCGCACCTACTCGCAAGCATCTAGATGCTAGTTCCACTGTTCCAAGGTCATTACTGAAAAGTCTCATAATTCCAAAAGGTATAAGGGCAAAAGCTAAAGCTACTAATCCCATTAACCATACTGAATACATTATAATTTTCTTCGTACTGACCTCAGCCCTCTTTATATTCTTAGCTCCTAAGCTTTGTCCAACCATAGTAGTGGCAGCTACAGCAAAGCCATAACCAGGCATATACGAAATCGATTCTGCTGCATTGGCAAGTGAATGTGCAGCAAAAGAAATAGTCCCTAATTGTGCTATCCAGAATGAAGATAACAGTCTACTTCCTTCATTCATAAATGTTTCAAGCGTAGCAGGTACACTTAGGTTTACAATATTTTTGGTTACATTTCTATTTAACTTAAATACCTTACTGATATGAAGCTTAATACCAGATTTTCCTCTAATCAAGAAAAAAAATGTAATAGAAGCTCCTAATATTTGAGCGACTCCTGTTGCAATAGCTGCTCCATTTACTCCAAGCTCGGGAAATCCAAACTTCCCAAAGATTAGCACATAGTCACCAATAATATTAAATGCATTTGCAAAAGCTGCTGATACTAAAGGAATAACTGTATTTCCAGCTCCTCTTAATATAGAATTGGCGATAAATTGTGGTATTAAAAACAATGCCCCAACAAAAACTATCCTAAGATAATTACTTCCTAGTACTATGACCTCAGGGTCATCTACTATTAGATTAAACACTGCATTTGCTGATAAGATTCCACTAAATCCTATTATAATACTGATTATAAGTCCTATTCCAATTGCTTGAGCTGCTATATTTTCAGCCTCATCTCTATTTTTAGCCCCTATTTGTCTAGATACCAATGCTGTAGCACCTATTCCAAGAGCACCAAAAATATTACTTATAGTAAACATTATCTGTGAACCTAAATTAACTGCGGATATTGAAGCAGGATTAAGTCTTCCTACCATAGCAGTATCAGCTGTCCATACAAGAGTATGAAGTGTCATTTCTAAAATTGCTGGAATAGCTAGCTTAAAAATCTGATTCCTAATATCTCTATTGTCTAATCTTTCCATAATCATTTCACCAAACCCTTTATGTTATACAATACAAATACTAGATAACATTATACCTCATTATTTTATTAAAAAACAGTATAAATTAATTAACAATTATCGTCTTAGAATATACTTGATGTTGCTATGCTAAACTGCTTTACTATATTTCTTAATATGGTATATAATTTCAGTCCTTAGCTTAGAGATCAGCCAATAAAATATATAAAAGAAATAATAAAGAGCCTAATAAACAAAGTATATCCTGCATCGACTTCTTCAATCTATGCAGGATATCTCTAGTTTTTATCATTATTTAAGTATATTATAGAAATCTATCAATATAATATGTTGAAAATAGATAAAATATAGTAATTAATCATTACTATTGCTAATAAACTCTTAAACAAATCAGGCTAGGGTATGAGTTTACAACAGATTATCTCATTTTTATTTGCTTTAGACTTCAAACACCAGTGTCCTAAAAATTCTATATCTTTATTTTCTTTTTTAGCATTTTTAATTATTTCATAATAACTTTGTCCTTCTACTTTAGTCTCTTCAACCTCTAAAAAACCAGATAATTCAAGAGATTTGGATGTTTTGATACAAAGATGAATAACTGAGTCTCCTAATTTGCCTTCAACTCTTTTCAAAATACTGTATATAGTTTTACCTGCAAAGTCTTTAAAAAACTTTGGTCCAACTATATCTAAAGAACCAGCTGGATCTGAATAGGAAATTATGTCAACTCCATTTTTTATGGATTCTAGTATATACTCCACAGTACTATTTTCGATTAATTCAAACAACTTATTAGCCTTGCCTATATCCTTTCTAGTAGCCCTAAAAAATACATTGCTATCTATAATACCTGTTCCAAGTGTAACAGGTCCTGTTATATCAAGGACTACATTTTCTCCATCTTTCTTCAATAAACTAATAGCTTTTAAAACCTCAGCAATTCTTCCTCTACTTAAATCAAATTCTTTTAAATCATCTATTGAATTGATATCCTTAATTGCATATCCTCCAATTCTATTACCATATTTATGGTCAAAGACCACTGAAGAACCAAAGGCTTCAGCTTCTACAGTATGGCAAAAAGGTATTTTACAATGCGAGGAATTCTTATATCTTTTAAGGGATTTTGACAGGATAGCCATTTTAGAGGCATCATTATTTATCTCTTCAAAAGACAAACCTAAATCCTCCAAAATACTGTCAGGTATTGAATCTACCTTCTCACCAATACACTTTAATAAATTTTTAGATGTCATTTTATCACCTTTTCTAGAAATTTAGCTGACCAATAAAAATATCTTGAAAATTTTCTTTTAGAGACAGTTCCAACACTTCCATATCCCTCTTAATATCATATACTTTTCTATAACAATCCCTGTTAATCAAGACAAGCCTTGCACCTTCTAGTGAAGTATTCCCTAAAAACTTTATATCTCCATTAAACCCTTTAGGTATCAGTCCTATCTCCATTATATTGTCTGGATTAATATGATAGCCAAAAGCTCCAGCTATGTAAACTAATGGTATGTCTTCAATTGTCAGTCCTATCTCATCTAACATCATAATTACACCAGCAGCTACAGCCCCTTTAGCTAGCTGAATTTGTCTTATGTCCTTTTGAGAAATAAATATATCATCAGTTATATAAAACTTTTTATCTACTAATCTTTCAGCCAATTTAGAATTAAAGTTCTTATTCCACCTGCCAGATTTCATTACAATATCTCTTTTTACCAATGCCCCAGCTATGTCTATAAGACCACTACCACAGATTCCTATTGCTTTGGCATTTCCTATTGTTGAGTAATTAATATTATAGTCTTCATCAATATCAAATTTTTCTATAGCTCCTTCTTCTGCACGGCATCCACATTCGATATTCATACCTTCTAATGCTGGGCCTGCTGCTGTAGATGTGCATATTATCTTTCCATCCTTTAAAGCTGCCAACTCGCCATTTGTGCCTATATCTATGAACACAGCCTCTTTATTGTCTTGAAAATCTGATGCCATAATGCCTGATACTATATCCCCACCTACATATGATGAAGCAGATGGAATTATAGTGAGTAAAGCCTCACTATTAGCCTTAATCCATATATCCCTTGCTTTAGTAGCTTCACAACTTAAAAACACAGCTCTATATGGTGCTTTAGCCAATATTTCAGGATTAATCCCTAATAATAAATGCATCATTGTAGTATTTGCTGCAATGGCAATGTGATAAATATCATCTATACTATATAGATTCTCAACAATCTTCTTAATTGTATGGTTTATTTCATCTACTATTAATTCCTGAAGCTTGGCAGCTCCTGATGGATTTTCCATGCAATATGTAATCCTTGTTAGTACATCCCCGCCATATTGTGTCTGAGGATTTAAAGAGGATAGGTTTCTAACTATTTGTCCATTGGATAAATCAACTAAATAATAAGAAACACCTGTAGTTCCAATATCCACAGCTAAACCTAACACAGTCTTCTTGTAAGTAGTTATATCTAGTAGCTTATCTTCAAAAGCTACACCCCAAATCTCCTCATAATTACCTTCTTCTATAGCTGCAATCTTTTTATATAGTTCTGCTGAGCTAACTCTATATCCTATATAATCAACATAAGGGACAAAACTTGATTTGTTCACTTTTGGAAGTCTTACTAATTTAACAGGACTATCAACTTCTACATCAATACTAAAACCCTTGTTAATTGTCTTTAATACTTTTTGCTTTTCAATTAGTTCTACTTCTACATCACCCAAAATCTTTGCCATACATGATAGTCTTTCGCACTTTTCTTCATCTATAATCCTTCTTTCTCTATCAGTTGGTTCAGACAGGTGTCCTTTAGCGATTACCTTACATTTACCGCAAAACCCCATACCATTACATGGAGTTTCAATACTTAGTTTGGCTTTCCTAATAGCATCTAATAAAAGTGTATTTTCCTTAACTTCAATACATATTTTATCTTTTACAAAATTTACTTTAGGCATTGCATACTTCCTTCCGCTTCTAAAATAGAATTCACTACTATTCTAGAAATTTAATTAAATAAGTTTCTAATGGAATCTTTATTTAAATCAATTCCAATAACTGTGACTTGACCTATAGTCTTTATCTTTCCTACTTTCACTTCATAATTGCTAGGTGTAAAATCAAAGTCAACCCACTTCTTATCATCATTTAAAAGAGAGCCTTTAGCTCTCAAAACTTTACCATGTTTTGAGTTGCTTAGGGAATTTAAAACAGATACTAGCTCTTCTTCACTATATGTTTTCATAGTTTCAAAAGAACAATAATCAAATGAAGCATTAACTGAATATTCTTCATGATTATGATCATGAACATGGTCATGATATGCATGATTGTGCTCGTCATCACAGTTATCTAGTGCATAAATATGCTTATTTCTTTTATTTAATTTTGCTGCATCTAGAATATCCTTAGCTTCCAACTCATTCCATGGGAATGCAATTATGGCAGCATCTGTATTTATATCTCTAATAGAATTTATTACATTATTAACTCTGGATTCATCAGTCAACTGAGCTTTGCTAAGAGCAATAGCATTTGCATATTGGATTTGATCTTTAAAAAAGTCCCCAAAAACTTCAATAAAATCTTCAAATTCTAAAACATCTACGATTGTCATAGCCATATCTACTTCAATATCTTCAGTTTTTTTAGTCATATTAATTGTAGATATTATATCTGATAACTTTCCTAAACCTGTTGGCTCAATTATGATTCTATTAGGCTTATGTTCTTTTATAAGCTCTTTAATTGCCAATTGAAAATCTCCTGAAAGTGTACAGCATATACATCCAGATGAAATAGATTTTATCTCAACGCCTGATTCTTCCAGCCTATTAGAATCTATACTAATTTCTCCAAACTCATTTTCTATTATGGCGATTCTGCCTCCTAACACATCTTCATCTAATAACTTTTTAATCATAGTTGTTTTCCCAGCTCCTAAAAAGCCAGAGATAATGTCTATTTTTACAGTCATATTTCCTCCTTCCTGTTAACTTTCAGCTTTAACAGTTTTCAGTATAGCTTGGATATTTTTCATTGATGATTGGGTTCCAAGACCACAAGCAGGTGAAACAATATTTATACCACTATTAATTGCATTTTCAGTCATTTTCTTAATCTTTTCTTCATCAGTAGATTCAAGAGCAAAAGAACTTATATTGCCCATTAAAATCTTATCTCTCATATGCTCTCTTATTTCTTTTATGCTAACAATTGCATCGAAACTAAAAGCATCTGCTTTTAATTCTCTTATTTCAGAATATACACTACGCATCTGACCACATATATGAACAATTATAGGGAAATTTTCATCAACTTCCCTAATACCATCTATTAGCATATTAATATATTTAACAGCATACTCTTCAAAATATTTTGGACCTAATATTTCTCCAGTTCCACTTGGATCAGATATGGCAATTACATCTGCTCCTGCTTTTACTTGAGCTTTACCAAATTCAATAATTTGATTTGTTACAAATTTCATAAACTCATGAGCATCTTCTCTTTTTCTTCTTAATTCCTTATAGTATGGAACTGGATCCATAAGTGATGAGGCTACACTAATAGGACCTGAAAGATTACCAATTATAGGAACACCATCGCCTCTACTTTTTAAAATTGAAATCGCATCTGTTGTTACCTTAGCTCTCCCACTATTTATATCTAAAGCTTTTAACTCCTTATAATCTGACACTGAATTAATTACATAATCAACAACATGAGGTTCAAAAATTTTAGAGCCCATGTCAATACCTGAGCCCATACTCTCTACTTCAATAGTCATACAAAATGGGACGCCATAGTTTTCAAACATCCCATATTCATATACAGCCCTTGCAAGCTCTGCCATTTTATTAGCATCTGTATGAGCATCTGGCCATATGATTCCTGTCTTTTCCATTAATTCAGTTATAATCATGTTCATCATTCCGCCAGGGCAAATACAAGGAACTCTATCCACCTTATTTCCCTTCAATGCAGAAAGAAGTCTTTCTCTTGAATTCAATATCAAAACCTCCTATCATTTACACCGGAATACCCATACCAACTAATAGTTTTGCTAGTTTAACAGCTTCAACTGCATTAGGTGAATAGCCACTAGCATCGATTTTTTCACAGTATGTCTGGGAAACAGGTCCTCCACCTATCATTACTTTTGTTTTTTCATACATTTTCTCTTCTTTTAGCATTTCAACAACCCTTTTCATCCCAGGCATAGTAGTTGTCATTAAAGTTGATAGACAAATAAGGTCTGCATCTACTTCTTTTGCTTTATCTATGAAATTTTTTAAAGGTACATCTCGTCCTAAATCATACATTTCAAAACCAGCAGTTTCTAACATGATTTTTACTAAGTTCTTCCCTATATCATGAGTGTCACCTTCAACAACTCCAATAACACATTTATATGTTTTTGTTCCCTCAAGTTTCTTTTGAGGCAAATGAGGCTTTAATATATCTAATCCATTGTACATAGCATCAGAACAAATTAATAAGTCTGTAATAAAATACTCTTCTTCTTCATACATTTTTCCAGCTCTATTCATTCCATCGACTAATCCTTCTGTAATACCCTCTAGTGGGTCATATCCAGCATCTAGATATTCCTGTGCTACACTTATAACCTCTTCATCTTCCATTTCAAAAACACAATCTGATAACTGTTTTAACAGTTCTTCTTTTGATTTGCTCACACTTATTCCTCCTCGTATAATATATTTAAACCCAATTATTTTATACTAGTTTTCTATTCCTAACAACTCTTTATCTAATGGATATTTTCCATACTTACGAGCTGCTTCCATAAATGCATCTATGTTTTCAACAGGAACATTTTGTGTAATATCACAGCCCGAAGCACAGGATATATACATGTTGCAGCTACCTCATTTTCTGCTGAACTTCTCTTTATGTGTCATCCCTACTACTCTATGGGTAATTGATACTAATATTGGCATAACTAGTATTCTATCCATTTCCTTACCTGTCATAAAAGCTTGCAATCTCTCATTTGG
The DNA here is from genome assembly GCF_900095305.1 of Proteiniborus sp. DW1. Lineage (NCBI taxonomy): Bacteria > Bacillati > Bacillota > Clostridia > Eubacteriales > Proteiniborus > Proteiniborus sp. DW1. The sequence goes on along the minus strand of NZ_FMDO01000007.1, from coordinate 235,562 downwards.
CATCATCTGGTCTAATTTATGCATAATTTCCCCATTTTAATTGACAAAAATATCACATGCATATATATTGTATATTAGTTACTACTAGGCTTCTAATTAATTTTATTAATACAAAATTATTAAGGTATAGATATTTTTTATTAAGTATATATCTGTCTACTTTTACCACCAAGTTGTTCCAATACTAGGAATCCTAAGAGATTCTAAGATGACGATTTAAAAATTCTAAAATTAATATTAGAAGATGTCAAATTGAAAAATGGTTTAGAATAAAGATAGATTTTATAGAAAAACTAGCTATACCTACTAGGGTGTAATTTCCCTTTATATAGCTAGTTTAAATTATAATCTTACATATAGACTATTTCATTTTCTTATACAGCCATTACAATTAGTGGTACTAAATGCTGGTATCATAATCATCTTCCAAAAGTTCTTTTGATAATCAAACAGAAAATCTAATATAATTCCTTCTCTAATATAAAGGATAGCTAATTCATTAGTAAAACTCTTAATCTATCATTTTAGGAATTTTACTATTATCTAGTCTTCTTCTAATATGCCTCTTGGCATTTCACCTATCTTTGCACCCTTTCCATATTTCCTAGCTGCATAAACATACGCTTCTAAGTTTTCCTTTGGTGTTCCCATTGCTACTTGACATCCACTAGAAAGTATATATCCTTTCGGTGAAGTAGCACTCTTTTGGATACATTCCTTCACGCTTTCTATTACATCATCTATACTACCGTTCTTTAAAATATCCACTGGCGGCACATTTCCTACAATGGCAAAGGTACCTCCTAGTACTTCACAGGCTTCTGCAATATCTTCACAATTGTCTACACTAAAAGAAGATATTTCTAACTCCTTTAGTTTTTCCCATATTCCTTTAGTATGCCCGCAGATATGCAAAGAAGGTTTCAAGCCTGTAATCTCTTTAAGACCTGAAACTAATCGTTTTAATTCTGGAAAAGAAAACTCTTCAAATTGGCTTAGGCTTAAGATATCTGTACAAGTAACAGGGTCTGATATAGACACTGTACCTGGTCCAAATTCCTTTGTAAAGACCTCTACCCATCTTAAAGAATTGTCTACAGCTAGGGCAATTAATTCTTTTAGTCTCTCTGGGTTCTTTCTTGTATCTCTAAGAACTTTTTCAATTGGACGAATTGCAATAGTTGTAGATAACGGACCTGCAACACCCGTATTTATTGGTATCTCGGGAAATTTCTCTCTTATTTTAGCTGCTTTTTCTAACATCGGTGTTAGAATTCTGTTATTATATGGATCAGCCTTATCAAGTTTATCCCAATCATCATAGCTCTGTAAAATATGTTCTTCTATACGATCAATCCCATGTTCTGGATGGAAAAGAGTTGAACCCATAGCAGCTCCCATGCCTCTAAGTCTCAAACCTAAATTAACTCCTTCTAAACCATAATCATCCCTTGCTCTTTCTATAATCTCAGCGAAAACATTAAAATCAGTATTTATTTTCCTAGTCGTATATCCATAGATTTCAGACAAAGCTTCATAAATTGAAATCAAGCCATATGGAATATGATCCACTTCTTCACCAGCAAAATATCTTTTTGACCTCTCTGATGGTGTCATTTCTGATTTTGCATCCTTCATCCTAAGCTTTAGTTCACTGTAGTCCATACTAAGACCTCCCCCTACTCTCATTTCTGTTACATTTTAGACAAACACATTTTACTTTACTCTCGTCAAAATTTTATCACAACAGTGCTTTTAATCAAATCAAATATGTTAATAGTAAATATAGTCAATATTAATAAAATTTATAAATTCTAATATGAACTTCTCAGCTCATGTAACTCCCTTTCTGCCGATAATGACTCACCAACTGCTTTATTTTTAGGCTACTGTTAAAGCATCCATTCTATGTTAAAGTTCTTTAGAATCCCTAGTAGAACCAAGGATTTTAATGAGACACAATAAAAGAGGCCAGTAGAAAAACCTACAAGCCTTGTATTAACAGAATATTATCCATAATTATCAGCTACTTCTAAAACAGCATCTACAGCATCAAATATACAGTTTGAAAAATTCTAATGACTTCTTAATTTCTTTATGAGCTTACTCGGTGACTTAAAGACTAGCTTTAAAAGAAAGCTAGCTATACAAATCTTCGGCAAATATAGTTAGAATTACAATCTTATACAGACTATTTCATTTTCTTATACAGCCAGTTTCCAATTGTCTGAATACCCTGAACCATTATAACAAGAATAAAGGCTGTCATATACATTACCTTTTTATTAAAACTCTGATATCCGTATGTAATAGCAACAGATCCAATACCACCAGCACCCATGGTCCCTGCCATAGCCGTAGAACCCAAAATAGCAATAGTGGCAATTATAACCCCAGAAATAATAGCTGGTGTTGCTTCTGACACAATAACACCAAAAATAATATGCTTATCTGAAATACCAAAAGACTGCATAGCTTCAATTAAATCTTTATCAACTTCTTGCATAGCACTTTCTATTAGTCTTGCAATAAACGCTGTAGCAGAAACAGTTAAAGGTACTACAGCAGCTTTTACCCCAAAAGAAGTACCTACTAAAGATTTTGTAAATGGAAGTAAAAATATCATCAAAATAACAAATGGAAATGAACGAACTACGTTTACAACAAAAGATAGCACTTGATAAATAAATTTATTTGGATGTAAACCATCTTTATTTGTTATTACTAATATAACAGCTATAATAAAACCTAGTATTGTAGATAATATAGTAGTAATTAGTACTATTTGAATAGTGGAACTAAATGCTGGTATCATAATCATCTTCCAAAAGTTCTTTTGATAATCAGATAGAAAATCAAACATATTTCCACCTCACGATCAATAAGAATTCCATTTAATGTTATTGTTATTTAAATATTGCTGAACTTTTTCGAAATCTTCTTCTTTAACATTAATTGTAATATAACCAAAATGTTTATCCCTATATCTTTCTAATTTCCCTTCTAAAATAGAAAACTCTATTTGGAGGTTCTTCGCTATTTGTTAGTGGTACTATTTGCTGCCTTTTATTTTTAGTGCTTCTATAAACTACATAGCTATCTTGTAGATTTAAGTCTTTAATAGTAATGTTACATATTGTATTAGCCCTAGCACCTGTCGCAAGAAGAAAATTGATTATTACCCATGTTCTATAATCTGCGAAGTTACATTCCTTGATATCAGGTTTCTTTAATAGTAATTCTAATTCTGCATCTGTATAGGTTTCTTTTATTTTCTTCTCTGCTTTAGATATAGTTATTTTAAATTTGTCTATATAACCTAATTTCATGAAATAATATAAAATTACTCTAATACCTCTAATGCTTGTATTAATTGATATGTCGTTCATTTTAGTATTTTGTCTTAGATACAAGATATAATCATCTATTACATTATCTTTTATTTCTTCTAACTTACCCTTGTAAAATTCTCTAAATGTTTTATACGTATTTTCGTAGTAAGTTAATGTCGCATCTGATAGATTTTTAACTCTGCAATACCTAATGAAATCTTTAAATGCACTATCAATATCTTTGTTAGTTTTATTATTAAAACCAATTTTTTTTACCATTTTTCACCTCCTAAGCATAAAAAAATAGGTACTATGACCAAGGAAAATTTCCTTAAAAATCATAGTACCTATTTTATGTTTCTTTCTTATGTCTAATCTCTATAAACGTTGAAATTTCAACTCATGGCGCGCCCTGAGGGATTCGAACCCCCGACCAACTGATTCGAAGTCAGCTACTCTATCCAGCTGAGCTAAGAGCGCATAAAAATGGTCAAAAAATAGAATGGAGCGGAAGACGAGATTCGAACTCGCGACCCTCGCCTTGGCAAGGCGATGCTCTACCACTGAGCCACTTCCGCATGCTTTAATTACGTAAATCTTTGATTAAATGTGATTGTAGTGCTCGAAAACTTCAGTTCTCAAATTTCCTTTTTATTGGTGCGGGAGAGAGGACTTGAACCCCCACGTCTATGACACTAGATCCTAAGTCTAGCGCGTCTGCCAGTTCCGCCACTCCCGCATGATTGGTGACCCATCCGCGACTCGAACGCGGGACACCCTGATTAAAAGTCAGGTGCTCTACCGACTGAGCTAATGGGTCATATGGGGTGGATAATGGGATTCGAACCCATGGCCTCCAGAGCCACAATCTGGCGCGCTAACCAACTGCGCTATACCCACCATATTTTTATTAAATGGCGTACCCACAGGGATTCGAACCCCGGACACACGGCTTAGAAGGCCGTTGCTCTATCCTGCTGAGCTATGGGTACGTTTATAAGCAGCTTGCTCCTGCAGGGGACTCTTAACTGTTGTCCTATGGAACAAATATTGAGGTTGGAGCGGGTGAAGGGAATCGAACCCTCACAACCGGCTTGGGAAGCCGGTGCTCTACCACTAAGCAACACCCGCGTTGGGCGTACAAATATTTTTTCAACTGACAATAATAAATTATACCAGCCTTAAGTACTTTCGTCAAGGCTTTTTCGACATTTTTTATTAGAATATTTATTACTTTAAGCTAACATTATTAATATATAATTTTATTAGCTATATTGTAATTATTTCACCCTTGACTTCATTATCATCTATATATAGTATTCCTATACTCTTTGATGTACCTGCTCTAGGTAGGGTAGGGCTTCCTGGGTTTAGAAAAAGAACACCATCGTATTCTACTAAGGTCGAGGTGTGACTATGACCAAATAAGGCTACATCCACATCTAGCTCTTTAGCTCTATAATAAATATCATTTAATCCTTGCTTAACTCTATATAAGTCACCATGAGTAGCAAAAATTTTCTTACCTTTTATTTCGATAATATTATCATCTGGAGTTTCAAAGTCATAAGAATCACAATTGCCTTTTACATTTAACACTGTAATATTAAAAGCTTCTCTAATGGCTTTAACATCCTTCGTATAATCTCCAAGGTGTATTATAATGTCAATCCCTTCTATTTTATTCAGTGCATCTATACACCCCTGAACATATCCATGAGTATCACTTATTATTGCTATTTTCATTGTACTCGTCCTCTAATAATATTTTAAGCTCTTTCTTAAGTTCTTTTAAAGCATTAGCCCTATGACTTATGGTGTTTTTAATCTCTTCACCTAGCTCTGCAAAAGTCTTCCCATATCCATCAACTATAAATAGAGGGTCATAGCCAAAGCCATTTTCTCCCTTTGGTTCGAAGCCTATTTGGCCAGTACATTCTCCTGATACCAGCTTTACACTCTTATCTTCTAAAACTATTGCAATTATAGTCTTAAACTTAGCTGTTCTATCTTCTAATGGTACTCCTTCTAACTTTTTTAGCAATTTCTGATTATTGCTTATATATGTTGCATTCTCACCACTATATCTAGCTGAATAGACACCAGGCTCTCCATTTAGCCTATCAACAAAAAGTCCTGTATCATCAGCTATAACTATACCATTTGCTCTTTTTGCTATTTCTACTGCTTTTTTTGTTGCGTTCTCCTCCAAGGTATCTCCATCTTCTATTACTTCAATATCACCACACCCTGCTTCAGTTTTTGAAAGTACAGTGATGGGTAGGTCTTTTAATATACTTTTTATTTCAGCTATCTTATGACTGTTATCACTTGAAACAATAAGTAATTTTTTATTCATATTTTGGCTCCCCTTTAGTTTCAGGTTTACTTACTCCTATAAGACTACTTATTTCTTCTCCTAGAGACTCTTTTTGAAATCTTATGAGCTCTGCATTGCCTTTTTGTGCTAATGCAATTAATTCATTCAAGTCATTTAAAGAAAATGGTGATTCTTCTCCAGTACCTTGAATCTCTACAAAATCTCCATTACCTGTCATTACAACATTCATGTCTACTTTTGCATTCGAATCTTCTTCATAACATAAATCCAATACAGCCTCATCATTGACAATTCCCACACTTACGGCTGATAAAAAATTCCTTAGAGGAATGTATGATATGCTTCCTTCTTTATATAGATTATACAAAGCGTCTGCTAGGGCTATAAAAGCCCCTGTTATAGAGGCCGTCCTAGTTCCTCCATCTGCTTGTATTACATCACAATCTATCCAAATAGTCCTTTCTCCTATGTCCTCTAATATAACAACAGATCTTAATGCTCTACCTATCAATCTTTGAATTTCTTGGCTTCTACCTTCTACCTTTCCTCTACTGGATTCTCTAATTTTTCTAGTAATAGTTGATCCAGGCAGCATTGAATATTCTGCTGTTATCCAACCTGTACCAGCACCCTTTAGAAAAAGTGGTACTCTATCCTCTATCATGGCAGTACAAATAACCTTTGTGTCTCCCATTTCTATTAAAACTGATCCTTGTGGATGTTTTATGTAGTTTCTAGTTATTCTAACTTTTCTTAATTCGTCATTATTTCTTTCATCTATTCTAGTCATATGTATTCACCTTTCAATTAATTTTACACATAATATTGTTTCCTACTATCCAATATAATAACAGAGAATATGATTTTTTTCTATTAATTTTAAATAAAACCATAGTCAATATAAAAACTCATGGTAACTAAGCATTATCCATGAGTTTTGTATATAATCTTTTAATACTCATTTGCGAAAACTGGTACTGTTTCTTGAGCTTCTATATCTAGCCCTGCTTCTTCTATAGTCTTGCCATCAAATAATATCTCCACATATTCTATTTCAGGGAACTCTTTTAATGTAAGTCCTATATTTTTAGTCATTTTATTAAATACAGTCTGATCTTCTAATATCTCAAAATCATGAGATATAATATCTACATAAGCTACTCCATTATATACTTCTACTCCTTGAAAATCTATTCCTTCTGGAATATCTGTATAAAGTCCTGATAAAGCAGGTGCTCCATCAAATAATGCTTCAAGAGATGTAAGTATATTTGCACTAGGCGCTGATGTAGGTACTGTTACAGGAACATAATATTCATAATCCCCATTGCTAGTTCCTTTATAGTATACAACAACCTTTGATTCTCCAGTCCCTAAGTCTTCTACTACATTTATGTCTTCTCTAGCTAATGGTTGTTGCACTTTTGTACCATATTTAAGTTCTGGTACTATCTTCCCGTCTACCATAAACTGTACTTCCTTAATATTTGAAAACTCGGTTAATGTGTATACTACACCCTTTACCATGTTTTCTTCATCTTTTTTTGATTGGCAATTCATAATTTGACTATTAAAGTCAACCTTACACAAACCAGTTTCTTCATTAATTGACATTCCAATTATTTCTGTTCCTGCAGGTATTATTGGCTTAAGCCCTATGCTGCTAATATCCTCCCTAATAGTGGGAGTATCCATGATGTTCTTAAGTGCTGCTTTGGCTATCCCCTCTTCCCAAGGAACTTTTCTTTTAACAGGTACAAGATATCCGTTTTCATTTTGATAATAAAGAACTGTGTTTCTTAGACTAGCATCATCCATAATGTTCTCATCTTCATCACTTCTTATGATTTCAATTTCTGGCTCTTCACTAGTTATTAAATCCTTCATAGTGTCTATTGCCTTACATCCAAATAGACCAAGTGCTAAAACTAGTACTATAGCAAGTATTAACAACTTTTTGATATACATTCATTACCCTCCCTTTGCTAAAACTACTTAATAAAGTATATTAGCCCTAAGGGAATACTATGAATATTTTGTTTATTTCTATTTCTTTTTAATTTTTGCAAAATATCCACCACTTATAAGCTTCGTAGTACTTACTGTTATGAAAACTCCTTTATCATGTGAAGCCAATAATTTGTGAAGTTTACTCAAATCTTTTCTTTTTAACATGATAGTTAATAAGTTCTTTGGACCTTCCTTTCCCTGTCCTTCTATTACCGTAACTCCAAATCCATTTTCCCTCAATTCATTAACGATACCTTGATCATTATCATTTAATATCACTTGAGCAGTTAAATTTCCTAAAGCAATTTTCTCTTCAATATAGCTACCAATATAGTTACCGCTGGCAAAGCCTAGTGCATACGCTAAAACGTTTCCTAGATTACTTAGCCCATTTACAACCTTACCTAAAGCTACAATATATATAATGACCTCAAAAAAACCTATTATTGCAGCATATTTTCTCCTACCTTGGACTACCATAAGCATTCTTATAGTAGCCAAAGAAACATCCATTATCCTTGCTCCAAAAATAAAAAGATACCCAAACAAAGCCTCCATAAAACTTCCTCCTTAATAATCTTTCTATTATATATTACCCTATCTAAAATATTATTAATAACTAATCAAAAAGTCATCCTATGCGTCAGGAGGAAGTCTTAAATCTAAGACTATCCTCTATAATAGGATGACGTTTCTTAGCCTTATTTAATTCTCAATTTTCCATTCTCAACTCTCAATTGCTCTTATTTTCCTAAACTATTAAAATAATTCACTATCCCATTTGCTAGTGCTTGAGCTGCTTTTTCGTGATATGCCTCTGTTATAATCAACTTTTCCTCCTCAGGATTAGTAAGGAATCCAAGCTCTGCAAGGGCAGCTACCATCTTTGTTTCTCTTACAACAACTAAGTCAGGTCTCTTTACTATTTTTCTATCTTCTCTATTAAGTCCTGATAATAGTGCATCTTGTATAGCTTTTGCAAATGGATATTGGTCCTCTTCTTTTACTTCACTATTAAAAGCAGGACAATATAGAGTCTGTACTCCTGCTATACTGCTTTTATCATTAGCATTAAAATGAACACTAATAAATGCATCAGCTCCATTTCTGTTTGCGATGTCTGCCCTTTCTTGAAGTACTATAAATTCATCTGTACTTCTTGTAAGTATAGTTCTAAATCCAAGCTCTCTAAGCTTTTTATCTAGTTTAAGTGCTACACTTAAATTCAAATCTTTTTCTTTTGTCTTAGAATAAGGTGAAACGGCTCCTGGATCCTTTCCTCCATGACCTGCATCAATAACAATAAGCCTTGCCCCATTATTTTCTTCTATTTTCTCAAAAGCCACCTCAATTAAATCATCTGTTGAACTTGAAAGTACTTCGTATGCTATCTTTTGCTTAAAGCTAAAAGTTATTTTCTTATACTCATCATCTTCATCTACCGTAATATTGCTTATATAGTCATCGTTTATTGCAACTATGCCCTTTGCTAAATCTATATCATCTTTGTCCACTCTAATCTGCATTTGTCTACTTTTTTCATTATATTCAATTGAATAGTCGGTTCTTTTTTCAGCATGGACTGTTATTAGACCACCGTCTTCATTTTTGTTTGAATAGGATATATTCTCAAAACCTTCATCGTCTACAAATATTATCAAACTATTTTTTTTCATGTCTACCTTGATGTTAGGAATTGCTCTATTCTCCTTTATATCAAGAACTACCCTTACTATATTATCTTGCCCTTCAACTGAAGAGTCAGGAATATATTGTGAAGAACGTACTGATTTAACGTATTCAGCATCTACATCAAACTGTAGGCTATCTGTCCATAACTTAGAATCAAGTATGTCAATAACCACCCTATTAGGATTAGTCAAGGTAAACATACTATATTTGAACTCCTCAGAGTTATTTATTACTATTGCTTCTTTACCATTTATGCTTTCCAAGCTAATATCTTGAACATTATTTAAAAAAGATATTGTCGTAAGCTTGTCCTCCATAGATGTGCTAATATTGTATCCTATGTGCTTATCTAAATCTATAACTATTCTAACAATTTCAGGTTCTTTAGAAAACTCCGCCATTCTTATGCTCTTTATAGGAGATTTATTGACTTCTATATTAACTACCCCATTAGAATCCACTATAGATTTGTCACTAATATTCAACCTGCTATTATGTACATCAATGATTAACCTGTCTGGCTCACTAAGATACTCTTCGCTATATTCGATTTTTCCAGTCGTAGTAAGTTTAATCTTTGGACTAGATTCTGATGATTCTTCTACTGTAATATTAGTAATCTCAATATTCTCAGATACTTGGCTTGTTATAATACCTGTCATAGTGTCTTGATCCCAGTCAACTATACATCCTAACACCTCTGACACAAATCTTAGAGGAACCATAATTCTAGCATCATTTACTATAATAGCCGGTACTCCATAAGGTATTTCTTTTTTAGTTCCATTTACTGAAACCATGGAACTATTTAGGGTTAAAACTATTTCTTGATTTGCTGTCTTAACAGTGGCTTCTTTAGTTTGTTGATTCCAACCTACCTCTGCTCCCAAGTGATTTCCAATAGATCTTATTGGGACTAGAGTTCTGTCTTTGAGAATAATTGGAGGTATATCAGTTTCAATAGGTTTTCCATCAAATATTACATTAGCCGTAGCAACATCTAGCTGCCTCCCATTAATACTAACTTTTGTGGATTGCTTTGAAGCTGCCATTACACTAGCTCCCAATCCCATTAACATAATAAACACCATAAAAGCTGCAACTATTTTCTTCATATCTTACCCCCTAAATTCTGCAATATTTTGTGATTATGTCTACTGCTTCTTTAGCTAATTCTGCAAATGTCTACAATTTTCACAGCTGTGTATAGTATATTTATATCATTTCACAAAATATTATGTCAATCGATTTGGGGTTTTGTAATATTCTTTTAATATAGCGAAAAAAACAGGAAAATCTAAATCACTTTATACAACTCATCACTATCAGGCGGTTCAATTTCCTTTAGTTCTCCATCTATCTCAACTAAAATATTCCCTTCTGTTATCTCACCTATTACTGACGCCTCTATTCCTTTTTCATAAAGTTCTTTCTGAATTTTATCCACCTTCTCTACAGGTGAAACTACTATTAAACTACCACTAGATATTAGTTTGTATGGATTGATACTAAGTACATTACATATTTCTCTTGTAGATTCCTTTAATGGTATAGCATCAATATTAATCTTAACTCCTTTTTTTGTAGCTACGCCAGTCTCCCAGACAGCCCCAAATACTCCTCCTTCAGTGATGTCATGCATGTAAGGCACTCCTATATGACCACAGATTATGCCTTCTGTCACAATACTTATATTTTCCATTAGAGACTTCCCTTCATCTATAAGGTATTGTGGAATTGAGTTTATTAGCTTTTCTTCAAGTTCTTTAGCTATTATAGCTGTTCCTTCTATGCCCGCACTTTTAGTAATCAATATTTTATCTCCTACCTTTACACGTTCAGGATCTAACATGTTTTTCTTTGCTTGCATTCCTAAAACTGTGGTTGAAACTATTATTCTATTTACTGTATCTGTTACCTCTGTATGTCCTCCTATGATTTCTACATTAAGCTCTGATGCTGCTTCATTAGCATCCTCCATTATTTTTTTTATATCTTCTTCTGTAGAACTAGGAGGGGCTAGTATGGTCATAAGTAGTCCTACTGGCTCAGCTCCATTAGAAGCTACATCATTGCATGAAATATGAACAGCTAATTTCCCAATATCTTTAACAGTGCCTGTAATTGGATCAGTGGATACTACACATACATTTTCACCAAAGTCTAGTACTGCACAGTCTTTTCCTATACCTGCCCTAGTTAATACCTCATTTCTATTGCGGCTTATGTTTGAGAATACAATCTTTTCTAATAGTTCATTTGGCAACTTGCCTATTTTCATTTTTTATTCCCCCTTATAGAGCTCCAAACATTCTTCAAATGTCATTATTTTGTGATCTGAAATTATTCTGAGTATAGTTATATCCTCAGGCTTTATGTCGTGGAAAATCATGACCTCTGCATCATATCCTTTTTCTTTATCACGTCTAAGTAGTAGATTTTCATTAAAGCTAAGCGATGTATTCCAATACTCTTCTATTGCTTTTTTACCTTCTCTATTTAAATAGCTATTTGCTACTTCAAAATATTTTACATCCTTTAATATAAATGGCTCATATATTCTATTGGCTAAATTTTCGTTTGCTATCCAACATCTTTCTTTATCTATTTTTAGGGCCAATACGACTGAATGAGAATGCCAAGAGTGATCCTTTTTATAGTTTAAGCTAGCAAATATAGCCTTTTCCCTTATAACCCAATCAGGAATATTCTCTGGCTTAAAGGAACTTATATATTTGTGAAACTCTAAATACATAGTACTATAAGTAGACTTATCATTATATTTTATACCATTATTCAGTATATTGTCCAAGTCAGTAATACAAGCTACATGATAAACAGTTTCTGTAGTATTATAGTCAGGAAAAAATGTAATATGATCACCTTCTTTCATATCTCTTCATTACTTAGAATAGCACATTTTGAAATAAAACTAAATCAAAATAATGACTAATATATTTGGGCAAAATATATTAAGTTTATCTGTATCGTGAGTTTTAAAAAGGAGGTGCCAGTAATGAACATAAACTGCTCTGAGAAATGTCTATATGAAAGAGATGGAATATGCACACTAAATCGCATAATTATTTCTTCTGGTAATATATCTTCTGGTTGCCCTTATTATAAGAATAAACAAGAATCACAGAAAAATACAAATAATAATTTTAAATAAAATTTATATTATTATATTATTCTGTTTTCTTCTTTAAACTATGCAGAATTTTGATAGGGTTGATTTTAATTTTGGAGCACACTTAGTTTGACCTACCTACAATTTTCTGAGAAAAGCACTTAGAAAATTGGGTTAGGTCATAAAAAACACCTCCAAGTAGATAATCTAACTTTAATTAATTAGACTGTCTACTTTGGAGGTATCATATCAAGGTTTTACCACTGCTTTTTTATTTATTTTAATGTTCTAGTATATAAGCCCATTTAAACTCAGTATCTGCACCTACTGCAAATCTAGCAATACCTTTTACATACTCTCTTTGTACATATATTCTTGCTGGATGATAGAATGGGTGGATAGGAACATCTTTTGCTAGTAATTTTTCAGCTTCTAGCATAGCATCTATTCTCTCGTCTCCTTCGCCTTCCATAGCTCTCTTAATAGCTGCGTCGTAATCTGGATTTGAATAATATGCATCATTGTTTCCTCCACCTGTTACAAATAGGTCCATAAATGTCATAGCATCATTGTAGTCTCCACCCCAACCAGCTAAGGATATTGAATAGTCTTTTTGATTATATCTCTCTAGACGCATAGCAAAGGTCATATTCTCTATTGCAAGTTCCACTCCTAATGCATCCTTCCACATTTGCTGGTATGCTTGACTTGTTCTTTGATGCCATGTAGAATCTCCTGCTATGAATGATGCATTTTTCTGAAACTCTTCTCTTGTTATTCCTAGCTCCTTAAGTCCTTCTTCAAAATGCTCTTTTGCTTTTTTAGGATCATATGGTAATGAAACATGACCACGGTTTTCAGCAAAATCTTTACCGTCTTTTCCTGCTAGTAATGGTGGAGTTAATCCTCCTGCTACTATAGAACCATCAGCCATTACTTTGTCTACATATTCTTGGTTATTACTTGCATAAGCAAATGCTTTTCTAATATTTAGGTTGCTGAAATACTCATCTTCACAGTTAAATTGTACATACCAAGTTGTTGCATCTGCTGCTGTACCAAATTCAGGTGTATCTTTATACTTTTCTAAGAACTCTGTTGGAACTCCTGTTACATCAAGTCCACCAGTGTCATAAAGGTTTATTCTAGTGTTGTTATCAGTAATCATATCTCCTTCGATTCTTTCAAGCTTAACTGTATCTGCATCCCAGTAATTTGGATTCTTTGCTAGGTTCAATTTTTGTTCATGCTCCCATAGCTCAATCACGAATGGTCCACTATAAACCATTTTATCTGGTGAGGAAGCAAATTCTTCACCAAATGCCTCAACTGCTGCTTTTTGAGCAGGGATATAAGTTATAAATGATGTTAAACCAATAAAGAATGGTGTTGGTCTTACTAACTCAACTTCTAGAGTTTTGTCGTCTAAAGCTTTTATACCTACTTGGCTTCTATCTGTTATTGCACCTGTATTATATTCTTCCGCCCCTTTGATGTGATAGAACTGATATGCATACTCAGCCGCTGTTTCTGGCTCAATTGCTCTAAACCATGCATATTCGAAATCATATGCAGTTATTGGAGTACCATCTGACCACTGGGCATCTCTAAGTTTAAATGTATAGGTTAGTTCATCATCACTAATTGTCCAATCTTCTGCTAGTCCGGAACCTTTTGGTGTAGTTCCATCTGGCTGAGTTCTTACTAAACCTTCATATACAGCATTGATAATCCAGAATGAAACTTGGTCTGTAGATGTTTGAGGATCTAGGTCTGGTGGCTCTGCTCCCCAGTTATATCTTAAAACTTGCTCTGCAGCCAACTTTTCTCCAGCCTTTGGTCCAGGTGTTGTCTTCGAACTACTGCTGCATCCAACAAGACCTAGTGATAAAATCATCACTAAAACCAATGTTAATGCTAGAATTTTTTTCATAAATTCTCCCCCTCAGATTATTATTTACTTAAAAAGTAACTTTTCAGATTAATTTTCTATAATATCACCTCCTGCTTATTCTATAATTTTATCAAAACTATATTTATGTAATATTCAATAAATTCAGAACAATCTCCTTCTTGTAATTAATTTATTACAAAAATGTAATATTGCAGAGCGTTTACTTTTATATATATTTTAAAATTATTATATATTTACTACATATAATAGTTTATGTAAATTATATTATTCAAGTAATTTTCTCTACTATTATTTTTATGTATGTACATTCTACATAATTCCAAAAACAGAAAATCAGAGGCCTAGGTCCCTCGATTAAGAAAATTTCTAAATCTTGAACCCTCTCCTCTGATTTATTTTATTCTAGTGCTCTAATATATATGCCCATTTATATTCGGTATCACAACCAACTGCAAATCTAGCAATATCTTTTACATATTCTCTTTGTACATATACTCTTGCAGGATGGAATAATGGGAATATTGGAAGGTCTTCAGCTAAATGCTTTTCAGCCTCTATCATAGCATCTATTCTTTCGTCACCTTCACCTTCCATAGCTTTCTTAATATTTGCATCATACTCAGGGTTTGAATAATATGCATCATTATTTCCGCCACCTGTTACGAATAAATCCATAAATGTCATTGGGTCGTTATAATCTCCACCCCAACCAGCTAGAGTTATTCCATAGTCCTTGCTATCGTATCTTTCTAGACGCATTGCAAATGACATTTGTTCAATCTTTAGTTCTACTCCTAAAGTATCCTTCCACATTTGTTGCATTGCTTGCATTGTTCTGCTCCACCATGTAGATTCTCCACCAATGAAGGATACATTCTTTACAAATTCTTCTTTTGTAATTCCTAATTCTTTTAGTCCTGTTTCAAAATACTCTTTAGCTTTTGCTGCATCATATTCATCATATAGATTCCCACGGTTCTCAGCAAAATCTTTGCCATCTTTTCCTGCTAATAGTGGTGGTGTTAATCCTCCTGCTACTATAGAACCATCTGCTAATACATTGTCAACATATGCTTTTCTATTAGATGCATAAGCAAATGCTTTTCTAATATTTATGTTACTGAAATATTCATCTTCCATGTTAAATTGTAAATACCAAGTTGTTGCATCAGCTGCTGTACCAAATTCAGGTGTATCTTTGTATTTCTCAATAAACTCTGATGGAACTGCAGTTACATCAAGCTCACCAGTATCGTAAAGGTTAATTCTAGTATTATTATCAGTAATCATATCTCCTTCTATTCTTTCAAGCTTAACTATGTCTGCATCCCAGTAATTTGGATTTTTAGCTAGGTTTAATTTTTGCTCTTTGTCCCATGTTTCAATCATAAATGGTCCACTATAAACCATTTTATCTGGTGAGGAAGCAAATTCTTCACCTAAATTTTCAACTGCTGCTTTTTGAGCAGGCATATAGCTTATAAATGATGTTAGGCTTAAGAAAAATGGAGTTGGTCTTACTAACTCAACTTCTAATGTTTTTTCATCTAATGCTTTGATACCTACTTGATTTCTGTCTGTTATTTCTCCCTTATTATATGCTTCTGCACCTTTTATGTGGTAGAATTGGTATGCATATTCTGCTGCTGTTTCTGGTTCTATTGCCCTAAACCATGCATATTCGAAATCATATGCAGTTATTGGTGTCCCATCTGACCACTGAGCATCTCTTAGTTCAAATGTATAAGTCAATCCATCTTCACTAATTCTCCAGTCCTCTGCTAATCCTGAACCTTTTGTGATGCTTCCATCTGGCTGTTGTCTCACTAATCCTTCATAAATAGCATTAATAATCCAGAAAGAAACTTGGTCTGTTGATGTTTGTGGGTCTAGATCTGGTGGCTCTGAACCCCAGTTAACTCTCAACACTTGTTCTGCTGCCAGTTTTTCTTCCCCTTGAGAAGGATTACCAGCATTGTTATCATTTGTATCTTTGTCTGTGCTATTGCCACAAGCAGTTAAGCCTATAGTTAGCACCATAAAAATAGCTAATACCAAAGCTACCCATTTGATTCTTCTCATGTTTTTCTCCTCCCTTTATCTCAAAGTTATTCTGTATATAATGAAATTGATTCCTTCAAATCTTCAGGAATATACTAGTTACTTTAACTTCCTTGAATATGAAGAAAATCAATGTTCACCCTATGTCATGAAAAATCTATTTTATCATATGACATGCAACAAAGTGTCCTGGATATATCTCTTTTAACTCAGGAGTCTCTTTTCTACAAATATCTTGAGCCATTCTACATCTACCTTGAAATTTACATCCTGGTGATGGGTTTATAGGACTTGGTACGTCTCCCTCAAGCATAATTCTCTTTCTATCCTTCTCAATCTCAGGGTCAGGAATTGGTACTGCTGATAGTAATGCCTGAGTATAGGGGTGAAGAGGTCTTTCATAAAGCTCATTGCTATCTGCAAGCTCTACAATTGTTCCCAAATACATAACTGCTATTCTATTTGAAATATGTTTAACCATACTCAAATCATGAGCAATAAATAAATAGGTAAGTCCAAACTCAGTTTGTAAGTCTTCTAATAGGTTAACTACTTGTGCTTGAATAGACACATCAAGAGCAGAAATAGGCTCATCACAAACGATAAACTTTGGTTCTACAGCAAGTGCCCTCGCAATACCTATACGCTGTCTTTGTCCACCGCTAAATTCATGAGGATATCTACTTGCATGTTCTCTTCGAAGTCCAACTAGCTCTAGCAAATTATATATTCTTTTTTGCCTATCCTGTCCCTTATGAAGACCATGAATATCTATACCTTCTCCTATAATGTCCGTAACTGTCATTCTAGGATTAAGGGAAGCATATGGATCCTGAAATATCATCTGAGCAGATCTAGTGAACTGCTTCTTTTCTGATTTACTAAGTCTACCCACATCCATTCCATCAAAAATAATTTCTCCGTCTGTAATATCGTAAAGGCCAACTATAGTTCTACCAGCAGTAGATTTTCCACACCCAGATTCTCCAACTAAGCCTAAGGTTTCTCCTTCTTTTATACTGAAGCTTATTCCATCTACAGCTTTAAGAGTTAGTCCTCTACCAACGTTAAAATATTTTTTCAGGTTTCTAACTTCTATTAAATTTTTTCTTTCATCCATATTAGCTACCTCCCTTCTCCAGTAATAGGATTTATAACCTTAGGTGCATCTTGGTGTTGTAACCAACAATTCACATAATGAGTGTCAGTTAAGTTAGTCTTTTCTGGATGTTGATGCTTACATATTTTCATAGCATGTTCGCATCTTGCAGCAAAAGGACACCCCTTAGGTGGTGCAAATAAGTCTGGAGGAGTCCCCTCTATAGGTACTAGCCTCTCTTTCTCACCTGTGTCTAACCTTGGTACTGATTTTAAAAGCCCCCATGTATATGGATGCTGAGGATTGTGGAATATTTCATGTGCTGTACCACTTTCGATTATAACACCTGCATACATAACTGCAATTCTATCTGCTACCTTAGCAACAACCCCAAGGTCATGAGTTATCAAAATAATCGATGTATTAAGCTTTCTTTGTAAGTCCTGCATTAATTCCATGATTTGAGCCTGAATAGTAACATCTAGTGCTGTTGTAGGCTCATCAGCTATTAATAACTTTGGATTACATGCTAAAGCTATGGCAATCATAGCTCTTTGTCTCATACCACCACTGAATTCGTGGGGATACTGTTCAACACGTTTTTCAGGTGTTGGCATACCAACTAGCCTTAGCATCTCTATTGCTCTTTCTTTTGCTTCTGATTTAGTGAATTTTTGATGCTTCATAAGTCCTTCCATTATTTGCTTACCAACTCTCATAGTTGGGTTTAAAGAAGTCATAGGGTCTTGGAAAATCATACTTATATCCTTACCACGTACTGCTTCCATTTGCTTGTCTGTAAGTTTAGCCAGATCTTTTCCCTCAAAGAAGATATTACCTTTTTTAATTCTTCCAGGGGGCATAGGAATAAGCTGCATTATAGTCTGCGCCGTAACTGATTTACCACAACCTGATTCTCCTACTATAGCTAAAGTTTCACCCTTATTGACGTGAAAGGATGCTCCTCTCACTGCCTGTACTTCACCAGCATAAGTGTCAAAGGATACAGTCAAATCCTTAACTTCTAATAAAACATTATTTTTATTAGCCAAGTTTTTCCCCCCCTACTTTCTAAGTCTTGGGTCTAATGAATCTCTCAGACCGTCACCTAAAATATTAAATGCAAGCATAGTTATACAAATAAGAAGTGCTGGGAAGAACATTTGATATGGCTTTATCAAAAGCATTAATGTTCCTTCATTAGCTAAACTACCCCAGCTTGCTAAAGGTGGCTGAATACCAAGTCCTATATAGCTTAAGAAAGCCTCAGTAAATATAGCACTAGGAACTTGGAATGTAAGGTTAATGATGATTGGTCCCATTGCATTTGGAATTAAGTGCTTAGCAATGATTCTTGATGTATCAGCTCCTAGCGTCTTAGCAGCTAATACATATTCCATTTGCTTTAATTGTAACACCTGACCTCTAACTAGTCGTGCCATTCCCCCCCAGCCAGAGATAGATATGGCAATAATTATTGTTTTTAATCCTGTGCCCATTACCACCATTAGCAGAATTACCCATAATAGTTCTGGAATGGAATATATAATCTCAACAAAACGCATCATTATAATATCTACATATCCACCTAGATAACCAGCAATACCACCATAGATAATACCTATAGTTACGTTAATAATTGCTGATACTAGACCTATAAATAGTGAAATCTTTGCACCAGCCCAGCATCTAACAAATATATCTCTTCCTAAAGCATCAGTTCCAAACCAATGTTCTGCACTTGGTTCTTTATTAATTACAGTATAATCTTGGCCATCATAAGTGTGTGGACTTATCATAGGTCCTACAAATGCCATAATAACTACTAAAGAAAGTACTATTAATGCAACTATTGCTAGCTTATTTTCTTTTAATCTTCTCCAAGCATCTGCCCAATAAGTTAAGCTTGGTCTAATTACAGCATCTGCACTTTCCAAGTCCTTTCCCACTATTTCAAACATGTCTTTTTCAATACTAATTTGTGCCATTTCTTTCCCCCCTTTTAATCATCTAATCTTATTCTTGGGTCTACTAGTCCATATACGATATCTATTAAATACATCATAACAACAAGGATAACAGCATAGAATATTGTTGTTCCCATTATCAATGTATAATCATTTTGCTGAATACTTTGAACATAATATTTACCCATACCAGGTACAGCAAATATTGACTCAACTACGAAAGAGCCAACTACAACCCCAGCAATACTAACACCTATTATTGTAACCACTGGAAGTATGGCATTTCTAATTGTATGCTTCCAAGTAACAGCACCTCTAGAAAGTCCTTTTGCTTTAGCAGTTCTAATATAGTCCTGACTTAAAACATCTAACATACTAGTTCTCATCATTCTAGCAATATATGCAATCATAGTAAATCCTAAGGCTGCAACCGGCAATACCATATGTTTCCAAGTGCCCCATCTAGCTACAGGAAACCATTGAAGCTTTGCCCCAAACCAATACTGGAATAGTGCTGCAAACACAAATCCAGGGACTGAAACTCCTACAACTGCAAGTAGAATGACAAAATAGTCAAATATCTTTCCTCTATTTAGTGCTGCTATAATACCAAAACTAATTCCCAAACCTGCTCCTAAAGCTACAGCCATGAGTCCAAGTTTAGCTGAAACAGGGAATGAAGTTCTTAGCATATCATTAACAGTTCTTGTTTTGTACTTCATAGAATCTCCCAAATCACCTTTAAGCAGATTCTTAAGATATGTTCCATATTGAACAATTAGAGGCTTATCTAAGCCATATTTTCTTTTTAAGTTTTCCATGATTTGTGGCTGAATTTTCTTTTCGTTAGTGAATGGATCTCCAGGTATTGCACGCATTAAGAAAAAAGTAACTGTTATAATTACCCAGATAGTTATAAGGGCTATGAGTCCTCGTTTTAAAGTATACCTTAACATGAATACACCTCCAAAATTCTTTTTTGAACATTAAAAAGCATAAAAAACTCTCTCCCCTTTCTAATGAGTTAATTAAAAATAACATGACATTGGAAACTTTCTTTGAAACCTGAAGTAAAAAGTGAACTCTTAGGTAAGACTACGCTAAGACTAAGATAAGTATGATATGAAATGCATCCACCAATTGTCAGAACTTTTAAAACTTTTATTAATGATACATCATATTTATCCACTTTTCAATTAAATCTAGTTAAATAAATTGTTAACAAAATGTAACAATCTCATGGTTATGCCGTTTCATTGCCATGTTTTTTTATAAACAGCAGTTTTTCAAAGGAAGAGCGGTAGGTATTAAATATCTTTTTTGTTATTTTTTGACTATGACTGTTAAAAAAACTTTTGCTAATTATTAAATAAAATTAACATTTAAGCAAATTAGCTATATTTCCCATTCTAGAGTTTTAGAATAAATAGAATTGAAAAAAATCAATACTTAGTATAAGTCCGTCTAAATGACTGAATATGTCAATTTAAAAGAACCGCTTATAACAAAATATTATACTAGTAATAAAAAAATAATTCAACAGCGTTTTCTAAAATAAAACAAGAAAATGCAGGATGTATTGCCACATCTTGCATTTTCTTGTTAATACTATGAATATTTTGTCTTATTATATCAATTATTTTACTATATCTAAAAATTCTTCTCCTGTTATTATCTTTATACCTAGCTCCCTAGCCTTATCAGCCTTGGAGCCAGCATCTTCTCCTACAATTACATAATCAGTCCTTTTACTTACGCTTCCAGAAGTCTTACCACCCATTTTTTTGATTAAAGCTTCTGCCTGACTTCTGCTAAACCCTTCAATAGTACCTGTTATGACCACTGTTTTACCAGTAAAAATGGATTCTTGCTCTATTTCCTCATGCTCATATTTAATATTGATTCCTTCTGATAGCAATTTATTAATACTATCTAGTATTTTTTCATCATGGAAAAATTCGATTATACTGTTAGCTATTATATCCCCAATGTCAGGTACTTTAATGAGTTCTTCATAAGTAGCAACCATTATTTTGTCTAAGGATTTGAATTCATCTGCCAGATCAGTTGCTGTTTTTCTACCTACATTAGGTATTCCCAAGGCATATACGAATGAATCTAGGCTACAATCCTTACTTTTTTCAATAGCATCTAAAAGATTTTGAGCCTTTTTAGGTCCAAATCTTTCTAGGTTTATCAAATCCTCAAACTTTAGCTCATATAGGCCAGGTATATCCTTTAAGTCAATCTCCTCGAAAAGTTGAGAGGCAGTCTTTTCACTAAAGCCTTCTATATTCATAGCATCTCTACTTGCATAATGAACTAATCTTGACACAAGCTGTGGCTTACAGGATAGAGAATTAGGGCAAAACATATGTACTCCATTCTGAACCAACTCACTATTGCATGATGGGCATTTTTCAGGCTTTGCTATTTCAGTTATATCTTCTTGGGCTTCTTCTACAATTCCCATTATCTCTGGTATTACATCATTAGACCTTCTTATCCATACTCTACAGCCTATAGCTACTTTTTTTCTTTGAATATCATCCCAGTTATTAAGTGTCGCTCTCTTTACTGTAACTCCTCCAATATCAATTGGCTCCAAAAGTGCTGTTGGTGTCACTTTTCCAGTTCTTCCAACATTCCACTCTATACCTAACAGCTTTGTAGTCACTTCCTCTGCTTCAAATTTATATGCTATAGCCCACCTTGGAAACTTCTGAGTATACCCTAGAGCATCCCTAGTCCTCATGTCATTTATTTTGATTACTAAACCATCAGTAAGTATATCTAGTCCCTTTCTATCTTCTTTAACTTTTTCAATCTCTTCTATAACTTCTTCTATACTATTAAATAGTCTAAAATACTCATTTACAGGAAAGCGGTTTTCCTTCAAAAATTCTATCATTTCTACATGGGTATTGAAGTTAAGGCTTTCAGTGTAGCCTATATTATAGAAATAAGCTATTAGATTTCTTTCAGCTGTAATCTTTGGATCAAGATTCCTTAAAGCACCAGCAGCAGCATTCCTTGCATTCTTAAGAGGCTCTGCTGCATTCTCGTTATACTTTTCAAGGGCAGAAAGCGGCATTAATCCTTCCCCTTGTACTTCTATAGTCCCCTTATGGTCTATACTAAGTGGTATGGATTTTATTGTTTTAAGCTGAGGTAGTATTGCCTCGCCTGTGATTCCATTTCCTCTAGTAGCTCCTTGGGCCAGCTTGCCGTCCATGTAGGTTAGATTAATAGTTAATCCATCAAATTTTAATTCCATTACATAAGTTGGCTGTGGCAGCTTTTCATCATGAACCAGGTTATACTGCTCTATTAGCTTCCTGACTCTTTGATCCCAGCTTCTAAGTTCTCCAAAGCTTTGCCCCTTATCTAAGCTCCATAAGCTGCCTAAATGTCTATGTTTTTCAAATTTTTCAAGTGGCTCTCCACCTACTCTTTGAGTAGGTGAATCTGGGAGTATTATACCAGTTTCACTTTCAAGACTTAATAGTTCGTCATAAAGCAAATCGTATTCCTTATCACTGACCTTTGGGCTGTCTAGTGTATAATAATAGTAATTAAGCTCGTTTAAAATATCCACTAGCTCTTTTATTCTGTTCTGTTTATCCAAAAAAGTTCACCTTCCTTAACTAATTACCTCTATAGGGGCAAATGAAAGCATAAGCTTTCTAACACCTTGGCTATTAAAAGCTATTGTAATTTCTTTGTCGTTGTCTAATTCTTTGACCTGTACTACTGTCCCTATACCCCAAACCTTATGGTTGACTTTTGAACCCGGCTTTATATCTAGATTAGTATCCTTAGGAGTTTTTCTAGTGTTTTCTATGGTGTATCCAGTAAAATATTTTGGGGACATGCTATTATATGTTTTAGTAGATGATACAGAAAAAACACTAGATGATTTATTCGTCCGACTTTCATTAAGGTCCTCAATTAGTTCATCAGGTATTTCTCTTAAGAATCTAGACATGGAATTAACTCCCGTTTTACCGTAAATCATACGGCTGAATGCTCTTGTCATAAATAGCATTTCCTCTGCTCTTGTAATACCTACATAGCATAGTCTTCTTTCTTCTTCTAAGTCGTCTTCATTGAAATAGGCTCTAGATGTTGGAAAAAGGTTTTCTTCCATTCCTGTCATGAAAACTACTGGAAACTCTAATCCTTTTGCACTGTGAAGAGTCATCATAGTAACAGTGTCTCTATCTGTATCATCTGTTTTGTCTAAATCAGAAAGCAGTGATATATTTGCTAAGAATCCTTCTAAGGTTTTATCTTCACTGGTTTCCTCAAAGCTAACAGCTACAGATAAAAACTCTTTAATATTCTCTATTCTAGATTCTGCTTGAACAGTTTCCTCCTGTTGTATTTCCTCTATATAGCCAATAGAATCTATTACATTTTCTATTAATTCTGTTACTGTGAAAATTTCCTTCATTGCCATAAACTTTCTTATTAATGTAGAAAAGGAATTTAGACTGTCTTTTGCCCTTTGAGTAAGCCCTGGAATTTCATCACATTCAAGCATTGCTCCGAACATACTATCTTCTTTTTCTATGCTGTATTGCTCTAGTCTATCTAATGTTGTCTTTCCTATACCTCTTTTTGGTACATTTATTATTCTCTTAAATGCATAGTTGTCTACTGGGTTCTGAATTAGCCTTAAATATGCTATTATGTCTTTTATTTCTTTTCTGTCGTAGAATTTATGTCCTCCTACTATTTTATAAGGAAGATTAGCTTTTAAAAATGCTTCCTCTATTACACGTGATTGGGCATTAGTTCTATATAAAATAGCAAAATCTGATAGTTTTCTATCTTCTTTTGCAGATAATTCTTTTATTTTATCTACTATAAAATTTGCTTCTTCATGTTCATTAGCACCGCTGAAAACCTTTATTGGACATCCTTCATCATTTGCAGTCCACAGTCTTTTACTTTTTCTGCCCTCGTTATTTTCTATTACTTGATTGGCAGCATTTAGTATTGTCTTCGTAGAACGGTAATTTTGCTCAAGTTTTATGACCTTTGTATTCTTATAATCCTTCTCGAAGTCAAGAATGTTTCGAATATCAGCCCCGCGCCATCCATATATAGAGTTATGAACGACTATCCCTTCGCATAAATATTGTCTAAAGTTAGGCACAGAGATGTCAAATACATATCCATCATATTCTTCAATCGAAACCTCTTCAACAATGTCTTCAACAATTTTACCACCCTCGTAACTGGCTATACTCATAGATGGTCTAATGTGTGAAGCTGGCATATAATAAAAACTTTCTTGCTCAGTTAATTTTGCTCTTCTAACTATTTCTATATCACTATCTAGTTCTTGAATGCTTTTTCCATATTCATTAGCTTCATCATAAAATACTCTTTCTGTTTCAATTCTCCAAGTGTTTCGCTGTCCCTTTCTTACAGGAAATCCTGCCCTAATTGCCTTGCTTTCTAATTCATCACTAGAAGTGTTAAATGCGATCCTATGACTATTCCATCCTTTATCTATACCTGTAACTCTTCCTCCAAAAAAGGTTAAATTTATAAGTCTTCTAATCGCCCCTCCTCTAATTACTCCATTAGCTCTGTGATGTGGGAAATCTTCAAAAATTAAGAGATCATCCATTAATTTAATTGCGTTGCTTTCTGTATCTATCTCATTAAATAACTCATCAATATATTTCTGAGTCAATGTTATTCCCCTACCGACATCATGAAATACAGTAGTAGGGATTCCATACTTAAACGAATATAACTGTTCATAAAAAGTTGACTCTTCTTTACTGCTACATATTTTGAGAATCCATATCTTGTCACCATGCTCTTGGTTTAATCTCACCATTAAACCATTGACGATCTCTCCTTCTCTGCTTCTAACCCCTTGTGTTTGTCCTATTCTATACCCTTTCCCTTTTTTATACATAAGGTAAACGTAATATACTCCTGGTTTTACGTTTAGTTTCCCAAACATAATGTGATTAGGAGTTGTCTTAATAACGTTTCCATTTTGAGTTCTAATTTTTATTATTGGACCTGAGTATTCTTTCTTAATCTTTTTCTCCACTGTCCCTTCCGAAACTCTACCCCAACCAGAAGGAGAGTAGATCTTTTGCCCCTCTGTCAGTTCTTCGATAGGTATGTTACCTTCTGGTGTATTAACCATCATACCTTGAAGAATACATTGATCGTCATCTCCAACCACACAGATATTGTTATATTTCTTTGACAATAGGTTAATAAGTGTATATTGAGCCCTATTTGTATCCTGATACTCATCAACTAGAATATATCTGAACTTATTTTGATAAAACTCCAGTATGTCTGGAAACTGTCTGAATAACTCTATAGTTTTATTGATTAGGTCATCAAAATCTAATGCATTGTTTTCTTTTAATCTTTGCTGATAGAGTCTGTATATTTCTCCTTTTTGTCTTTCTCTATAATCCCCATAATGTTGGTTTATGTAGGTATCTGGCTCTATTAAATTGTCTTTCTGAGAACCTATAAATCCCATAATCGAAGCAGGTTCATAGTGCTTTTCACTTAAATTTAGTTGCTTTATACAATCCTTAATTAAGGTCTTTTGATCTGTTGTATCAAATATGACAAAGCTTTTCCCATATCCTAACTTTTCAATATCTCTTCTAAGTATTCTTACACATATTGAGTGGAATGTCCCAGCCCATATATACTCAGCCTCGTCTCCTATTAGTCTACTAATTCGCTCTTTCATTTCATTAGCTGCTTTATTAGTAAAGGTAAGTGCAAGTATATTGCTTGCTTTTACTCCCTTTTCTTCAATTATGTATGCTATTCTATGAGTAAGTACTCGGGTCTTTCCACTTCCTGCACCAGCAAGAACTAACAGTGGCCCTTCTGTAGTCAATACCGCCTCTCTTTGTTTATCATTAAGTCCATCAAGAAAATTCATCAATAGGTTACTCCTTTCATTTCTTATCCTATAGCGAACAATAAATTTTAATAGAAATATTTGGCGAACATTTGTACGATATTCCTATTATACTATACCCTATTATATAGGAAAGTGTAAAATAATTGAAGGAGGAATATAAAAAAACCCTCTATAAGTTAAATTGATTTATAGAAGGTTTTTTATATTAGTATCCAAATTCTACCTACATTAGTCTACAACACATCCTTAATAACTCTTAAAGCATTCCTATAAAATATCTTATCTATTTCATCCTCTGTGAAATTATTATCCTTTAAGGCATAAGCTAGCTTTTCAATTTCTCCGATATTACTAATCTCTCCATCTGGATGACAACCATCAAAGTCTGAGCCTAATCCTATGACATCTATTCCTCCAACATTTCTGATATGCTTAATGTGCCTAATCATGTCTTTTATTCTAGCTTTTTCACTTTCTCCAAGAAAATCTCTTTCAAAGCAGATTCCCATAACCCCTCCCTTTTCCGAGAGAGCTCTTATCATGTTATCGTCAAGATTTCTAGAATGCTCCTTAATAGCTCTTGCATTAGAATGAGAAGCTATAAATGGTTTTGAACTTAGTCTGGCTACATCATAAAATCCTTGATCAGAAATATGTGAGACATCTATTAACATTCCAAGCCTATTCATCTCATGAACTACTTCTTCTCCAAAGCTAGTTAGTCCCTTATCCTTATGCTCATAATTAGTATTAGGGAACCCTATTTCATTTGGATAGTTCCATGTAAGAGTTATAGCCCTAACTCCTAATCTATAGAAGTTTCTCAGATTATGAAGCTTTCCCTTTATAGCTCCGCCTTCTTCTATAGTAAGCACAGCGGACACTTTGCCTTCTCTGTCATTTTTCATAATTTCACCATAGTTAGTTGCCAGAGAAATATGAGTAGAATTCTTTTCAAGCTCAACATAAAACTTATCTATCATCTCAAGGCAAGTTTCCATTGGATCTTTTCCTGATTTTAAATATACAAACATAGCGAAAAACTGAGCTAATGAGTTCCCTTTTTTCATTTTTCTAATGTCTATACTGAAGTCGTTTTTAAATAGCTCTAGTTTTTCTTTATCCTTCATAAGTCCTAAAATTGTGTCACAATGCATATCAACTGGTCGCATCTTTTTCAGCTCCTTCAAAGTTTGTTATGGTATATTTTTGTATTCTCACTTAGTCAGTAAAATACTGCTATTCACCTTTTTTCTTCTTTCTACTAAGTGAAATGCCTCCAAATCCGCTTATTATTGCTATATAGAAGCCAAAATCATACCACCAGCCAGAATTTACTGTTTCATAAACTCTGACACCAGACTTGAATATACCTACTATTAATGAAATTGGAGCAATCCAACCATGCCATATTCCAGATAAAAATCCTGCTGGTTTGCTTATAGTATAACTTCCATCTCCAGGTATACACCCTGTCAATAAAAATATTCCCAATAAAACAAGTAAAGATAGTAAGAGTATCCTCCTTTTCATCTTATCTCCCCCTTAATAAAATTAGTATATCTGCTTCTCTAAAATAGACTATAATCTATAAGAAAATGTTCCATCATAATTTTTATAATAGCCATTAAAAATCATTTGAAAAAAATGACCTTTTGACAGCTGCTGTTTTATTAGAAATAAGCATCCTCAAATAGCTTAAAATACAAGTTATTAACTTTCTTCATATTAACAGAATAATTCCTTTTTAACAGTCTGCTGTTTAAAATTTATTTCTATTGGATTTTTTTATTGTTTACAATCTTAATTATAACTGTTAAAATGTAAATCGTGTGTTAACGTTTTTCATGTGATAAAAGTTAACTTCGTCTAAAGTAACATAAAATTTAAAAAATTACTCAAAATAATAATGGGAGGAATGAAGATGGGAAATCAA
Organism: Proteiniborus sp. DW1; assembly: GCF_900095305.1. Lineage (NCBI taxonomy): Bacteria > Bacillati > Bacillota > Clostridia > Eubacteriales > Proteiniborus > Proteiniborus sp. DW1. The sequence goes on along the minus strand of NZ_FMDO01000007.1, from coordinate 207,148 downwards.
AAAGGAAAATCTGGCTCATTTGTCGAAAGGTATTTCGAACTAACTAAATACGGTACAAATGTAAAAACCGAAATAATCGCAGGTATAACTACTTTTGTTACTATGGCATATGTTCTGTTAGTTATTCCGAATCTACTTAAAGCAGCAGGTATGAATGTACCTGGTTTATTAGGAGACGAAGCTAATGCACTTACAATATTCAATGATCCAATTGTTGGTGCTCTTTTTACTGCTACTTGTTTAATATCAACTTACGGAACTTTACAAATGGGTATATTTGCTAAATTACCATTTGCTACAGCTCCTGGACTAGGATTAACTGCATTTTTTGCTTATACTGTAGTAGTAGACTTAGGTTATACTTGGCAACAAGGTCTTGCTGCTGTTGCTATTTCTGGTATTTTATTCATCATAATAACTGTAACCTCAATAAGAGAGAAGATAATTGATGCCCTACCAATGAATTTAAGAACTGCAATAGGAGCAGGTGTAGGACTATTTATTACATTAGTCGGATTAAAAAGTGGTGGCGTTATCGTTTCAAATCCTGCTAATTTAGTTGGATTTGGTGACTTTACAAGCCCAGCTGTACTGTTAACATTAATAGGTATAGTAATAACAGCTATACTTATGGCTAAAAATGTTACAGGTGCAATGCTTATATCAATAATTCTAACTACTATTATAGGTATCCCAATGGGTATAACTAATATTGAAGGTATCAAATTATTTAGTGCTCCACCATCAATAGCACCAACTTTCTTAAAATGGGACTTTGCAGGATTACTAGGAAATGGTGAGGGTGGATTTATAGGTGCTCTAATCAATATAGGTATGGTTGTTATGACAATAAGCTTCGTTGACCTGTTTGATAACATAGGAACTCTCTTAGGAACTGCCCAAAGGGGAAATATGATTGAGCCAGATGGAAAAGTAAGAAATATGAATAGAGCCTTATTATCTGACTCTATAGCTACAACATTAAGCTCATTCTTAGGAACTACTACAACATCAACTTATGTTGAATCAACAGCAGGAATAGCAGCTGGCGGTAGAACCGGTCTAGCATCAGTAGTTACAGGTATATTATTTGCCGCTTCATTATTCCTTTCAGGAGTAATCGGAGTTGTTCCTACTCAAGCTACAGCACCAGCACTTGTAATAGTAGGTGTACTTATGATTCAATCTGTAGTTGACATAGATTTTTCAGACTTTACAGAAGCGGTTCCAGCTTTCTTCACATTAGCAATAATGCCATTCACATTTAGTATTGCTAATGGAGTTGCAGCAGGAATTATATTCTATCCAATTATGAAACTTGTTACTGGTAGACATAAAGAAGTTAACCCAATAATGTATATACTAGCAATATTATTTATTGTAAGATTTGCATTATTGCCAAATTAATAAACTTAATAATCCGTAGGATTTTATAAGTGCCTACGGATTTTATTATTTTATTGACCCATTTTATAAATTCTTATTCCACCGCTAAACAAACCATAATTTCTTAAGGATGCGCTTACTGTATCTCCTGAATGAGCTGCACATATTAAATCATCCTTGGCATAGTCTATGATTATGAGTGTATGAAAGGGCCTACCATTACTATTAAGTATGGATACTGCATCTCCTCTATTTCCATACTCGAGAACCTTCTTCAATTTAGAGTTGTCACTAAAGTATGACCTATCAAAGCTTTTATAAGAAACTGCCTTCCTCATCCAGTAATGTCCAAAAGCATCTGCCCCTCTCCAGGTTGAAGATATTTTATCTACATCCCATACACGATTTGATCTGCAAAACCAGTTGTTAAAATTAGAGGCATTAGTTCCATTCATTGGCTTCCCTCCGGCATGTAATACCTGGGAAATAAAGTTAGCACAATCTCCCCCCTTTCCTGCATAGTTGGGGTATTTAGCTGTATTATAATTAAAAGCATAGGTTATCGCATATTCAACAGCTTTTTCTGGAGAATAGTTAGAAAGTAAACTTACATTCTTTCTAGTTTTTTTTGAAGAATTGTTTTTAATATTATCAATAAATGAATATCCAGTAATATAAGAATTTATCCTATCAATATATACACTTTTGTCCTTCTCTAAATCTTTATAGTTTCCTTTTAACAGATGTAGATTCATTTTCCAATTTGCAATAGAAGTTTCTCTATTATATTTTTCAGTAATAAGTTTTAAAATATATTCCTCTTCATCTGCCATATTCCTATAACCTTCAATAAATTCTAGATTTACTGTATCTCTATTATCTACCTGAGATTCTATCACTGTGTTATTGATAAACTTTTTACTGAGGATATTTTTATAAAGCTCTTCTAAAGCAAATGAACCTATAATCTTACCTTGTACCATGCGACTAACTTCTTTATAAAGCTCCTCTTTAGTTAGGCTCTCTCTTAATAATGATTTCATTCTTCTTCCAAAAAACAAGAGTTTATTCCACATAATAAAACTCCCTTCATTACTTTTCAATCATTTTATGCCATAGAAGATTATTCTGTTATATTTTCATATAATCTTCACAGTTTCTCCTGTGTTACATAACATGTATATAGTTGTGACTTCATCAGATATCTCTTACAAATAAACCTGCTTTATAAAAGAATATTCTAGATTATTGTATAAAATAAAAATCTAACAGTACACTGTTATGCACTGTTAGATTTTTATTTTATAGAAGATGAGTAAACACTTTTTATGCAGTTTGCTTTCTCTTCTTTGCAAAAGCAAGTATGGCCCCTAGTGCTATAGATAGCATTGCAGCTGCCATTATTCTATATTCTGATGGCAGCCAAAATGTTAAGGTATGTGCTGGTATCCAGAATAGAGGTATTGTTTTTAGTACAACAAATGAAATAAAGCCTCTCCAATCTATTCTTTCAATAACATTATTTAGGGAAATATTACTGCCTTTACTCTCGTATTTCATATCTATATATGTATCTGTAACCCTATGAAAAGCCATCATTACAGGTCCAAAAGTCATGTTAGTTGCTGCACTTGTAAAAAAAGCCGATATAAGTCTAGAATTACTTTTTGGAAGCAGTCCACTAGCCATTATAGCTTGAACTCCATTTTGGAATATAGCAAAAAATAATGTAATTCCCATACCTAAAAAACCCCAAATAACTGCCCTATACACTATTCCACAAGGCATTTTCCAATCGCTTGTGGTTATTCTTATGGCTAATAGCTCTCCCATAGTTGCTAATACAAAAAATTTAATAAATCCCCCAATATAGGCATGCTCTGTAGTAAACCTAATAAACTCGTCTCCTGTCAGCGGAGACAGCATAATAAAAATAAATAATATTAGTGCTAAAGCCCATAAAATATCTCCTTTTTTCAATTCCATTCCCCCTCAATAAATGATGTAGTACATACATATTATACCATAATAAAGAAATGACTCATACTTTATTAAATAAAAGTCATTCCTTTTAAGTCAAGAAGATGCCAGATTATATACAAATTCACTTTATGTACAATTCTGCTATTTTACTCTAACATAGTCTACATACTGGTACAACATATCGCCTTCACTAAAAATCTCAGATTCATTTATAATTTGCCAATTTTTATCTAAATCTAGATTAGGGATTAGGGTATCTGCAGGAAAGGTTTTAAACACTTTAGTTATGTAAGCCCTATTACAATAATCTATAAGCTGTCTCGCAATATTTCCTCCACCAATTACAAATACTTCCATTTCTTTATCTGCGGAGGATTTTAACTTTCTTAATAGTGGAGGAAGTTCGTCTAGTGAATTAATGACTATAGAGCCTTCAGCCCTGTAGTCTTTATCTCTTGTGAGAACTATATTTATTCTATTAGGTAAAGCTGTCTGCCCTGGCAATGCTTCAAAAGTCCTCCTCCCCATAATTATTATGTTTCCTTCTGTAATCATCCTAAATCGCTTTAGGTCTTCTGATATTTTATATAGTAAATCCCCATCATATCCAATATTCCAGTTGTTATCTACTGCAAAAATCAAAATCATATTTCTATCCATATGGTTCATCCTCTCGTATATTGGTGTATATATTATTTTAGTCATTTTAGCTGATATTTATATATGTCATATGATACCATTCAATCTAAAAAATCTAACAATTATTTCATCATTCTAGCCATAGGAAAAGCTACGAAATAAGTAGCCATGTATAAACTCACCTTTAGGACTAGTTTTAGCTCTTCAAATGTATTTTTTAATAATATTACAGCACAATAATTAGTACACAAAGTTCTTTATTATTTCCACTGTCTTTTTAGGAGCATTTTTATAAAAATTGAAGAAACTTTTTAAAACTAATTGAGAACAAATCCCTAAATCAAAAAATTAGGTAGGACTTTTCATTCGTTATATCCCTCAACCAATAACATTTCTTCATTTAACATATGAAATATCTTGGAAACACCTTTATACCAATTTTCATCCTCTGCATATTTTCTATTAATCCACTGAATAGGGTCTACATCATCGGGTCTATTTTTACTTAAATTAACTATAGTTATAGCAGCTATCCTAGCAGAGTCAGATATGTCTGTATTATAATCAATCCAGCTTCCATATACATTAAAAGGATTATTGGCCATTTTATCTGCATATTGGTGTGTCCTTGGAACAAATCCCTGTTCTTGCCCTGTAATAGCTATCAATAACATAGGGTTTATATCAAATTCCTCCGCTGCATTTATTATTGCTGTTAAGTATGGTTCATCTGCCAGCCTTGAATCTCTACGGTTTAACCACTCTCTTAGTTTTCCAACTTCGATGTTTTTATACTTAAATTCTCTGGGCAATTCATTAATATCTCTAGTTTCTTCTACTTCTATAACTTCATCTGCTACTCCTATGTCTGCTTCCTCCGCTTTATTGTTTTTTATTAACATTGTTAAACTAAATAGACCTATCAAGAATCCACATATAGCAATTCCTAGATACTTATTTGCAGCTCTTTTAGGTATTTGCATATTAGCAGGTTCTTCAATGACTTCATTATGTAGTATTATCTCTTCAGGCTCTAGCTGTATATCTTTAGCCAAATATTTAGTATCAATTTTTTTAATTTCATCAATAATATCTAGTAGTTGATTCCTTGCGACTTCTATACTTTGTCTTTCATTTAACCAAGCAACCAGACCATCAATATACCTTTCCTCGTCCTCATAGTTGTCAACAAAAGCGTATACAACCTCATCAGCAGTAATCATAAAAGGGTTTTTATGAATTGATTTATTTACAATACTTTGCTTTATTCTATTTCTATACTCTGAATCAAATTGTAGTAAATTATTATCTATTATTTTATGTAATGTATTAACAAGTAAAATAGAAGCTTCATGTGATGATAGGTTTGGATACTTAGTAGATATGTACCTTCTTAAGTCTGAAATATTTCTAGTACTAATTATTTCATTTTGCTTAAGTTTTTCTAATATCTCCTTCATTAACCTCACACCCCATGAATTTCTAGTACTTTTATTATTGAGATTAATTATATCAAAATAGAGTAATTATGAATAGTACAAAGGATGTGACAAGCACATTGCCGAAATTACAATTTTCGTGAAAGTTCATTATACATGGACAACTAAAAAAGCTAAAGGAAACAATATATCCTTTAGCCCTATATTCAAATTAGGTCTACTATTCTAAACTATATTCAAATCCTAGATATTCTTCAAGTGTAATATTATTTTCATAGATTTCCTTAGCCACATCTGTCCCCACATATCTAATATGCCATGGTTCATAGCTATAGCCAGTAATATCGGTCTTGTCCTTTAAATATCTGATTATAAAACCAAACCTGTGTGCATTTTCTTTTAGCCAAATTCCTTCAGTAGTTTCTCCAAAGCTTGATTCTAAGGATAGATTAACGCTTTGGCTAGTCACATCCATTGCTAAGCCTGTCTGGTGCTCGCTTTGTCCTGGTCTAGCTGTTAACTTATTTGCTTTTTCAACTCCATCTCTTTCTGCCCTATAATTAAAAAGGAACTCTTGTCTTTCATATGATCTATAACCTGAAGCTGCATAAAATATAACGCCCTCTTTTTCAGCTTCTTCAAAAAGCTCTTCAAGTGCTGTTGCTGCTTCTTTTCTTAGATATCTTTTTTGGTCATGTCCCTCGAAAGAAAACCTTACATTTGGGATTATTAAATCATCTGGTTTATAGTCAGATGGCAAATTTCGTTCTTTGTTAACTAAAACCAATATGTCATCAGGATTATTGACAACTTTTAGACCTTCTTCATTTATGTACACACTATTTTTTAGCATTTCTTTTTTCTTTATAATTTCTTGGTCTATTTGTTCATTATCAACCCCTGCTTTGTTATTATCCACATTAATAGGACCATTATTGCTCCCTTCTGTAGGTTGATTTTCATTAATTAATGTATCCTTATCTGCTAATACATAGTCATTAAAAGGTGATGAATTCTTAATAACTATGTTCTTAATAGCAGGAAATAGCTTGTCCTTAACCTGTATAAATGCTATTATCAAAAGAAAAATAACAAAAATATTACTAAAAAATCTTCTTCTTTTCCTTTTTGCTCTGCTACCTTCACTCACATTTCTCATCCTTTCATGTACGCTTTTGTGGCTATATATTACTAATTATAGCATAAACCGACATGAAAGAAAGATTGAACGACAAAATGTAATTAATTTGTTATATTATCGTAGTTTCGCTACACAAATTTATTTACTCTACTATCATCCATAAATTTAGTCCTATCGGACACTCTTGTCATAAACCTACATTGAGGTTAGTACATGCCCAGCTCGAGATATGCTGCAGCTGCCAAATCTTTGATCTGGTGTAGTTGTAGTAATCAGAAGCTTGATTTCTAGGCTTCCTTAAACTCCTGATAAAATCATTCAGGAAATCGAGTTAGATCATTCTCCTATAACTAAATAGTGATACTTGAATATATAATTTTCCCCTTCACTATAGTCATGACTACATTAAAGTCTTCATCTATGACAGTGAAGTTTGCCTTCTTCCCGGACTCAATACTGCCTTGTATATGGTCTACTCCTGCTATCTTAGCTGATACTAAGGATGCCATATTTACTGCATCTATAAGGCTTACATCTAAGTGTTCTTTCATGTTTCTTATAGCATCTATCAGCTTTAATGTACTTCCGGCAAGGGAACCATTTGCTATCCTAGCTATTCCATCCCTTACAGATACTTTTAATTCTCCAAGCATGTATTTTCCATCTTTAAGTCCTCCAGCCATCATACAGTCAGTAATCAAGCACACTTTTTCTGTGCTCTTTGCTCTCAACACTAACTTCATCACTGCTGGATGAACATGTATGGTATCGGCTATTAACTCACACATTACTCTGTCATCAGATAATACCGCTCCTACTGTACCAGGTTCTCTATGATGTAGCCCCCTCATTCCATTAAATACATGTACTGCAATATTTGCGCCAGCTTTGATGGCATCTATTGTTTCATCATAAGTTGCGTTAGTGTGACCTATGGATGAATTTATTCCCTGGGATTTTAAGTATTTTATAAGCTCTATAGCACCTTCCTTATCAGGTGCAACAGTTACAGTTTTTATACATGAAGGGTAATTATCTATTAAGGCTCTCATATCCTCAGTATTTATTTCTCTGATATGCTCAGAAGGATGGGCACCTTTATGCTTCCCTGTAATAAATGGACCCTCTATATAAGCTCCTAGTACTTCTGCTCCTTCTACTTCTCTGTTCATAGACTCATGAATATTTTTCACTGCAACATGTATTTTATTCCAAGGAGCTGTTACTGTAGTGGCTAAAAAACCTGTAACTCCAACAGTTCCAAGGTACTTAGATATTTCATTTAATGAGTTATAGCTTGCGTCCATAGTATCATAGCCATTTGCACCATGAATGTGGGTATCTATCAGTCCTGGTAATACTTTATAATTGCTTAAGTCAATAATTTCTATATCTTCAGCTGTATCCTCAGTATTCACTTCTTCTATTATTCCATTGTTAACTACAATAACTCCATTTTTAATTATTCTATCCTTTAAAAAGATTTCTTCTGATTTTATCAAATATCTCATATTTACAACCTCATTTTCTTATAGTCAATACATTCTACAACGATATTTTATTTACTGATTACTTTATTAACTGTTGTATTAAATTATACCCTCCCAAAAGACCTAGAAACAAACCAGCAACATTGAGACCAATTAAAAATCTCTGGTTTTTCCTATTGTTGCTTCTTTTTGCTATTGAATAAAGGTTCTTTCCTGCAAGATAAGTTAAAACAACTGTTGGATCATAGCCTTTCATGTACAAAAATACTGCTAATCCTATAACTAAAAAAGATATACACATTTCGATTATCTTTTTAGTCCTCAACTTTCTTATCATTTCTTTTTTTTCTTCCATGTCCATATAAGACACACTTTTTACCTTAATATTTTTGGTTTTCATACCTTATCTCCTATTTTTTATTATATCCTAACTTATCTAGTATCAAATTATATCCTTCTGCTCCATAGTTTAGAGCCCTATTTATCCTGCTGATAGTTGCAGTACTTGCTCCAGTCCTTTCTTCTATTTCATTATATGTTTTTTCTTGTCTTAGTAGCTTGGCCACCTCTAGTCTCTGACTAATTGATTTAAGCTCATTTATGGTACATATGTCTTCAAAAAATCTATAGCATTCTTCAATATTTTCAAGCATTAATACTGCTTCAAATAGTTCATCTAATTGCTTGTCCTTAATTTTTGACCTATACTCCATAAAATCACTCCTCAGCATATTAATCAAAACGTTTTCATATTATTATTGTATTATTATCTAAGTTTTTTTACAATAGGGTTGTAGAAATGCTTTAAAAGCAAACAGCGAGCAGATAATCTTCTTACTCGCTGTTTGTATTATTAAAGGGGGGGAATTCTACTCTTCTCCAAGATAAGCTTTACGAACTCTATCATCATGTAATAGCTCATTTGCGTTTCCAGAAAATGCGATTTGTCCTGTTTCTATAACATATCCAATATGAGCTGTTTGTAGAGCTATATTGGCGTTTTGCTCTACTAGCAATACTGTAAGTCCTGTTCTTTTATTTAACTCCTTTATTGATTCAAATATTTCTTCAACTACTATAGGTGCAAGCCCCATTGAAGGCTCATCTAGCATTAGTAGCTTCGGTGCAGACATGATAGCTCTTCCAATTGCTAACATCTGCTGCTCTCCACCACTTAATGTTCCACCATATTGTTTAGCTCTCTCTTTAAGTCTAGGAAAAAGTTCATATACATATTGTAAGTCTTTTTCCATCTTTTCTTTATCTTTTCTCAAGTATGCTCCCATCATTAAGTTTTCTTCTACAGTTAAGGCGGTAAATATTTTTCTTCCCTCAGGTACATGTATCAATCCCTGGGCAACTATTTTCTCAGAATGCATATTACTTATTTCCTGTCCGTTATATTCAATACTGCCTTTAGATTTTACTAAATTTGATATTGCTTTTAAGGTTGTAGTCTTTCCTGCACCATTACTGCCTACAAGGGTAACTATCTGTCCATTTTTTACATCAAAGGAAATTCCTTTAAGTGCATGAATCCCTCCATAATATACCTCTAGATCTTTTATTTTTAACATATTAGCTTGCACCTCCCTTGCCTAAGTATGCAGTAATTACCTTTTCATTTTTCTGTATTTCCTGAGGAAGTCCTTCTGCTATTTTATTTCCATAGTCCAGAACTGCTATTCTATCTGAAATGCCCATAACTAACTTCATGTCGTGTTCAATTACTAATATAGTGTATCCCTTATTTCGTATTTTCTTAATAAGTTCTGTCATCTCAACTTTTTCACCTGTATTCATACCTGCTGCAGGCTCATCAAGTAATAGAAGCTTTGGTTCAGTAGCTAAAGCCCTAGCTATTTCCACTCTTCTTTGATGCCCATAGGGAAGGCTTACTGCTATTTCATCCTTTAGGTCCGTTAATTCAAGAAAGTCTAGTATTTTAAGTGCTTTTTCTCTAACAGCATTTTCTTCTTTAGCTGCCTTTGGATGCTTTACTATAGCCCCAAATAAGTTTGATGATGTTCTACAGTATTGACCTGTCATGACATTTTCTAGCACAGTCATACTGCTAAATAATCTTATATTTTGAAAAGTTCGTCCTATTCCCAACTTAGTTATATCACTTGGTCTAGATTTTTTTAGTTTCTCACCTAGAAAATAAACCTCCCCTTTCGTTGGTTCATATATTGCAGTCAATAGGTTGAAGAAAGTTGTTTTTCCTGCTCCATTTGGTCCGATTAAGCTAACTATCTCACCTTCATCTATATGAAAATCTACATTATTTACTGCCGTTAGCCCTCCAAAGCACTTTGTTATTCCCTTTGCTTCTAGTATCCTCATTTTTGCCTGCACCTCCTTTTAGACTAGCCATACTAATCATACCTTGTGGTCTTATAATCATCATTAGAATTAGTAGTATTCCATATATAGCATAACGATAAGTTGATATGCTTCTTAGTGCCTCCGGTAGTACTGCAAGTACTGTAGCTCCTGCAATAACTCCAGGTACACTACCTACTCCTCCTAAAACTACCATTATCAATATAGTAACTGACTCATTATATGTGAAGTTATCTGGATTTACATAGTGTACGAATGATGCAAAGAAGCCTCCTGCAATTCCTGCTAAAACTGCTCCTAAAACGAATGCTAATATCTTTAAATAGGTAGGGTTAATACCCATTGCCTCTGCCGCCACTTCATCATCTCTAACTGCTATAAGCCCTCTTCCTAATCTAGAATTTAACAGTCTGGATGATATGAATATAGTTAAGAAAGCCAGTAGTAGAATTATATAGAAATAACCAATATTATTATTTATTACAAAACCAAAGATAGATGGAGAAGGAATACCCGGAATTCCAGCAGGTCCTCTTGTCAAGGATGTCCAATTTATAAGAACTAAACGAAGTATTTCTCCAAAGCCTATTGTAGTGATTGCCAGATAGTCACCTTTTAGTCTAAGGGTAGGTATCCCTAATAGTAGCCCAAATATTCCTGCCACTAAAGCACTAGCTAACAATACTATCCAAAATGACACCCCAAAATTAACTGTAAGTAATGCAGTTGTATAAGCACCTATTGCATAAAATGCTGAGTGTCCCATAGATAATTGCCCTGCAAAGCCAATTACGAAGTTTAAGCTTAATGCTAGTACTATATACAGTAACACTATAACGCTTGTTCTTAGTAAGTAAGGCTGACCAGAAACAAGAAGAGGCCATGCAATTACAGCTATTACTAGTATTATGCCAGTTATTGTTTTTGCTTTTTTGCTTAAGCCAGTAAATTTCTTAATTCCTATATCAAAGACTTTTGATAAAAGCTTAATGCCTACAAATAGTACGGCTGTGTAAATTACTAGATTTAGTAAAACTCTTGATAAATTGCCCATTCTGTTTCCCCCCTTATATCTTTTCTTTTATTGACTTGCCAAATAATCCATCAGGCTTAACTAATAAAATTAATATTAAAATTATGAATGCTATTGCATCACGATATCCTGAAGATATATAAGCTGCCCCTAAACTTTCTGAAATTCCCATTATTAGACCACCTATCATAGCTCCTGGAATACTTCCTACTCCTCCAATAACTGCTGCTATGAAAGCTTTAAGTCCTGGTACAAATCCCATCATCGGAAAAACTGCCTTATAATACATGCCTACTAGAATACCTGCTGCTGCACCTAAGCTTGAGCCTATGGCAAATGTAAAGAATACGACTCTATTAGTGTTTATTCCCATAAGCTTAGCTGTATCCATATCTTGAGATGTACATCTCATGGCCCTACCAAATTTAGTGTATTGGACAACATACGTTAGAATAGCAACTAGGACTATTGTAGTTCCTAAAATAATAAGTTGAAGTGTTGTTATTCTCAAACCTAAGATATTATATACTTTATTAGTAATTACATCTGGGAACGACTGTGTCTCTGGGCCCCATACTAGCATCGCAAAGTTCTCTAAAAATATAGCAACACCTACTGCTGATAGGAAAAGATTTATTCTTGGCGCCTTAAATACTGGACTATAAGCAAATTTAGCTATTGCAATTCCAAATAGAGCTGCTCCAACCATCCCAAATATAAATGCTGGTACAAGCGGCATATTAAATAAAGTTAAGGCTGTCAAAGATAAAAAAGCCCCTACCATATATATATCACCATGAGCAAAGTTGATAAGCCTTATTATTCCGTATACCATTGTATAGCCTATAGCAGTCAATGCATAAATACTCCCAAGGGCTAATCCATTGCTAAGCTGTTCCAAAAACATATCTATCACCTTCCTCTTTTGATAATATAGGTGAGGCCTGTGCCCCACCTATTATAGTTTGATTTTATAACTGAACATCTGCTGGTACTATCTTACCATCTTTAACAGTTAATATGATTATACCTCTAGTTACATCATTATTTTCAAAGGATATAGGACCTGCAACTCCTGGGAAGTCCTTTACTTCATTTAGATATTTTGTTATTCCTTCTCTAGTTGCACCGTTTTGCTTCATTCCTTCTAAGATAAGTTTTGCTGAGTCGTATGCTAAGGCTGAGTAGTTGTCAGGTTCTTTGTTGTACTTAGATCTAAATGCTTCTACGAATTCCTTTGTTCCTGGGAATTCTATGTCTGGATGGAAGAATGCTGCAAATTTAATGCCTTCTACTGCTTCTCCTCCTAACTTTACAAGTTCATCAGAACTTATTCCTTCTGTACCTATCATTTCTATATTAAGACCAAGTGACTTAGCTTGTTGTGCTATTAATGCTGTTTCAACATAATATCCTGGCACGAATAACACATCAGGATTTTGTCCTTTTATCTTTGTAAGCTGTGGACTAAAGTCTTTAGATTGTCCTTCAAAATATGTTTCGGATGCTACTATTTTTCCACCTAATCTTGTAAATTCTTCTGTGAAATCGTTTTTCAAGCCTGTACCAAAATCGTTTGCTGTAAACAGTATAGCTGCATTTCTTTTACCTAGTTTATTATATGCATATTGTGCAAGGTTTTTAGCTTGAGTTGTATCTGTTAATGAGATACGGAACATATGAGGAGTCGTTCCATCTGTTATAGCTTTGTTAACTGAATCTGTTATAACTGGCATTTGTACTGCTTCATAAATACCTCTTGCTGCTAGTGTACATGAACTGTTCCAGTGACCTATTACTGCAAGTATTTTATCATCTGCAGCAAATTTTTGTGCTACGTTTGGAGCCTCTTTTGGATTACCTGTATCATCACCAACTATTAGTTCTACTTGTTTACCATTAATTCCACCTGCTGCATTGACTTCGTCAATTGCTAACTGAATTGCTTTAACCTTCATGTCACCAAATTGAGCTGAATCTCCAGTCATAGGGTTTGCAGAAGCTATATATATTTTAGATGAATTTGCTGAATCTGAGCCTCCACATGCTGTTAAAAATACCATAGTTAATACTAATACTGCTGCTAATATACCTTTCTTTTTCATGTCAATATCCTCCCTTTAATTTTTTATTAGTATTTTTTGCTTTGGAATCGTTTTCCTTGTTTCCATAAAAGCTTCTCTTGCTAACTCTTATATATACAATTTCCGTGCCAAGTCTTTAGAAGGACAATATAATTATTGATATTTTTATCACTCAATAGTCTAATTCTAGTGGTTTACACGCTTTAACAATGTGGGCTTGTAAAAAGAAAATAAAAAGAAAATAAAAAAGACCCATTTGGGTCTAAATAAAAGATTAGAATATTTTATCCTTATTTTGTATGAAGTTATTTCATAGTATGAAATAACTTCATACTACGATTCTTCCTCTAAGTTATAATCCTTTATCTTCGTATATAGGTGTCTCTCGCTCATACCTAAAGTCTTAGCTGTTTTTCTTTTATTACCATTATGGTATTTTAGAGTAGCTAGGATTAGTTTTCTTTCTGCCTCTATCAAGCTATCTCCTACATATATTGGTACCAGCTCATTTGACTGGCCTAAGTCAACACTTCCTACTACTTCCTTTGGTAAATCGCTAATATCTATTATATCGTTATTTGTTAATGCTACAGCTCTTTCAATTATATTTTCTAATTCCCTTACATTTCCAGGATAAGTGTGCTTTTCTAAAACTACTATAGCACTTTTTGAAATCCCTGATACTTCCTTGTTAAAGGCATCGCTATATTTTTTCATAAAATATTTTGCTAAGGCTGGTATATCTTCTTTTCTCTCTCTCAATGGAGGAGTATTTATGCTTATTACATTTAACCTAAAAAATAAATCCTCTCTAAATCTCCCTTTTTTTACTTCTTCAGCTAAATTCTTGTTAGTAGCAGCAATTAATCTAAAGTCAACAGGAATTGACTTTTCACTACCTAAAGGTGTAATTGTCTTTTCTTGTATTACTCTAAGTAGCTTTGCCTGTAGCTGAATATCCATTTCTCCTATTTCATCCAGAAAAATAGTTCCCTTATGTGCCAGTTCAAATTTACCCTTATAGCGTTGATTTGCGCCTGTAAAAGCTCCTTTTTCATATCCAAAAAGCTCACTTTCTAAAAGATTGTAGGGAATCGCTGCACAGTTAATTATCTCTAGAGCTTCGCTGGCTCTCTTACTTGAATTATGTATAGCTCTAGCTATAAGCTCTTTTCCAGTTCCACTTTCACCTGTTACTAATACATTTATGTCTAAATCTTTGACTCTCTCAATTATTTTAAAGACCTCATCCATGGCCTTGCTAGAAGCTACAATATTATCTAATCCTAGCTTATGATTTATTTGCTTCGTTAAATCTTCTACCCTATTAGAAAGATTTTTATAATCTAAAGCCTTGTTTATTAGAATCTTTAAGCCATTTATGTCCAAAGGTTTTGTGATATAATAATAGGCACCTCTTTGAATAGCTTCTATAGAATTTTCTATGCTTCCATAGGCTGTCATAGCTATAACTAAAGTGCCAGGTTTTTGGTTTTTTATAGTTTGTAACACTTCAAGACCAGAATATTCTCCTAAATATTGATCTAACAGCACTAAATCTATATCCTTATTACTTAACAGCTCTAAGCCTTCTGGAACACTAGGTGTACAATAGACATTAAAGCTATCTTCAAGAGCAAACTTTAGCGCTGTTAATATAGCAAGTTCATCATCAATTACTAATATATTGTACATTTTATCACCTTTCTATTTTACATGTATTATTCTATAGCCAGTGTAGCAATAGGCAAGCTAATAGTAATGCTTGTTCCTACTCCTTCTATACTGTCTATTACAATTTGTCCCTTGTTCTCCTTTATAAGTTGATGTGTTATAGATAGCCCTATTCCATATCCATATTTTTTTGATGTGAAAAAAGGATCAAATACCTTATTTAATACACCTTGTGAAATCCCACATCCATTGTCCGTTATAGTAATTATAGCACTTTTATCATCTGTGCTACCAGTTATTGATATTACCCCATTTTTTTCTATTGCCTCTATACTGTTTAGAAGTATATTTATCATTATCTGCTTAAGCTGTGATGTATCTGCCCATACCTCTATGTCTGTTCCACTTTCTATTATTCTAATATTTTTTTCGTTCATTTTCTGTTTTAATAATATAATTATATCAGAAAGTACATACTTTAGAATGTTTTTCTGAGGAACAGAAGCTTTTGGCTTAGCATAATCTAAAAGAGTGCTTACTAGACTATTAAGTCTGTTTATTTCCTTGGGTACTATCTTAACAAGTTCCTCCACAAATTCTGGGTTGTTTATTTTAGAAGGTAGCATGTCTATAAATGCTTTTATAGATGTCAGAGGATTTCTTAGTTCATGAGCAACTCCTGCAGACAGTTCACCTAGTGCTTTCATTTTATCGTCATGCATTGCCATATCATATAATCTTTTTATTTCATTTGTTCTATTTTCAACTTCTCTTTTTAAGCTTCTATTCAAGATAATTATGATTACAATAGCTATCAAGGCTATTAGTATGATTGCTAGGGATATATATAATAACCTTTGCCATCTTATACCAGGTTCTAATATCTCCTCTCCAAACCACTTCTTGTAAATTTTGTCATAAGTCCCATTTTTCTTTATAGCTTCTATTCCCTTATCTAATAAATCCAATATTTCTTTGTTTCCCTTTTGGACAGCTGAAGAATACTGGGTAACATACATAGGCACTCCAACTATTTTTACATCTTCTGTCAAACCTCTTTTTTGAATGTAATAAATCCCTGTTAATCTATTACCCATATAAGCTTCTACTTCGCCATTTAATAAAGCATCTAATGCCTCTGCTTGATTTTCCTTTTCTATCAAGATTATATCAGGTACCTTAGCAAGTATCTCATCTGTCACATCTCCTGTCTGAATTGCAACCTTAACTCCCGATAAATCTTCTAATCCAGCTATATGGGTTGTGTTCTTCATAACAAAAATATTTTGAGAATTTGTGACTAATGCTTCAGTAAAATCATATATCTCTTCCCTTGAGCTAGTTCGTGTAATTCCTTGAATAGCATCTATTTCTCCATGTTTGAGAGAGTAAAGTGCAGTTCCCCAGCTCATTGGAATTAACTCTATGTCTATACCTAGTTCAATTGCTACTGCTCTCATAATGTCTACATTAAAGCCTCTATAGCTACCGCTTTGGTCTATAAACTCATAGGGTGGATAATTGTTATCACCGCCAATTCTAATTACTCTACCTTCTAAGCTTTCTTCATTTATGGCATAAGTTATAGTAGGTAATAAAATTATTATGAAGATTAACATAAAAACTCCCATATGTTTTTTATGTATCATTTATTTCACCTCTGGATCATATTCCATATTCATACATTCTTCGACAAAATAACCTATAATATAATAATAACATATAGTCATAAGGAATTTAATCTATTTTATCTGAAAAATAGATGGCAAATGAAAAAGGACGATTCTTCTGTGTCAGTATTTAAGACACAGAAGAATCGTCCTCTTGTACAGCAGAAGGATGATATTCTTATCACCCTTTACTATTAATAGTGTGTAGATTAATCTTAACCCAGCATGAAAAGACTAATCATAGCTAAAATTCCATTAGTTACTTCTGTTATTAATAATATTATTCAAGAAATCCTAAATTAACAAATTAAATTTTTCAATACTCATTAACTAGTAAATTAAAATTTTCAATACTCATTAATTGACAAGTTAAAATTTACAATTTATTTTAAGATTAAATTATAACCTTAAATACTGTTTGTCCTTTAATATCAGTAGTTATGAATCATATCTTTTTCATATTTCTGGATATCTAATGATTAAAAAGTTTTATTTCTAATACTCTTAATTACCATCAGCACTAATAATAGAATACCTACATATCCATTGATTACATAAATAATATTAACTAATCTATCAAATGGTACTTTTAATCCAATAAAAACTCCTATGACTGCCAAAACAATAGTAATAATTTTAAATTTACTACTCTTTTCATCTGCAATTCTGGACGAAGCTGTCCAAAGCAGTGGTACTGCTGTAGTATAAATACCTGCTACAACTGTTAATGAAAACAATACAGCTATAGCTGGATGTATATTGGCTGCTAAAATCAATGATGGAATCATAGACCCTGCAACTTGTTCAATGTTCGCCATAAGTCCTAATGCAACAATTATAACAGCTATAGAAAAAGCTATTGCTCCAAAAACTGCACCAAGAGCAGCTTCTTTTTTGCTATTTGCTGTTGCTCCCATAGAAGACATAAAGGATGCTAACCAAAGCATACAGAAGCCAACATAGGAACCTGCTGCAAACAACCAGTTAGTAGATGCCTTCATTAATTCTAAAGTAGGTATAACCTCATTTGCATTACTTAATCCTCCAGGGTTTATAATGATAGCAGAGAGACCTAATAATATTGATAATACAACTATTACCGGACCAATTTTCCCTATTACATCAACTATCTTGCCTAGTCCGAAAATAACTGTTCCCCCTGCAAGTATGCCCATAATGATACCGCCAACAGCAACAGGTAGTCCATATTGTTGATTTAATGTAGCACCAGCTCCTGCAATCATTACTACAAATGACATATAAATAAAAATTACTGAAAAGTAATCATAAAACTTTCCTATGGTTTTACCACAGTAATATGTGTAAATGTCACTTCCTTTTGGAAACTTATGTTTCTGTCCTACTGTTATAAAACTAACTCCAACATACAGAAACAATACAAACATAACTATTGCACCTGCAATACCCATATGTCCATAAGAGGCAAAATATTGCATTATTTCTTGTCCAGTAGCAAATCCTGAACCTATTAGAAATGCTATAAATGCACCTGCAAAAGCAAATACTTTTTTCATGCTCACAGTCTGATTATTCATAAGAACCCACCCCCTATTTAGTATAAGTCAAGCCTGGTTCTACTCAAAATTTTTAGTTATTGCATTTGAACCCCAATACTGAGGTCCAAATGCAAAGATACACTAAAGTTTTATTCAAATTGAGTTGCTTCTGTAACCTCTGTTGCTAAAGCACCTAATGCTTTCTTAACTAGATTGCGTCTCAACTCTAACTCATTATCTGGTGTAAGGCTTGGGTCTCCAACCGGGTGTGGAATAGCTACAGTAGGTACTATTCTATTTGCTCCTACTGATTCAGATATTGTTGTAATAGTAGCCATATGAACTATTGGTATACCATATCTTTCTATTTCTTTTACCATCGTTGCACCGCAACGAGTACAAGTGCCTCAGGTGGAAGTTAATATAACACCATCTACTCCGGCTTCTTTTAACTCTTTTCCTATTTCAGTTCCAAACTTAACTGAGTTACCTACAGATGTACCTGTTCCAGTAGTTGTGTAGAAGTATTTAAATACTTTACCTATAACTCCCGCTTTCTCATATTGCTTTAATAAATCAAGAGGTGCTACTCTATCAGGTACTTCGTTTGCATATACTGGGTCAAATCCGCCATGGATAGTACAGTATTCACCCTTAAGCTCATCTAGGTTTTCAACATCATACTTTCCCCATTTTTGGGCACTTGCAGATTGAATTCTATCAGGGTTACCTAGTGGAACCATACCACCACTAGTGACTAAAGCTATAGTTGCTTTGCTTAAATCTTTTATAGCTGGTGCTGGGTCAACCATATCAAATACAGGCATAGGAAGCTCTGTTTCAAATTCTTCATTATTCAATCTTGCTAATAGCATTTCTACAGCTCTTTGAGAACCTCTCTTCTCTGCAAATACTGTTAATCGCTTTCCTTGAGGGATATAGCCTTCTTCCTGTGGAAGACCTAGTTCTTCTTTATTAAGTATTTTCTTAACTATCTTAGCTATAGTATCTAATGCTTTACGCATACCTGCTGCAGAATCAGATACACTTACTACTATTGCCTTGTCTTTACAAACATCTACTCCTGGGTTTTCAATATACATACCAGTTACTACAGGTATATTTAGCTTTTCTACAACTTCTTTTGCTATTTCTCCACAAGCCATACCATATCTACCTGCATTAAAAGCTGGTCCTGCAACCAGTATATCTGGATTAACCTTTTTAACTACATTAAATATATACTCTAGTGCTTCTTCCTTATTTTCATTGAAATAGTTATCACCGCATATGATAGTACCTACTACTTCTCCTACACCATTTAACAATCCATTAAGACCCATTGCTGGTCCTACTGTTTTCTCTACATATTCAGGTGCCATACCTGCCTTATCTTCTCCGCCCACCTGTCCAAAGAACTGATTTACATAGTATAAAACTCTATATTTATCTGTCATGTTTCATCCTCCTTTCGAATACGATTAGTATAATTTTGCTGTACAGTTGTGATAGCCTATTTCTGAGGTAGAACCAATAACTGCATTTAATTCACACATTAATGTTCCATCTTCTAATAAAGCGCCATCCCAGCCTCCTGCTAAAGTTGCTATTGCCTCAGCATTTCCGATAACTCTATCAGCAGGTGGAAGAGTAACCACATGGCTAACATTTCCTCCAGATACTACTGCTACTGCTTCTTTAGCTGTATCTGCTAATGGTTGAGACATTCCATCCCAGCCAGAACATTCATCAGTAATTAGAACAGTTTTTATACCTGCATTTTCTAATCTCTTACAAATCATCAATAGGTCTGAGTCCGGATTTCCGTAGCCTTCTTCTGATACTATAACTCCGTCTGCACCTAGCATCTTACATAGCTTAGCTGTATAGTCACAAGTTCTAAACTTACCTTCTAATGTAGTAAGCTCTGGAGTTAATATAACTCCTAAGAAATTTAACGTTTTCCCATGTTGTGCATATAAGTCTAAAATAACTGAATTATTTTGGTGTTGGTAAGTAGTTATCTTGTCACATGCTGCAACACAGTTACCACTTATTACTGCACCATCTAATTCCTCATTTGGATGTAACAATGTTGGTAGTATCTTTTGGCTGTTTACTCCATATATATATCCATCATGAAGTAATCCTTGAGAAATTAGCATTTCAACATATAGCACCTTTGGTAGATTTGGATACTTAGCAATTTCTTCTGCCATACTTCCAATTTCATATGTTAGTACTTCATCTGGCTCTACTTCTCTTCCTGCTTCTCCTACAAGCTCAGCAGCTCTTAGTCCAGCTGATCTAACTACAGTTTCATGTGTATGTGGGTCAAGCCCTTCAATTGGTGTAATATCTACAACTAAGTTATAAGTTTTGGAAAATGGAGTCCACTTAGCTCCTTCATCCCACATATCTATTACACCTTCTTGGAAGCCTACAATATCTCCAATAGTAACAATAGCTGCTCCGTATAAGATATTTACTTTTCCTTCTCCTAATTGTGCCATTTTAGTTGTTACACCAGGAAAGCCATTTCCATCGCCTTCTATCTTAACTCTTGGCTCGATAACGTCCTTTACTGGAATTATTCTAACCTTTTCTCCAGGTCTTGCAATGTCCAGTTTAATCTCTTTAATTCTTGTATCTTCCATTAACTTTTCAATTATATCTTCTTTTCTTACTGTTAAAACACCATCTTTTACAGCTGTTTCATTTCCAAATTGAATGTCCTTAATATGAATTCTCCTAAGTTCTAGTTTTAAAAAAACCTTAATATTGGCTTAATAATCATTGAAATTAAGCCAATATTAAGGTTCTATCCTAAACAAGTATGTTTTCTACAACAGCTCTTGCTTTATTTTCTCTACAAATTCATCAATATGCTCTCTTGCATACTTTTCCGCATTAGCTGTGTCTTTTTCCTTTATTGCCTTCACTACCTTGCTTAATGTGTTTGTAAAAAGATCCATTGAATTAAAAAATTGCTCTGAATAATGCCATAGTCTCTCAGTATGTATATGAAGTCTTTCTAATATTTCAGATAAACAAGGATTTCCACAGCTTTCTGATATTATCCTATGGAACTCTTCATCATCATCTATTGCCTTTTGATAATCACTTTCTATGTCGTATTGATTTAGCCTATCTACTATGGCCTCAAGTCTTTTCAAGTTTTCATTACTGATTCTCTCAACAGCTAGCCTTGTTGCAAAAGGATCTATCTCTCTAGTTACTTCAAAAACAGATTTCATATATCTAAAATCTATAGGTGTTACTTGTGCACCAAATCTAGGGATAATATTAAGTAGCTTATCATCACTTAATTGTTGGAACACTTTACGTATTGGTGTTCTACTTATTTCAAACTCATCAGCAACGTCAACTTCATTTAAGACCTCACCCGGTCTATACTCTAATTCGATAATTCTTCTTTTAAGCAATTTGTAAATTTCATCAGAATCAATTTTCTTAGTCACTTTATCATAACTCCTTATCATTAATTTTATAAAGAAATATTCTAATATAGGCATTATATGCCTATGTTAATAATATATCATCCTTTGATAGATTAGTAAAGTACTAATAGTATTTCTGATGTATTTTTAAATCACCTTTTTTTGGGTTAGGCTTTTAAAAATTTTTATTTTTCGTCAACAAAAATCTATAACATAATAATAGCATATAGTACCAAAGAGATTTATCTATTTTATTTAAAAATAAAGAAATAATAATTATAAGATTTGTTAGTTCTACAAGGCTTAACTATAATATACCTTTGCTAGTATAGCTTTACTACAAATCTTTAATGAATCTACAAAATATACCTTCATAGAGGTAAAAATAATATTTCATAGTAAAGGAGTGGATTTATGGAAAATAGGAGTGAAAGAAATAGTCCTATAGGTATAAATGGATATGAATATCTCCTTCAAACATATAATTCACGGAAACATCCCATTATTGAAAATCAAACTAATGCAACTTTTTTCCCTTGGAGTATGTTAAGGGATGTAGATGCTATTGACACAGCAAAGTTCTATGAAGGTACAGATGCAGTAAATTATGGTGATTCTAAATAGAATTAAAGGGAGCCTAGCTCCCTTATTCTATCTTAATATTAACTTTTCCAATTCTAATGGTTCAATATATTTTCCTTCTTTATATGCTCTCATGTTTCCTCCGGAGATTTCATCAATTAATGCTATTTCTTTGTTCTCTCCTATTCTGCCAAATTCAAGCTTTATATCATATAACTCTATATCTTTTTTTGCAAGCTCCTCTTTTACTATATGTGAAATCTTTTTTGTCAAATCTTTTAAAGTTCTATATTCATCTGATGACAAAATTCCTAACATAACAAGAGCATCCTCAGTGATAGGAGGATCTTGACGTTTATCATCTTTAAGTGTAAATTCAACAAAAGCGTCTAATTGTTGGCCTTCCTCAGCATACATTCCATATCTTCGTATGAAGCTTCCAACTGCCCTATAACGGCAGATTACTTCAAGTCCATTACCAAATAGCTTTGCAGGCCTTACTGTCATAGTACCTTCTTCTAGGTTTGAATCTACATAATGAGTAGGGATTCCTTTTTCCTTTAAAATCTCAAAGAAAAGCCTCGTCATTCTAAGGTTAGATTTTCCTGAACCTTCTATAGATAAGCCTACAGTGTTAGCGCCTGGATCAAAGACTCCGTTTTCTCCAGTTACATCATCCTTAAACTTTAGTAAGTAGTCTCCATTATCTAATAAATATACATCCTTTGTTTTTCCTCTATAAACTATATTCATAGCATCAACCCTTTCACTTTTAATAATTCTTTTCACAATGCTTCCGTCTACCCATTTGACACTAATTTTTGTATAGAAGTTTACTAAAAGATAATTTTGCTATGCTAGCCTTTATGATTAGTTACCGATATCCTTTCGATACTGCATTCCATCAAAATGTATCTTACTTATATTCTCATATACCTTTTTTCGTCCTTCGTGTATACTATCTGCTAATGTAGTTATGGCAAGAACCCTGCCTCCGTTTGTGACTAATTTGTTCTTCATTTTTGTTCCAGCATGAAACACTATTATATCCTTATCAATTTCATCTAGTCCAGATATTACTTTGTCCTTTTCATATGATTCTGGGTATCCAGCTGATGCTAAGAAAACGGTAATACATGTTTTAGTGCTCCACTTTAAATCCTCTTTTCTTATAGTTCCATCTAAAGTCTTTAAAAAAATATCCATAATATCGTTCTCTAGCCTAGGAATCACTACTTCTGCCTCTGGGTCGCCAAATCTGGCATTAAACTCTAACACCTTTGGTCCATTTGAAGTGATCATAAGACCTATAAACAAAATTCCTTTATAACCTAAATTCTCTTCCTTTATTCCTTTTATAACATTATTTAATATTCGCTCTTCAACTTCTTTCATCATATGTTTATTAAGGGCACTATTTGGAGAAATACAGCCCATGCCACCTGTATTAAGACCTTCATCATTGTCAAAAATTCTTTTATAATCTCTTGCACTTTCTAGTGGGATTATTTTATTACCATCTACTATGCACAATAAGGAAGCTTCTGTACCTTCAAGAAACTCTTCAATGATTATTTTATTGCCTGCCTCTCCAAACTTTTTGTCTTCCATTATGCTTATAATAGCACTGATAGCCTCATCTTTGTTGGCACAAATAAGTACTCCCTTACCTGCAGCAAGTCCATCAGCTTTAATAACTAATGGATAAGTAAAGTTTTTCAGCCCTTCAATTGCTTCCTGTGATTTCCTATATACAGCATATCTTGCAGTAGGTATTTCATATTTCATCATAAAATTCTTTGCATATTCTTTGCTTCCTTCAAGCATTGCCCCTCTTTTGCAAGGACCAAAAATCTTTAGATCTTTTTCTTCAAATTTATCCACTATTCCATCTACTACAGCTGCATCCGGTCCTACAACAGTCAAATCAATATTCTCTTTTAATGCAAAAGTAAGTAGAGAATCAATATCCTCAGCATGAATATCTACACATTGTGCAAGCTCTGATATCCCTCCATTGCCAGGTGCTGAATATATTTTGGTTACTTTTGGACTTTGTGCTAGTTTCCAAACAATAGCGTGCTCCCTTGCACCACTACCAACTACGAGTACTCTCATAATTCCACCCCTTAAATTTAGTTTTTGTAATCTCATGTCATTACCCGGGAAATATGTCGAAACTAATGTTTAAAATGTCTTGCTCCAGTAAATATCATAGTTATCCCATGCCTATTTGCAGTTTCTATTGAATCACTGTCATTTATTGAGCCACCAGGTTGTATAATAGCAGTTATTCCTGCCTTAGCTGCTGTCTCTACGCAATCAGGAAATGGAAAAAACGCATCAGATGCCATTACACTACCCTTAGAGTTTTCCCCACATTGTCTTATAGCATTTTCTAATGCCCATATTCTACTAACTTGTCCGGGGCCTACTGCTACAGTGCCATTATCTTTTGCCAGAACTATGGCATTTGATTTAGTATTTTTCACTACCTTCCATGCAAATAGCATATCTTCTAATTCCTTGTCAGATGGTTTTCTGTCAGTTACTACTTCTAGCTTTTCATATAGACAGTTTTGGTCTCTATCTTGAATCAATATCCCTCCAAGAACCTTTTTCATATCATAAGTTGAGTATTCATTCTTAGTTATACCAGCTAATGATAATAGTCTTATATTTTTCTTAGATTTTAATATCTCTAATGCTGATTCAGAATAAGAAGGTGTTATGACAATCTCTATGAAAATTTCATTTATCATTCTAGCTGTCTTTTCGTCTATCTCTCTATTAGCTGCAATTATTCCTCCAAATATAGATTGCTTATCTGCTTCATATGCCTTTATAAAGGCTTCCTCTATGGTTTTTCCACTGCCTACACCACAAGGATTTCCGTGCTTCACTGCTACTACTGTTGGTTCATCAAACTCTTTTAGTATCTCTAAAGCTCCATTGCCATCACTGATATTGTTATATGATAATTCTTTTCCATGAAGCTGGATTGCATCTGACAGCGTTCCTTTAGTTTCTAATACTTCAGTATAAAACCCTGCATTTTGATGAGGATTTTCTCCATATCTTAAGTCCTGCTTTTTATCAAAGGTTAGAGTTATTATGTCAGGAAATTTAATATTTGCTTTTCTATTGAAATAGCCTGAAATAAGTGCATCATAGCCACTGGTATGCTGAAACACCTTTGCAGCTAGGTATTCCCTAGTGCTATCTGAAGTCTGTCCCTTATTCTTGAGCTCTTCTATGACTAAATCATAGTCTTTCGGATCTACTAGTACAGTTACAAATCTATAGTTTTTTGCAGCTGCCCTTAGCATAGAAGGACCACCAATGTCAATATTTTCAATTATTTCTTCATGACTGACTCCTTCTTTTAGAATAGTCTGCTTAAATGGATACAAATTGTTCACTACCATATCTATTGGCTGTATTTCCAATTCTTCCATAGTTTTCAAGTGCTCTTCATTATCTCTTAAAGCTAATAATCCACCATGTATTCTTGGATGCAGTGTCTTTACCCTTCCATCAAAGCATTCCGGAAAACTAGTTAAGTTAGAGATATCAATAGCTTTAATTCCAGCTTCAATAAGTACCTGTTTTGTACCTCCTGTTGAGATAATCTCCCACCCCATCTCAACAAGCTTTCTTGAAAACTCTACTATACCAGTCTTGTCGTATACGCTAATCAATGCTCTTTTCATTATTACACCTCCAAAACCTTTCGGTCTATAACCTTCAATCTTCCTTGACAGAACATTTTAACAGCTTTAACTAACAATGTATGCTCTACTTCTAAAACCTTTTTCTGAAGAGACTCTACTGTATCGTTATTATGAACTTCTATTGATTTTTGAAATATTATAGGCCCTGTATCAGTTCCTTCATCTACAAAATGTACCGTTGCTCCAGTGACCTTTACTCCATACTCTAAAACTGCTTTATGGACTCTTTCTCCATAATAGCCTTTTCCACAGAAGCTTGGGATTAAGGCCGGATGGATGTTGATTATTCTATTTCTATATTCTTTTATGATTTCAGGACTTAAAATTCTTAAATATCCTGCTAATACTAGTAATTGAATACCTCTTTTTTTCAGCTCCTCTAGGATTTTTTTATTGAAATCTGAGTTGTTTATAAAGTCCTTTTTATTGATAAATAAAGCCTCAATACCATGCTTCCTTGCTCGTATAAGCCCATAGGCATCCTCTCTATCTGATATAACTACACATATCCTTCCATTTATCTCCCCTGATTCAATACTGTCAATTAAAGCTTGAAGATTAGTGCCATTTCCAGATATGAGCACTCCAATCCTTACTGATGACATAGATATACTTCCTTTTCTCCCTTAATTATTTCACCTATTATATACGCTCTTTCATCCTTAGTTTTTAAGAATTCAACTATACTATCAGCATCCTTAGAGTCTACTGCCATGACAATGCCTATTCCCATGTTAAAGGTTGAATACATCTCATGTGTTTCAATATGTCCAAGCTTTTGAATGACATTGAAAATAGGCGGTACCTCCACATGTTTTCTATCCACAATAGCCCTAAGTCCATCTGGAAGCATCCTTGGGATGTTTTCATAAAATCCTCCGCCAGTTATGTGGCTAATACCTTTTATATTGAATTTTTGATTTAATTCTATTAATGCGTTGGAATATATCTTGGTGGGTTTTATTAGTTCTTCTCCTAGGGTACTGCCTAATTCATCAAAATAATGATCTATATCGTACTTATAAACGTTAAAGAATAGCTTTCTAACTAATGAGAAACCATTGCTGTGTAATCCACTGGAAGGTAAACCAATTAGTACATCTCCTTCTTTTATACTATCTCCTGATATAATCTTCTTTTTATCTACTATTCCTACTGCAAATCCAGCTAAGTCGTACTCGTTCTCTTTGTATAATCCTGGCATCTCTGCAGTTTCTCCTCCAATAAGGGCGCATCCAGATTTTATACAGCCCCTAGATACTCCTTCTACAATACTTGCTATTTTTGTAGGATTCAGCTTCCCTGTAGCTATATAGTCTAAGAAGAAAAGAGGCTTTGCTCCTTGGCAGAGTATGTCATTTACACACATGGCAACACAGTCTTCTCCGATGGTGTCATGCTTATCCATAATAAATGCAATCATAAGCTTAGTGCCTACACCATCAGTTCCAGATACTAATACTGGTTCATCATATTGATTTTTATCTAATGCAAACATTCCGCTAAAGCCACCTATATCTGATAAAACACCTTTTGTGAAAGTATTCTGCACATGTGATTTCATAAGCTTGACTGCTTCATATCCTGATGTCACATTTACTCCTGAGTTTTTGTATGTTAATCCTTCATTATTCATTTAATCTATCTCCCCTCTAGGAATCTCCATTGGATAGTCTCCATCTAAGCAGGCTAAACAAAATCCTCCTGTTTGACCTGTTGAGTTTATGAGTCCATCCTTTGATAAAAAACCTAAGCTATCTGCTCCAATCATTTCACGAATTTCTTCTACTGTTTTGTTTGCTCCAACCAATTCCTCTCTATATGGCGTATCTATACCAAAGTAACAAGGGTATATTACAGGCGGTGAGCTTATTCTTAGATGGACTTCTTTTGCACCAGCCTTTTTTAACATGCCCACTATCTTTTTACTTGTGGTCCCTCTTACTATTGAATCATCTACTAGAATAACTCTTTTCCCTTCTATGTTTTCCTTTAGAACATTTAATTTAATTTTTACTCCCTGTTCTCTATCGCTCTGATTAGGGTTAATAAAAGTTCTTCCCACGTATCTGTTTTTTATTAAGCCTATGCTATAAGGTATTCCTGACTCCTCTGCATAACCAATAGCAGCAGATGTGCCTGAGTCTGGTACTGGAACAACTATATCTGCATCAACTGGATGTTCTTTTGCCAGCAATTTACCTGCCTCTTTTCTCGCTAAATAAACACTAACTCCATCAACTTTACTGTCTGGTCTTGCAAGATAAATATATTCAAATATACAAAGCTTTTTCTTGCGCCATTTGTCATTGAATATGCTTTTTACACCGTTTTCGTCTATGATGACCATTTCTCCAGGTTCAATATCCCTTATATATTCAGCTCCTATAGTATCTAAAGCACAGCTTTCTGAAGCTAAAATATACCCATCTTCTATTTTTCCTAGACAAAGAGGTCTTATTCCTAAGTTATCTCTAACTCCTATAAGCTTGTCTTTGCTCAACAATACAAGGGCATATGAACCCTTTATTAGTTCCATCAATCTATTTACTGCCTTCTCAATATCGTCCTTATGGTATCTAGCCAGGATATTTGCCATTACTTCGCTATCATTAGAGGTTTGAAATACTACTCCATCATCTTCAAGTATTTCTCTTAGACTATCTGCATTCACTATACTGCCATTATGTGCGATGGCAATGGAACCTTTTTTATACTTAACAACTAAGGGCTGAGCATTTACTGATAAATTTTCATTCTCTGATGAATATCTAACATGACCAATACCTAGATTGCCCTCTAACTTATCTAGCTTAGTATTATTGAAAACTTCTGAGACTAGTCCGGGTTCTTTATAGTAATTTATAGTTCCTTCTTTATTCACTGCTATACCTGCGCTTTCCTGACCTCTATGTTGAAGGGCATAGAGACCAAAATAAATCATACGTGCAACATCTTGTTCCTTTGAATAAACCCCAATAACTCCACATTCTTCTTTTAATTTGTCATCCATTTCATCACCTCTATTCCTTATTGTTATAAAAATAATAAAATGGTGTTTATTTTATTATTTTTTACAACCTTTTATTAATTTCTTTATCCTTCTCCTCAACTTCCTTAGCCATTTTCTTTCTATACTCTTTTAATTTTTCTCTTAAGCTTTCATATTTTACTGACAAAATTTGAATAGCTAATAATGCTGCATTTTCTGCTCCATCTATTGCCACTGTGGCTACTGGTATTCCCTTTGGCATTTGGACTATAGATAATAGAGAGTCTAATCCGTCTAGTGTCGATGATTTTATAGGTAGTCCTATAACTGGAACTATACTGACTGCTGCTAATACTCCTCCAAGATGTGCTGCCTTTCCTGCTGCTGCGATTATAACCTCTATGCCTTCTTCTTCTGCACTTTTTCCGAATTCTACTGCTTTGTCTGGAGTTCTATGGGCTGATATAACCCTAATTTCCGTATCTACTCCAAACTCTCGTAAAATCCTTATTCCTCTCTCCACCACTGGAAAATCAGATTCACTTCCCATTACAATTGCAACTTTCATGTTACTACCTCCCCACTTAGAATGTTTTGCAAATTTTAGTCAAGAAGTTGCTTTTCACCATTCAGTATGGGAAATCAATAAAAATATTTAGCGAACATTTGCAGGACGCGACTATAATTCTTAGCGAATGGAGGTGAAAAATCCGTTAAGCAGCTTGCACTGTCTGAGCGAAGCGAGTTTGCAAGCTGTAGGATTTTTTGCCGGAATGAGCTATAGAATTATTCGCGACCGAAACCGTGAGCGTGTATTTTTATTGTATTTCCCTTTCTTAGTCTAAAATTATCTAAAATACCTAACTCCCGCTTCAAATATCTTCTGATCCATTTCTCCATAGACATTTTTATAAAGATTCTTCCCTATTCTCTCTGAATGTCCCATCTTTCCTAGCACTCTTCCATCTGGACTTGTGATTGCTTCTATGCTGTGGAGTGAACCATTTGGGTTAAAGTCCCCGTCGTAGCTAGGATTTCCATTAAAGTCAACGTACTGAGCAGCTATTTGTCCTTTTTCTATCATTTCATTAAGAATCTTTTCATCAGATACTAGTCTGCCTTCTCCATGTGATACAGGTATCGTAAACACATCTCCTACATTCACATTGTTTAACCATGGTGATAGATTAGACACTACCTTTGTCTGGACCATACGGGCAACATGTCTTCCTAGTTTGTTAAATACAAGAGTTGGTGAATTTTCATCTATCTCTCTTATTTCCCCATATGGCACAAGTCCAAGCTTTATGAGAGCTTGAAATCCGTTACATATTCCAAGGATTAAACCATCCCTATTTTTAATTAAATTCATGACCTGTTCCTGAATATATGGATTTCTGAATACTGTTGCTATGAATTTTCCTGAACCATCTGGCTCATCACCTGCACTAAAACCACCTGGTAAAGCTATTATTTGACTCTCACTTATTCTTCTAGCCATTTCGTGAATGGACTCCTCTATTGCCTCTCTAGTCAAATTCTTAAATACTAATGTCTCAACTTGTCCTCCTGCTTTTACAAAGGCTTTTTCCATATCATATTCGCAATTAGTACCTGGGAAAATTGGCATAAACACCTTTGGTTTTGCAATAGCGTATTTAGGTTTAATAATATTTCCTTTACTATAGCTAATCTTCTTAGGTGTTCCTTCTGTATCTTTTTTTATAGGAAATACGTCTTTTAAGGGCTCTTCCCATTCGTTTATAGCTAGCTCTATGTCAATATGCACATCTCCAATAGTTATAGTTGGATTTTTTGTGGTGTGTCCTATTATTTCATATTCTAGTCCCTTGAATAAGTCATTTAGATTTTCAGTATTATTAATTTCTAGCACTAATGCACCATAATCAGGAGAAAATAGCTTTTCGGTTTTATATCCTTCTAAAAACTTCATTCCTATTTTGTTTCCGAAGCTCATTTTGCTTATGGCTGCTGCAATACCACCTATTCCTATATTATGAGCTGATAATACTTTTCCTTTTTTGATGAGGTCATGGATACAAAGTAAGTTTTTATTAAGAGTCTCAAAATCAGGAGTCTCGTCTTCCATTCTAGGTGAACTAAGTAATATTACTTGGCTGTCTGTTTTCTTAAATTCTGGTGAAATAATATGGCTTGCATCTCCTATACATACTGCAAAGCTTACTAATGTAGGTGGAACATTAAGCTCATTAAAGCTTCCTGACATACTGTCCTTACCACCAATGGAAGGTACCATAAATCCTTTTTGAGCCTTAAATGCACCAAGTAAGGCTGCAAAGGGTTTGCCCCATTTTTCCTCATGGTCCCCTAGCTTTTCAAAGTATTCTTGGAATGTAAGTCTTATTTTTTTAGGGTCTCCCCCCATCGCCACTATCTTTACAACTGAATCAACTACTGCATATAATCCACCGTGGAATGGGCTCCAAGTAGAAAGCTCTGGATTGAATCCATAAGTCATAAGGCTACAAGTATTCGTCTCTCCATTTAATACTGGAATCTTCGCTGCCATTCCTAGTGATGGTGTTAGATTGTATTTGCCCCCAAAAGGCATTAACACTGTACCTGCCCCTACCGTACTATCAAATTCCTCTACTAATCCCCTTTGACTAGCTACATTTAAAGCCTTTAGATTATTTAACCAAGCAGTCTTAAGATTAAGTTTACTTTCATTAGATCCACCACAATATGTTGTGTTGAAATAACTTCTAGAAGTAGGCTCCTTCACATAGACTTTAGTTTTTTGTCTAATTCCGTTAGTATTTAAAAAATCCCTATCTAAGTCTAATATTGTTTTATTTCTCCATTTCATAATTAACCTATTATTTGAAGTTACCTTAGCTATTACTGCAGCCTCTAAATTTTCATCTGCAACATGTTCTTCCAGTATGTGAAGATGTTCTTTGTCTATAACTACAGCCATTCTTTCCTGTGATTCTGATATAGCTAGTTCTGTTCCATCTAAGCCCTCATATTTTTTTAGTACATTATCTAGGTTAATTTCTATGCTATCAGCCAACTCCCCAATGGCAACTGATACTCCACCAGCTCCAAAATCGTTGCATTTTTTTATTATCTTGCTAAATTCAGGTTTTCTAAATAATCTTAAAAGATTTCTTTCGATTAAGGGGTTTCCTTTCTGGACCTCCGCACCGCTTGTTCGGATTGACTCATCAGTATGAGACTTTGATGAACCTGTGGCTCCCCCACAGCCATCTCTTCCTGTTCTTCCTCCTATTAAGACAATTAAGTCTCCTTCTTTTGGTGCTTTTCTAACTACATTTTCCTTTGGTGTAGCTCCTATAACAGCTCCCAGCTCCATTCTCTTCGCTACATAGCCTTCATGATATATTTCAGATACATGTCCTGTAGCTATACCTATCTGATTTCCATAAGAGCTATAGCCTCTTGCCGCCTCTGTAGTGATTTTCCTTTGAGATAGCTTACCTGGAATAGTATCCTCTATTTTCCTTCTTGGATCTCCACTACCTGTAATACGCATTGCTTGATAGACATAGGCTCTTCCTGATAAGGGGTCTCTTATGGCTCCTCCTAAGCATGTAGATGCTCCTCCAAAAGGTTCTATTTCAGTAGGATGATTATGTGTTTCATTTTTAAACATAAGAAGCCATTTTTCGATTTCTCCATCAACTTCCACATCTATATTAATACTACATGCATTTATTTCATCAGAAACATCTAAGTCATCTAATAATCCTCTTTTTCTAAGCTCCTTCATTCCTATAGTTGCAATATCCATTAAGCAAATAGCTCTATTTTCTTCATAGACATAGTTTCTAGAAGCTAGGTATTCTTCATATGCCTTTTTTATGGGTCTACTAAAGACACCTTCTTCAAATTTTATGTCATCTATTTCAGTCATAAAGGTAGTATGTCTACAATGGTCTGACCAGTATGTGTCTATGACTTTTATTTCAGTTATTGTAGGGTTTCTCTTTTCTGTGTTTTTAAAATAATCTTGACAAAACTTTATGTCATCAAGACTCATAGCAAGCCCTGTTTTTTCCTTAAAACTCATTAGTTCTTCTGTAGATTTTTGGATAAAATCTTTGATTATATCTACATCATTTGGAGGTATACTATTATCTTCTAATGTTTCTGGCTTTGTAAGGATTGATTCTCTGCTGTCTACAGAGTTTATACAATGGTCTTTTATCTTTATTAACTCTTCATCTGTTATATTTCCTTTAAGCATGATTATTTTAGCAGTTCTAACAGTAGGTCTCTCTCCTGTACCGAGTATTTCTATACATTGAGCAGCAGAATCTGCCCTCTGGTCGTATTGTCCAGGAAGGTACTCAACTCCAAAAACCCTGTAGTCTTGGCCTATAGGCAATTCTTCCTCATGTACTAAATCAATATTAGGCTCTGAAAATATGTTTTTTATAGCTTTTTCATATACTGCATCAGATATTCCCTGAATATCATACCTACTTAAAACTCTCACTTCCTCCAATTCTCTTATGCCAAGATTTTGGTTTAAGTCATTAAATAGCTGTTCTGCTCCTACATCAAATCCTTTTTTCTTCTCAACAAAAATTCTTCTTACTTGCTTATCCAAAAACATCACTCCTCACATACAAATCCTTATTAGGCTCTAAAATATACTTCTTAAAGTTTTTTCATAGACTATACTAGATATTCCTTTAATATCATACCTGTTAACTATTCTTACTTATTTCAATTCCTTTATGCCTATATTTGATTTAAGTTACAATGCAAAAAAGCCCGGACAGAGTAAGTTTCACTATATGTGAAACCTACCCGTCCGGGCTTTTATCCCCAAGGTGTAATATTACTTTAAAATAAGCATAGTAATATCTGTACCGCTCGGACCAGACAAATGCTAATAAGCACCTCGGAACCCTAGGTACACTTTCATCCATAGTCAAGTGATTTACGGTCACTTGGTAGAAACTTCTCAGCCATATCCTGAGATTTATATGGGCACAATATTATTTTTAAATACCACAACTAAATAGTAACAACAAAATTACTATAAGTCAATACATATTAGTAATTTTATAAATCTTCCAGCAAATATTCCTCATCTCACATAAAACCTTTCTCCTTTATTGACCACCTTGTATTCACAACATATCTATTGTTTTCATATTATGGATAAAAAGTTCAAAAATTAAACCCCAATAATAATGGATAGGTTCAGAACATTTAATGTTATTCAGCATTTATTTTGCTTATCTACAATAATTATCTACTTTGATTTCCTATAATTTTGTCTAAAAGGGTTTTATTTGGAAATAATATTATTGGATTTTGTTATGTATGTAAAGGTTAAGCTTAAAACTTTAACCAGCAACAGGTTAAGTCTAAAACCTTAACCTGTTGCTGGTTAAGTTGATATGCTTAACCATGTATATTAGGAGGATACTATGACTTATTGCACTATGATATGTGACATTTGTTCATCTAGAAAAATCAAAAATAGAGAAGAAATACAATACAAAATTATAGACATGCTAAAAGAAGTAAACAAGAAATACAATGATATAATACTATCTCCATTTATCGTTACTTTGGGGGACGAGTGGCAAGGTTTGCTGAGATATCCATGTGATTATTTGAACATAATCAACTTCTTTAAAAAATATATTCCAGATATAAAATTCTATGTAGGTATTGGAATAGGAGATGTTAGTATTCATAACTTTGAGTTAACAGTTAATCAACTAGACGGTCCATCATTCTATAGAGCACGAGAAGCAATAAAACTAGCTAAATCAATAAATTCCCCTATGATTATCTTATTTGATGACTGGGATGACATCTAAAGAATATATAATCATTCCTCCAATTATAGCAGAGATAAAGCTAAGAAAAGTCCCTATTATGAAATATTCTACAAATTCATCATTATCTAATTTCTTAAATCTAGCTATTGATTTTGCTAAATCTTCTCTGAAGAATATATTTAGATTGAAATATAAAGTCCCCTAATAGATGTCCAAGGATCAATAATAATAAAATTCTAAATCTCATTTTTATTACCTTTCCTTATTTCATGATATACCTTAAAAAGCTTATCTATTATTAACCTATTATTTTCTATAAGAAAATAGTTTGATGCATGTAACTTTTGACTTATACTAGCTTTTGAAATATTTGGATTCTTTTTAATAATATTGTTGTATGACCCCTCTTTTTTGTAAAGTTCTATTATTTCAAATTGCTTTTTAGTGATTCTCCTTTTTAGTACTTCTGTATTTTCAATTAGGGCATTAATAATCATATTTAAAGATACATCGTCACTATAATTATTTGAGTCTCCAAAACAATCAAGTGAATCAGCTATGACCATTGAAGCTGCTACTTCATCAAAAGCGTACTCTTTCCTTGAGTCATCTGTAACTGTATCTAACTTATGAATAAAAATCTCACTACCTTTAAAAAACACATTATTCACATTACTATGTAATAACTTTTGATAAAATCTATTATTATCTTTGACAATGTCCAAGGCCTCTCTAGCTTTAATAAAGCACTCTCCATCCATAAGTCTTGTGTCTTCATAAATTTCAGTACTCAAAGTTCCTACTCCAATTCCTGCATAAATATCAACTTCATATTTTTCAAGAAATTTTTGAAATAATTCAACAAATTTATAGCTCTTAGAAAGATCCTTTACTACAATTTGCCATTCATCACCTAAAGTAATTGTTATTGGAGCCAAAAGATATTTTTGATAATTAGAATTAACTAATCGAATATAATTTTTAAGATCAGATTGAATATTTGACCTATTGGATAATTTTCTTGAATTAATCATATCTATATTTATAACACCATATATACACATATAATCACTCCTTCCACTTCTAATTCTTATATTCAACAAAATCCTAAAATTTCCTTCTATGGTTCATTATTCTTTTTCAATCCTCTTATACAAAAACTCAGTCATAATGACTGAGTTTTAAAAATAATCATCTAAATATTTCAAAAACTATT
This sequence comes from Proteiniborus sp. DW1, assembly GCF_900095305.1. Taxonomy (NCBI): domain Bacteria; kingdom Bacillati; phylum Bacillota; class Clostridia; order Eubacteriales; genus Proteiniborus; species Proteiniborus sp. DW1. The sequence goes on along the minus strand of NZ_FMDO01000007.1, from coordinate 170,948 downwards.
TCATCAATTATAGGTTCTTTGGCGACCTTTGACAAAATCTCATTTTGTTTTATAAACCTTGGAATCCTATTCTTAGGTCTTCTCTTATATTTTTCATAGTTCTCCATTACCTTAGCATAAAATTCGTCATAGCTGTAAATTTCAAACTTCTCAAGCTCGCATTTTTTAGCTATTTCCTCAACTAATGCAATTACCAGCTCTTCATATCCTACGTCTTTGTCTAGCTTTAAAAGCTCTATTAGCCTAGGAATGATAAACTCCAATAGCATCCTTCTGTATGGAATATTTTCTATCCCTAGTATATTCCCTATCTTTAATACCTTTTTTTCATCTATATTCAAGAGATAATTTAAGAAAAACTCTTCATTATTTTTTGGCTCTATGTAATATTTTTTTCCTTTTAAATTTTTAAATATCTTTAAGGTGTCGTAGTATCCAAGCTTTAAATTTCTTCTTGCACCCCTATTAGTAAAGTCTAATGTATGGCAAAGCTTTTCTGAAGGCTCTATGTAGGTTATTTCTAAATCCTTTTCCTTTACCTTTCTTACTCTGCCTATGGCATAAAGCCTGATTGCAATAATATTTCTATAGCCCTTTTCGTATAAAAGTCTAATAGGTAAATTATCATGAAAAGCTCCGTCTAAAAAAAGCTTTCCATCTACCTTTTCACGTTTAAAGGTAGGATGGTATGCACTAGCCATTATATAGTCTGTTAACTTCCCCTCAGGAATATCTTCCTTAAAAAGTTCCATTGGTTTTTTATCTGTTAGAGATACAGTCACTATTCCATAGTCCATTTTAGATTCTCTAATTTTTTTTTCGTCTATATTGGCTTCTAAGAGATTTCTTATATTTTGTGTGTCAAATCCTTTATTTTTTATAATATTTATTAATTCTCTTACATATCTAGGTATATCCCTTGTTCTAATATCCATGTTCATTAATTTTTTAAAGTCGCTATCGTTTACATCAAGAACATCTGAGGGAGAAATGTTATGCCACATCTCATAAGCTTTTTCTAGATCTCCCTGCACAATCATAGCTCCATTTATGGCTCCAATAGAAGTGCCTACTACTCCATCTATCTCTATGCCTAATTCCCTTAAAGCCATACAGGCTCCTATTTCATAAGAACCCTTGGCTCCGCCACCTTCTAAGACAAGTCCAAGCATACATCCACCTCCACACAAATATTCTTAAAATAGACAAATTATCATAATAATATACTTTATCTATATTTACTTCACTATCATCGTGGGATATTGTGGGCTGTAACACTACTAAAGCATGGTTAAACTTGTAGCCCTGGATCTCTTCTGGAACAGCATTTAATTCAGGTAAGACTTCTTTAAAATTAGCATAATCATTGAATTCTTTCTCATTGTTATAAACAAAAATCACCCCATTATCTACTTTGACAAATTTATATTCGTTAAAATTTAGTTCTTTTTTCAAGTTTTCAAAAACTTCTAGAACTTTATCGTCTTCTGCAAAATAATTATCACTATGACTATGTTCATCATGACTATAGGTTTCACCGTTATCATATAGACTGAAAAAGTCAGCGTTTACTGTAATCTACAGTATTGATTATATTTAAGAAGCTTATGACAAATAGCATTACTACTATGGTATTTATAAATATTAGCTGATTTGTGGTGAACACCTTTATCTGCTGCCTTTCATTACTTAAGTTTAAACCTGTCGCTCCTTGTGTTCTTTTAATAATTTTTAAAATCTGATATAAAAGGTATGTCCTTTCCTTTATATGTTCATGTAGATTTCATACCAACGTAAATAGAAGACTTAATAAAAATTATGGTTAACTTTTCCATTTAGCTAACTATTTGTTATTATACTTCACCTGAGAAACCTTGTCAACTTTTGTAATTATCCAACTTTGCAACAGAATTCGACATAAGATTTGCATAACTTATTTGTTTGTCAAATCGAAAAAGGCCAGTCAGGCTAATAACTTTTTACCCAAACTGGCTCGGCTCTTAATCCTCACACTATTCTATTATACATTCAACCACTGTTACATCAAAAAAACTTATAAAATATTATCATAAAACGTGGTAAATGATTCAAGCCTGACTTAAATCCATCTATACCCGTCTTTTTATCACTATCAAGACCAATAGCACAAGGACTATGGCTATAAAAAATAGCCTTATTTTACTCACATAGTTTCCTATAGTCATTCCAAATAGATAGTAGTCTTTTGTATATTTACCTTTTGAAAACATTTCGAAAAAATAGTATAAAAACGGTGTCAAGGTTCCAACAGATACTTCATTAGTTATATATCCTGAAACCATTCCAATCATGCCTAGAAAGAAAGAGGTGACAAAGCTTCCTAACAGAATATTGACTAAGTTAAAATCCACTCGAAAAATCTTCAATGGAACAAATGCTATGGATAATATCACAAATAACTGAACTGAAATAATTATTATCCTATATAAAATATTCCTCCAATATGGATATACTCTTGAATAAACCATTTCACTGACCCTATATTCTCGTTCATACAATGATGCCCTAACAAACATAATTATTCCAAGAGGAGAAAAAAGTTGGTCTCCAATAAAAGTCAATGTATCTTCCGATAACCTGCTTTTATTAATCATCAAATAGATAGCTCCTATATACACTAAAGCTAAAACCATAACCTTAAACGACACTATTTTTATATTATTGTAAAACACCTTTTTTTCTAAAGCTAAATCCATTATTTATGTCCCCTCTCTTTCTATCCCATAGTTTAATAGCTAAAAGCAATAACCCTACGGAAAACACAGTAATCAATATTCTATTTAAGTTTATATTGGCAATGAAGGGCTTAAGCTCTGAGTAAGGGACGATTCTATTAAACCTTATATAATATTTTAAAGGCTGAACCTCTGTAGAAACTAATGGAGTCATGCTATACCTCCAATAGAAAAACTGAACTATAATAGGTACTATTCCATTATTAAATATAAGCTGAAGCACATAGCTTAGAGATGTTACAAACATAATAGTAGGAAAAATCCATAATATTGAATATTTAAAAAATGCTAAATAGGAAATAGAATCTCCTGTTATCTTTGAAAAGTGATGAAATACCCATGTTGCATGGCCTGCTGTTAAAAGGACTATAAAGGCTGTTACTAGTATATCTCCCAAATATTTGCCCAATATGTACTTATATGATGAGATCTCAGTTGTATATATGAGTTCACTTACACTGTATCTTTTATCCTTAACGAGAGTAAAAGCAGTCACAAATACAGTAAAAAATCCTATACTAATTCCTATATAGTCTGCAAAAAGCCTTGCATAAGCATTAGTTATCTTATCTTCCTCTAGTATTGAATTATATTTTTTCATATCATCATTATAGGTTCTATTACGGATAATATGGTAAAAGCCACTTTCTTCGTTATACACTGTGTTTCCACCTAGAGCTTTATCTATTTTTTCTACAAAAGCTTCGTATTGGTAACTATATTCAAATATTGTATTTTCCATCTCTATTATTGCTGAAGCTAAAAACTGCCTTTGCTCTTCATTTAACTTTTCATAAGACCTATTTATTCCTTTAATCTTCAAGGTCTCTCCTGAGGCATAATCAGATTTCATAGTCTCATACGTAAATTTTATAAAATCTTCTAAGGTAACTCCTGGAGTGTATTCGTATCCTTCACCAGAATCATCGGTACTGAAATCAGCTCTAGGAGGAATAGGCTTGATACCATCTCTATTGATGTCTCCTATAAACTGAGTGTAGTAGAATAGAAATAAAGATATTAACAAAATCAATATACTTAAGCTTTTGAACTTTTCTTTTATTTCATTTCTTAGAATTCTGGTAAACATCCTGTCTGCGCCTCCTTTATAAGGATCATATAAGCATCTTCTAGAGTAGGATAAACGCCTGATGCATTTATAGAAGGCTTTTCCTTTGACAACAATCTCAAATAAACTTTATCTCCATCTACTACGGTTGAGATAACGTTATATTTATCCATATATTCTTCATGCTCTCCAAAACCTACAGTTAAGCTCCATACATATCCTTCTGCATTCTTTACTACATCTTTTACTGTACCGTTATATACAAGCTTTCCTTTGTTAAGAACAGATAGACTTTTACAACTTAAAGCAATATCTTCAACAATATGGGTAGACAGTAGCACAGTTTTTGTCTTTCCAAGCTGAGACAGCATATTTCTTACTCTAATTCTTTCCTCTGGGTCAAGACCTGCCGTAGGCTCATCTACTATTAATACCTCTGGTTCTCCTACCATAGCTACTGCAATTCCAAGCCTTCTTTTCATTCCTCCAGAAAGGGTCTTTGTCTTTACCTTCCATAACTCCTGCAGATTTACCATTTCTAACCTATCTAATATTTCTTTCTTGCTTAATTTTATATTTGAAAGAGAAGCAAAGTAATCTAAAGTTTCATAAACTGTAAAACCTGGGTAAAATGAAAATTCTTGAGGAAGATATCCTATTATTTTTCTTATTTCTCTTTTGTCTTCTACACTTATTCCATCGTAGCAAACTTCCCCAGATGTTTTAGGTAACAGTGTAGATAGTATCCTAATAAAGGTTGTCTTACCCGCCCCATTAGGTCCCAAAAGACCATGCATTCCTTCTTCAAATGTAAGATTTATTTTATCTAAAGCTCTAAAAGAACCATAGTCTTTTGTCAATTCTCTAACCTCAATTTTCAAAATAAATCCTCCTTTTAGCTAAAATAAAGCTCAGATACTCAAAAAACTGAACTCCAATTAAAAATGCTGGTATACACATAACTAGCCATTCCATACTGAATCCAAGTATAAAATATAGTATTAAACTCATAAAGCCCAAGCATCCAAACACCAAGCAGGATAACTTTATCTCCATTTTTCTTAAAATCTTCTTGTTTTCCTCTGCCTTTTCTAGCTGGTATCTGTCATATTCCTGTACCCTAACCTTTTTCCATATTTCATCTAGATATTGACGAGTATTCTCACCAGATTCCATAGATTAACCTCCAATCAATTTATTTTTCAGCATATGAGGCTTTTAATTCTTTTCTTGCTCTAAAAATAGTAATCTTCACCTTTGCTAAACTCATATCCAGTACCTCTGCAATCTCTTTATATGTCATTTGCTGAAATGCATACAAATAAAGTACATTTTTTTGATTTTCATCTAATTTGTTAAAGCTTCTTATGAATTTCTGTTTCTTTTCTCTGTCTATAATAATTTCTTCCGGAGAAATAGTGGAAGCAGCTTCATAATCCTTAAAAGCTCTTTTATTGTTCTTTCTAATATAATCAACAGATTTATTATGTATAATTGAAAACAGATAAGACTTTAAAGTACTATAGCTTTTCAACCTATCTCTGTATACATAAAATGTAGCGAAGCTATCCTGCACAATATCTTCTGCTATATAATAATCCTTAAGTATATTCCATGCAAAATTAACAGCTTCTTTTCTGTACTTTACCACAAACTCTTCAAATGTACTTTCATCCCCATCTCTTAATAGTTGTAGCTGTTCATCCACTCTTTCACCCCCTGTACCTTTATATGTTCTAATAGTATAGAAATCAAACTGCCTATTCTTTTACAGTCTTCATACATGTAAATCCTAATAGAATAAGCCCTATAAGCATGAATATAAGTCTAGAACATATAAAGACACTTGATAACTCAAATGGTACAACCTGACTTTCTCTTCCTAGGAGCTCTGCATAGGTACGTATTTTGAAATAATGTGCACCAAAAATATCTAGCCACCTTGGAAGAATATCTAGTGTATCTATAGTACCTAATAAAAATGTAATAGGAATCAAGCCATATAAGAATTTTATATTGATTTTTCCTAAAGCCATACTAAGTCCCAAGATAAATACAAAACTAGGAATAAGAAACCATAATATAAGCTTTACATAACTAGTAAAGCCAACATAATTAAATAAGACTTTATAGTATATAAAACTCATAATTATAGGTACTAGTCCTATCAATACAAAGGCAATGACTATAGTAAAAATTTTCAGCATGTAATATCTAGCTTGAGAAATTGGTGTAGAGAATATTATCTTTCTAGCTCTTAGCTCCTTTTCGTTAAATATATTAGTCATCATAAATATAATAACACTTATTACTAAGGGTGAAACTAATTGAATAAAAAATGTATAGGTCCATTCTGAAAATGGAGCAGTGCCATAGTATCCTCCTGTCACTAATCTAGTTAGTGAATCATAGGTTAAGCCTATAGTTAGAAGAATCATGTAAAAGTACTTTTTCGATAAAATAATCCTCCTAATTTCATATCTAAGCAAGGTAATATTAGTCAACTTTCAAAACCTCCTCTGAAAGACTCATCTCTTTTAAGAATTCATCATATGTTAAATCCTTCAACAAATGATTTCTATATACACTTCTTAATCTCTTTAAAAATTCTTCTTCCCCTATAGCTTCTTCTCCCCTTAATAGCTTTATAGGCATTAAATAGTATAGCTCACTCTGGAGCTTTTCCATCTCTAATGATTCTCGATATTTCTCATTCACCTTATCTAGCATTTCAGTGTTATTTATATAGTAGTAATTTTTCAACTCTCTTACACGACTCTCCCACCTGCTTAAGAACAGCTGAGATTCCATATCTCCAAATTCATCCTGTATATACTTGTATGAAGTATATTGGGCTAGCCCCTCGCTAGACCATGGACTACTCTCTACTACATTGACCCCTGTACCCCACCATTGATGTGCCATCTCATGGGCTATAACACTTATATCTTGTATAAAAGTATCTTTCTTAATATATTGAGTGCCATCATCATCTATTATTGAATACATGCTTTCATCACGATTTAGCATGTTTTCAGAAATAGTTATAACATTCTCTGAAGAATGCCCTCCTCGTTTATATAAGGCAACCTCTACAATCTTTAGGGGGTATACCTCAGAATAATACTCCCCAATGTTTTCAGTATAATATTTCATGATATCCTTTATATACTCCTCTATCCTCATAGCTTTCACATACTTTTCATGTCTAGGGGAATAGTAAAATTCTACATCCATGTTTCCAAAGTCTATCTGGGCTTTATTATATTTTCCTGCAAATGCTCCAATATCTGCTGTGTGAGATTCATACTCGAACATCCACTTTTTCATTTTCTCTTTTGTTTCAGTACCAGTGAGTACACCTGGCACCACCATTGTCAAATATTCTGGTGCAATATAGTATCCTGAAATTCTTATAGAATCCTCATTTTTGACTAAAGGTCTAAAAATCCAATTAGAGTTTTCAAGCAAATAAATGCTGTCTTTAGAAATATATCCTGGCATACCTCTGCCTACACTATTTTTATGGGTTTTAATTTTTCCTTCATAAGAAATTGTTATTTCTATTATTTTTTCATTTGGTATAGGTATCTCAATGATATTTCCTTTCTTAACTGTATACTCTATTTCATTTCCGTTTACATTTATGGAATTAATTTTCAGTCCTTCATTAGTATTGAACTTAATGTGAGTAGCCCCTTTATTTGCGAAACCATATGTAACTTCACCCTTCATTTCCCCTTTTTCATTATTGAAAATAACCCTAGGGCTAAGACTAGCTAGAAAAATATCTTCATCAATGACAACCTCAAAACTTCTAGATAAATCCATAGTATAAGGCTCTTTCACATAAGCAAAACCACTTCCTAACAATGCAACAACTAATACTAGTATTAGGCCTTTGTTTTTCATATTTATTGAAAATGAGTCTAGTAAATTAAGCTCATACCTTCTTTTAAATAGTAACCCTAGACAGAATATTGATATGCAAATTAAGAGCCATAGTAGCCTATTATAAAGAATTGTATTTCCTACAGGCTGGATGCCTACAAAGTCAGAAATAATATCAATATTGGACTGCACCCAAGTAAATAGATAGTTATTTGAGGTTAGGCTCTTAATGAAAATTATTCCTAAGGTTATAAAACTAATGTCTAAGCTATCTGTCAAAAGATATAGACCAGTTATTAGTAGTGTAGAAATCAAAAGTGATGGAAAAAATAATGCAAAATAATTAAATAAATAACATGAAATATCAATAGATAATTCAAACAAAAATATTTGTATAGTCATAACAACTACCATTCCAAGTAATGTAACTAACAGCTCACAAGAGACTATAGATAAAATACGAATTATTACTAATTTATAATAGCTTTGACTGGACTCTACGATAGCTTTACTTCTTTTTCTTTTATCTTTGTCTAAGGTCATTACAGTAAACAAGCCAAAAAGCATAGAGCATATTGAAGCTCCAAACTTAGCAGAACCAAAAGAAACAGTTGAAGATGCTCTTCTTATATAGAACAAATCAAAGTCATTAGACATATTTACTGAGTTGATGCCTATAGTCATAGCAATGCAAGCTACAATAATCAAAAGCATGGTCGATTTAGATTTAAGCATAAATTTAATTTCATTTTTAAGCAAGGACATATTCATCAGCCTCCAACATACAGTAAATATATGCATCCTCCAGTGTTGGAACTACTTCTTCAAAGTATGGAGACAGGTTTTCTGATACAACTCTATATTTAGTACCATTAGGAGTTATAACTGTAGATGTAATCTTAAACTCTCCCTGTAGTTCTTTTTCAAGAAACTTTTCCTTATCAGCATTCCCTATCTCTATAGCTCCCACATGACCTATAGCTTTTCTAACTAATTCACTAGGCTCTCCTGTGAAGAGTATTCTTCCTTTATTTATAACAATAATTAAGTTGCATATAGACTCTACATCTTCGATAATATGAGTAGATAATATAACTATTTTATTAATTGAGTCTTCAGAAAAAAGGTTTCTAAATTTAATTCTCTCCTCAGGGTCAAGCCCTACAGTTGGTTCATCAACTATAAGCAATTCAGGATTATTAAGCATTGCTTGAGCAATTCCAACTCTTTGCTTTTGTCCTCCTGAAAGTGTTTTTATCTTAAGCTTTCTCATTCCTTTTAAATTAGCCATTCCTAATACTCTTTCTATTTCATCCTTCTTATTTTGCTTTATTCCTTTCAGGGCAGCTATATACTCTAAATACTCTTCTACTTTTAATTCTTCATATAAACCAAAATCCTGAGGTAAATATCCTAGCCTTTCTTTTAAATACTTTTCTCTTTTACTCAGTGAAACTCCATCTACGATTACATCTCCTTCTGTAGCCATAAGCTGGCCCACTAAAATTTTCATAAGCGTACTTTTACCAGCCCCATTTGGGCCTACAAGTCCTATCATGGCTGGTGTACTAATGGTTAAGTTAATATTATCTAAAGCCTTTATATTTTTATAATTCTTACTTAGGTTTTGAATTTTTATTTCCATTTTATCTCCTCCCATAGTTATTCGAATAAAAGAAGAAAAAGTTACAAATAAAATGAAAAAAAGACGAATCTTTTAGATACGAAGATTTGCCTTTCAGCTTTTATTCAAATCAATTTTCATTATCTCTTAAATGGTTAGGAGTAATTGTTTCTAATTTCTTGACTTTTTAAAATAGGTGGATATATACTCTATTTTTGCTTATTTCATATCCTTTTAGTAAAATACTACACAAGTATTAGCTTTATTTTGTCAAGTATTCACATGTTAGATTTTCAGTTAATTTAATATAATTTAATAAAGGTTAATGCCAAAATTTGTATAGGTAAATTCTATATTTAAACTTTTCATAATAGATAATTTTTATATCAAGAGTTCTACAGGTGTTTCAAAATTTAATTGAAGTCAATTTATATCAAAATAATCAGAGCTATCAATCTATCATTTTCTTATCTTACTTATTTTCTTTATCTCATTATCAACCATCATAATAAGTAAAGCCTTATTTTGTTTCAATCAATTTTGTATACAAATTCATTCATTTGCAATGAATATATAAAATAAGGAGGTTAGCTATGCTAAGTAAATTTGATTACTTTAAACCACAAACTCTAGATGAAGCTTTGGCTTACTTAGAAAGTAATCCAGGTACTAGGATTTTTGCAGGTGGCACAGATTTAATGATAGTTCTACGTCGTAATATGGAAATGATTGAACACATCCTAGATATTAAGGGTATACCTGAACTAAAACATATTAGCTATGAAGCAGGTAAGGGTCTTTTCATCGGTGCAGCTGTTACTGTTAACGAGGTTTGCTTCTCAGATATAATCCGTGAAAAGTATCCAGCCCTAGGACAAGCAGCTGATACCGTTGCTTCTTATCAGTTAAGAAACCGTGCCACACTTGTAGGCAATATCTGTAATGCTTCTCCTGGTGCAGATTTATCCTCTCCACTTCTAGTATATAACGCCAAAGTACATATTGCAGGACCTGATGGAGAGCGTATTGTAGATATTGACAAGTTCTTTACAGGTGTAAAGAAAACGATTCTTCAAAGTAATGAAATAGTAACAGGAGTATCTCTTCCAGATGTTGAACCTGAAGATAAGAGTGTCTACAATAAACAAGCTCGAATCAAAGGTCATGATTTAGGAATAGCCGGAGTATCAGTTCGCATCACTTCTAATAAGGAAGTTTATATTGCTATGTCAGCAGTAGCACCTACTCCTATAAGACTTACTAAACTTGAAGAAGCTCTTGCAACAAAAGATTTAACTCCTGAAACAGCTAATTGGCTAAGTAAAGAAGTAAGAAATCATATACGCCCAATTTCAGATGTTCGTTCTTCAGCAGAATACCGCCTACACATATCTGGTATCCTTGCTAAAAAAGGACTTTTACAACTTATTGAAAAGGGGGTTAATTAATATGTGTGATAAGCATAATGGAAATTGCTTTGAATATGTGGATTCAGGTATGCCACGTGTACCATTAAGTTGTATAGTAAATGGTGAAAAAATCAACACTACTGTAGACCCTACAATGACCTTATTGCAGTTTTTAACTACTGGACTTAAACTCTTCGGTACTAAAGAAGGTTGCGGAGAAGGTGAGTGTGGAGCATGTACCATTATAATGAATGGTAAAACAGTAAACTCCTGCATAGTTTTGGCAGTAGAAGCAGAAGGTGCTGATATACTTACAGTAGAAGGTCTTGGCAAAGGCAATGAACTTTCTATTCTCCAACAAGAATTTATTCGTCATGACGCACTACAATGTGGCTTCTGTACACCTGGTATGTTAATGTCAGCTCGTGAGCTACTTGATAGAAACCCAGATCCAAGTGAAGAAGAAATCAAGGAAGCTCTTGCAGGTAACTTCTGTCGTTGTACTGGATATTTTCCAATTATTGAAGCAGTTAAAGCAGCTGCTAAAAGGGAAAGAGAGGAGTTGAAATGATGAGTAATAAGCAATTTACACATATCGGTGAACGTTATGATAGAAAAGAAGCTAAGGAAAAAGTAACGGGTCAAGCTACATATGTACATGATATGGAACTACCAGGAATGCTCTATGCAAAATGTTTACATTCTCCTTATGCTCATGCGGAAATCCTTTCCATAGATACATCTGCTGCAAAGGCTCTTCCAGGAGTTAAAGCAGTTGTTACAGGGGAAGAAGCTCCATATTCAGTAGGTATTTATATGGTAGACAAAGACATAATTGCTAGAAAAAAAGTAAGATATCAAGGTGAAATTGTTGCAGCTGTAGTAGCTGTTGATGAAAGAACAGCAGAAGAAGCAGTTGGACTTATTAAGGTTGAATATAAGGAATTACCAGCTGTACACACTATAGACGATGCCTTGGAAGGTAAGGTGTTAGTTCACGAAGACCTTCACACCTACGAACATATGAAGGGTGTTTTCTTCCCACAAGCTCATACTAATATAGCAAGCTGGAATAGGACCCTAAAAGGTGATGTAAAAAAAGGCTTCGAAGAAGCAGATCATATAATAGAAAATGAGCTTTCTGTACCCGCAGTGGCTCACGTTCCAATGGAAACACACGTGGTTATAGCTCAAGCAGACCCGTATTCAGATAAGGTTAAGATTTGGTCCTCAGCACAATCTCCTTTTGCCTGCCGTCAATTATTAGCTAAATCTCTAGGAATTAAAAAGAGTGATGTTCAAGTAATTGTTCCATATATAGGTGGAGGCTTTGGTGGGAAAGCTGGTATCCATCTTGAACCACTAGTTACTGTATTATCTAGGGCAGCTAATGGTCGTCCAGTTAAACTAAAAGCTACTCGTGAAGAAGAGTTTAACCTATTGCCTACTCGTGCAGGCATGAGAACTAGAGTTAAAACTGGTGTTAAGAAAGATGGTAAAATCACTGCTATTGAAGTTTATCATGATTGGGATAGTGGCGCTTATGCAGACTACGCAGTAAATGTCGGGAAAACAGCTGTTTACTCTGGTGCAGGTCCTTACGCAATTCCTAACGTAGAGCTACATTCTCGTACATTATATACAAACAAGGTATTTAGTACAGCATATCGTGGTTTTGGTCACTTAGAAACCCATTGGGCAATAGAAAGACATATGGACATGATAGCAGAAGAAATAGGGATGGATCCATATGAATTTAGAGCAAAGAATTTACTCCGCACTGGTGAAACTACTATAAGTGGAGAATTAATGTATGACACTACTGGAAGTCCACAAGCTTGCTTAGATGCGGTTATTAAGGAAATAGGCTGGACAGGACGTAAAACAGAAGAAGAACGTCAAGCCCAAATGAAAACTGGTAAGGTTCGTGGCAAAGGATTTGCAATGCTTGCTAAAGCACCAGCTATGCCTAGCTATACATCTACTGCTGCTATTATGCAAATGGACGAGGATGCCCATGTTAAGGTTATGATAGGTGCTGTGGATATGGGTCAAGGAGCTAATACTATTATGGCTCAAGTAGCTGCTGAAGAACTACGTATACCTATAGAAAACGTTGAGGTTGTGTGGAATGTTGATACTGATAAACATCCTTATGACTGGAATACAGTTGCTTCTAAATACACAGTAATGGGTGGCAATGCTGTTAGAAAAGCTGCAAGAAATATGGTTACTCAAATGAAAGAAATAGCCGCTCAAGCATTGAGATGTCACCCAGATGAACTTGAACATGGGGATGGATATATATATCATGTACATCATACTCACAGACGTGTTGCTTATACAGATTTATCAATGGGGTATGTTTATGAAAATGGTAATGGTATAGGCGGACCATTAATATCACATGGAGTTTACATGGCAAGCGGATTAACAAATCCACATCCTGAAACAGGTCAAGGTAGACCAGGTCTTGTATGGACATTCGGAGCACATGGGGTTGAGCTAGAAGTAGATATTGAAACAGGAGAAATTCACATATTAAAAGTTGCTTCTGCATTTGACATTGGAAAATGTATCAATAAAAAATTAGTTGATGGTCAAGTGTTAGGAGGAGTTGTTCAAGGAATAGGTTCTGCAATAATTGAAGGATATAAATTCAGCCCAGATGGGAGACTATTAAATCCTTCATTCACAGATAATAAAATACCTACAGCTAAAGATATTCCAGATGAAATTGTTCCGATCTATATAGAAGACCCTAAGTCAGCTCAGGCAGATGGACCTTATGGTGCACGTGGTATTGGTGAACATCCTATGATTTCTATACCGTCAGCAATAGGAAATGCTCTTTATGATGCTCTTGGAATTGACTTCCGTAGACTACCATTATCTCCTGAAAATGTGGCATTAGCTATAGCAAATAAATAGATAATTAAATTAAAAGAGCTTCAAGTACCTCAGGTAGATATAATTCTGCCTGAGGTCTTGTATAATTCCTCAGCTAAGTTTAAGTTGGAGGTAATTTAAATGAATGAAACTCTATTGGAAAGTAAAGCCTTAAAAAAGGACTTAGCAGCCATACTATTAGCAGCTGGTTATTCATCAAGAATAAAGAACTTCAAGCCATTATTGCCTTTAGGAAATTCTACAGTTATAGAAAATTCTATAGATAGCTTTTTAAATGCTGGCATTGAAAATGTTATTGTGGTAGTTGGATTTCAGGCAAATAAACTAATTCCTGCATTAGAAAATAAAGGTGTAAAATGGGTATTTAATGAGAAGTTTTCTGAAGGTATGTATTCATCAGTCGTGGAAGGTGTAAGTTCAATTCCTCCACATGTAAAGGGCTTTTTTTTATTACCTGCTGATATGCCATTAATAAGGAAAGAAACTATTGACATACTTATAGAAGGCTATAACCATAGCAGAAAGAGAATTGTCTATCCGTCTTTCTCAAAAAGACGCGGCCATCCTCCCCTTATAGCTTCTTCCTTAATCCCAGAAATCATTAATTATGATGGCACAGGAGGACTTAAAGCTTTGTTGAGAAAATATGAGGAGCAGGCTTATTATGTCGATGTAGATGATGAAGGAATACTTTTAGATATTGATACTTATGAGGATTATTTAAATATATGTGAGAGATTTGAGAACTTAAATCAAAAGATTACTGTGACAAGAAAACAGGTTATTGACATATGAAAGGATGGTTTTAAACCATCCTCATATGTTCAATCTTGTTTCTAATGTGAAGCCTTCCTCCAAAGTTATAGGATAACCTTTTCAATAATTATCTCGTTCATAAGTTTATTAACTTTATTTATATCTACTTTTCCTGTTTCTTCTTCCATGGCATTAGCTGTACCACAGGCTGCTGCTAGTCTTAGCATGTCTTCAAAATCATAATTTCTCTTAATAGATACTGCAAATCCTCCTATCATTGAATCTCCTGAACCTACTGGATTTATTGCATTAATCTTAGGAGTTTTGACTCTATACATATAGTTGTCATTAAATACTAGAGAACCTTCTTCGCCTAGGGATACAGCGACTATACTGATACCTTTATTTATTATAGACTTTGCAGCTTTGATTATATCATTTTCTGAGCAAATAGATTTCCCTATAAGGCTCTCTAATTCTTCCCTATTAGGCTTTATTAAGTAGGGCTTAGCTTCTATACCTTGTTTCAAGGCTTCTCCACTGGTATCTAATATAAACTTTTTTCCCTGTTTATTAGCTAACTGGATTAGAACTTTATAGGTATCTAAACTTAGTCCTCTTGGTAAGCTTCCTGAAGCACATACAAGGTCAGTATCTACAATGAGCTTTTCATATAAACATACAAATCTTTCCATATCTTCCTGCAATATCAATGGTCCTGGTTCCAATATTTCTGTTTGACTACCATCATCTGATAGTATGGCTATACAGCTTCTTGTTTCTCCCTTAATAGAAATAAAATCACTAGTTATGTTCATTTCATCTAGCTTTTCTTTTATGAAGCTACCTGCTCTCCCTCCTAAAAAACCTGTAGCAACTACTGGTTCATCAAGAGCCTTTATTACCTTTGATACATTTATTCCCTTACCTCCAGGAGTATATTGAAAATCATCGGTTCTAAAAATCTTTCCCTTTTCAAACCCCTTAGTACTATATCTTCTGTCAATAGAAGGGTTTAAAGTGATAGTAAGAAGCATAACCTCCTACCCCCTGTTCATGCTATTACAAACTCGTATTTTTTCTATTACAACCTTTTTTAGTGCTTCTTTTGCAGGTATTAAGTAATGCCTAGGGTCACTTGCATTAGGATTTTTTTCAAAAAACTCCTTAATGGCATCAGCAAAAGGCATTTTTAGTTCTGTTGCAATGTTAACCTTACAAATTCCGCATTCGATTGCCTTAATTACACTCTCTGCTGGAACTCCTGAAGCTCCATGTAATACTAGGGGTACATTAACTAGGCTATTTATTTTTTTTAACCTTTCAAAATCTAGTTTTGGCTCAGCTTTATAGACTCCATGAGAAGTTCCTATGGCAACTGCTAATGAATCAATTTTGGTTTTTTCCACAAAGTCTAAAGCAGTATAAGGGTCTGTAAGCACACTATCGCTTTCTTTGATATCTCTTTCATCTTCTTGTCCAGACACTAGACCAAGTTCAGCTTCTACACTTACACTGTAATTATGAGCAAATCCTACGACCTCCCTTGTTATCAGAAGATTTTCCTCATAGTCCTTTAATGAAGCATCTATCATCACTGACTTATATCCTGCTTCTATGCATTTTTTTAATATATCAACATCTGAACAATGATCTAAATGGAGTGAAATTGGTATATTGTATCTTTTAGCTCCTACTTTAGCCATAGCAACTAGATAATCCGCCCCAGCATAGCTAACAGTTCCTGGTGTAGTAGCTATTATGACTGGTGATTTTAATTCATTGGCTACTTCCAATACTCCCTGCATAGTCTCTAAATTATGAATATTAAAGGCAGGAACAGCATATCTTCTTTTTTTTGCATCTGATAGCATTTCTTTTGTTGAAACAATATCCATTTTATCTACCTCACTAATATTAAATTACTAATATCATTAAAATCCGTCCATGGTATATGCTCTATATTATTTACTTTACAATACTCTAGTAGAGAGTTTTTGGCAAATACAATATCTGCTACCTCAGCTACACACCTATCTGTAGTCCCATCTCCTATAAATACTACTGTATCGTACATTTCTTTGTATCTTCTATAATGTCTAGCCTTACAATTCCCGCAAGGATCAGATTTAGAACAATCTATATATGGGTTATCTCCGTCATAAAATTCGACGTTCATTTGATTTTCACTAAACACAATTCGGTTTGCATATACTTCTATTTCATTGATTCCATGATTTCTTAGAAATGGAAGTATTCCATTTTCTATTCCTCCACTTATTATTGAAATAGGTATATTATTAGACCTTAAGCTATTGTAAAACTCTATAAATCCTTCTGTTATTTCGAAGTTATTTAGTATGAAATCAAGATATTCTTTTTCAGTCATGTTTATTTCAAAGAAAATCTTTTTAAAAAAGTCTAGAGAGTTCAGTTTTCTATTTTCGTACTTTTTTTCTATGCTTCTGGTTTTTTCATTGCCATATCTCTCAATTAATAAATCGTTAGTATCCTGTCTTGTAATAGTTCCGTCAAAATCCACTAGAACAGCAATTTTGCCTAAATCTTTTATATTAATCATTTATTTCTCCTTTGAAACATTATATAGCTAATTCACTATCTTTATCAAATAGGTACAATTTTTCATCACTTAGATATAGTCTCACCTTGTCCCCTTTTTCCACATGGTGGTCTGAATTTATTCTAGCTATTATAGGCTCACCTTCTGTAGCAAGGTATAAATATTTTTCTGAACCAAGCATTTCTAAAAAGTCTACTACACCATCTAGGTGAATATCAGTTATATTTTCCTTATAATACATATGTTCTGGTCTAATTCCCAACAAGATTTCTTTACCTAAATATCCGCCCTCTAGCAACCTATCAGCTTTCTCCTTTGATAATTTAATTGTCCCATTTGATAGCTTTAGTAAAACTTCTTCTCCTCCCTTAATGACTAAAGCATCTAAAAAGTTCATCTTTGGGCTTCCTATAAATCCAGCTACAAAGACATTTGCAGGTTTTGAGTAGACATTTTGTGGCGTATCTACCTGCTGAACTACACCGTCCTTCATAATTACAATTCTATCGCCCATAGTCATGGCTTCAGTCTGGTCATGGGTAACATAAATAAAGGTAGTTTGTAGCTTCTTATGTAGTTTAGTTATTTCTGCTCTAGTCTGCACTCTTAGCTTGGCATCTAGATTTGATAATGGCTCATCCATTAGGAATACCTTTGGATTTCTTACTATAGCTCTACCTAGAGCAACTCTTTGTTTTTGACCTCCAGAAAGAGCTTTTGGTTTTCTATGAAGAAATTCTTCTAGTCCTAATATTTTTGCTGCTTCCTTAACCTTTACATCTATTTCTTCCTTTTTGTACTTTCTAACTTTAAGTCCAAAAGCCATATTGTCATATACAGTCATATGAGGGTAAAGGGCATAGTTCTGAAAAACCATAGCTATATCCCTATCCTTAGGATGTACATCATTTACTAGCTCATCATCTATATATAGCTCACCTTTTGAAATATCCTCTAAACCTGCTACCATCCTTAGTGTAGTTGATTTCCCACAGCCAGAGGGGCCTACTAGAACTATAAATTCCTTATCCTTAATTTCTAAATTAAAATCCTTTACAGCAATAACGTCACCTTGATATATCTTATATATATTCTTAAATACTAAACCAGCCATCAAGATTCTCCCTTCATATATGAGTTTATTTTAACTCATTCAATGATTAGTTGATTCCTTATTTTGCTTGTTCTGTTATGAGATTTTCAATGATATCAGCATTTTGTTTTCCTAATTTTATAGTTAAGGCATATAATGCAGCTCCAAACACTGGCTTCAATATAGGAGTGATTAACTCAATGGGTTTGCTTTCTTTTTTCAGTAAAATTTTTAATGAATCTAATATATATTTTCCCGCATTGAACACTCCTCCAGAGTAGGACACTAGTATCCTTTCTTCATTTTTAAAATCTAGCTTTTCAATTAAGGAGTGTATAGTCGAATAATGTTCATAAGCTGCTTGTATATAAGCCTCTAATGCAAATTCATCATTAACTTTGGCTGCCCTATATAATAACTTGGCAAGCTGTGCAACCTTATCTCTTTTCATTTCCATTTTATTGACAACAATATCTAATAGGTCAAAATCACTTTTTATATTGAATTCTGATGAGACAATGTCATATAAGGGTGTTTTCTTTAACCTTCCATCGGATTGTTTAGAAAATGTCTCTATTACTTTTTTTCCTAACCAGTATGCAGAACCCTCATCACCACAGAAGGGACCCCATCCACTTGACCTAGCCATATTTCCCTTAGGATCAATCCCATATCCTATAGCACCTGTACCAGCCACAATATTTATTCCAGCTTTACATCCTAGAGACCCAGCCCAGGCTACTACAGCATCATTTACACATCTAAATGTGTTCTTTCCTAAAATCCTTTTAACCGTCTCATCGATAATATGAACATCCTTTTCTATCTCTCCATATCCTGGAATTCCTATAACAGAAAAGTCTATTTCAGATATTGATATCCTTGACTGCCTACAGACTTCTTCTATTCCTTCACTTATTACTTGTTCAAATTTGTCTAAAGATGTTTGTTTGTAATGGCAGGTAGGCTTTACAGCATGTCCAAGAAGTTTTCCCATAACCTTATTTGTAAATGCAGATAAGTTAAAAGTAGCTGTTACATTGTTAGCAAATTCTAAAATAGTGCTTTGATGGTCTACTACATTATTATCACATTCATAGACACATCTACCGTAAGGTCCTTCTGCTACTGCTTTTTTCACTTCTTCAATAGTTTGTATCTCACATATTGCAGTAGTTGGCCATCTCCCAACATTGTTATAATATAATTGAACTGCTGAGTAAGGACATTGGTTTTCTATTTGACAGTTTACACACCTATCTCCAGCATTTTCAGGCTTACTTTCTTTTTTGAAATAGCTTAGTTCGCCAAATGAAGCAATTTTGGTGCAGTCAGCACCTACTAACCATAATAGTATATCCATATCATGACAGGATTTTTGTAGCATTAGGGGACTTGATAAATCTGAATTTCTCCAATTCCCTCTTACAAAACTATGACCAAAGTGGAAGTATCCTATGTTTTCATTATGTTGTATAGACATTATATCTCCAATTTCTCCACTATCAATTATAGACTTAATAGTACTAAAGAAAGGCGTATATCTAAGTACATGGCATATCATAAAGACTTTATCATTCTTTTCTGCTAGCTTTCCTAGTTCCATTACCTCTTTTGGATCATTTGACATAGGTTTTTCTAAAAGAATGTGATAATTTTTTTCTAATGCAAGCTTGGCAGGTTCGAAGTGAACTCTATCTGGAGTAGCTATGATTACTGCATCACAGAACTTTTCTTTTTCAAAAAATTCTTCCCATGATTCAAATTGATATTCTGGTTTTATATTATGTTTTTCTGAAAACTCTTTTCTCTTTATTTCATTTGGTTCTGCTACTGCTACAAATTCTATATGTTCAGGGTGAATAAGTGCATAGTTACCATATACATCTTTACCACGCTGTCCAGCTCCGATTAATCCAACTTTTATTTTTGACATTTTTCATCCTCCTAAATCAATAAAAATATATTAACCCTTTGTTCCAGTAAAGGCCATTCCTTCTACGAACTGTTTTTGGAATATTAAGAATACAACTATCATTGGCCATATAGCTAGTACTGTTCCAGCCATCATTACAGGATAATTTGTAGAGTGCTGCCCCTGTAATGAAGCAAGACCTGCTGATAGGGTCATCTTATCTATAGATGTGTTTACAATTAAAGGCCACATTAATGAATTCCAACAGTATAAAATTGTGCTTATTGCCAATGCAGTTAAAGCAGGTTTAACTAGGGGAATCATTACCTTCCACAATATTTGAAAACGATTATATCCATCTAATACTGCTGCTTCTTCTAGTTCTTTTGGAATACTTATGAAAAACTGCCTCATTAAATAAGTACCAAAAGCACTAAATAAACTAGGAAGTATCAGGGCAGATATTGTATTTAGTAATCCAAGTTTTTTAATTATCATAAATTGAGGAATAATAAATATTTGACCTGGTACCATAAGTACAGATAGAATAAGAACAAATATAAAGTTTTTCCCTGGAAAATCTATTCTGGCAAAGGCATATCCTGCCATAGAGCAAAATACTAGTTGTCCTATAGTAGTGACTAGAGTATATACTATAGTGTTATAATAGAATTTAGCATAGGGTAACGTATCTATTGCTTCTTTGTAATTACCCCACTGAGGTACAGATGGAAAAATTTCAGGAGGAATCTGTGTTGATTCTCCTAATGTTTTAAGTGATGTGAGTATCATCCAAATAAATGGAATCACAGTTGTAATTACTCCTATTATTAAAACTAAATGGATTAGTATTTTTTTGTCTTTTTTTAAACCTAATTCATTCATTTTCAACTCTCCTAACCTGTCCATTAATAATCAGTAAACTTCTTCTGTAATTTAAGTTGAATTATTGTAATAATGAGTATTATTACAAATAACAATATGGATATGGCTGATGCATAGCCTTTATCTAGGTATTCAAATGCATTCTTATAAAATAGATATACAATGGACATAGTACTATTTATTGCAAGCCCTGTCTTACTAATCATCATGAATATAATATCAAACATTTGAAAAGCACTAATTAGTGAAGTAATTGAAACAAAAAATATTGTTGGTGATAATAGTGGTAAAGTTATTGTAAAAAACTGCCTAATAGGGCCAGCACCATCAATAGTAGAAGCTTCATAATAGGACTTTGAAATACCTTGAAGACCCGCTAAAAAGTAGATAATTTTCATACCAAGAGAACTCCATATACCAACTATTATCAATGCTGCCATTGCATATTTGGGATCTGCTATCCAAGCATGTCCTTCTAGACCAAGTTTGTTTAAAAGCTGATTAATTAGACCGTATTGTCCGTTATAGAGCCATTTCCACATAGTAGCAATTGCAGCTGGCATAGTTATAGCTGGCAAAAAAAACAATATTTGCTTAATATATTTAATCTCAACATCATTCCATTTTGGTGTATTCTTTGATACCGGATACATTATTGAATAATCTAATTCATCAATATAAGCTTGTAGATTTAGGTTAGGATAAGCTTCTTTCCATGTATCTAAAACATCCGTACGTGCTGGTATAACAACTCCTGACTTAGCCCATATTTCATTTGCTTCTTTACCAGCAAGATACTTTACAAATTCCCAAGCTTCTTTAGGATGTTTTGTATTGGCAGAGATGGCATTAGTTAATCCGTGTATTATTGCAGCTCGTTCTTTAATCAAAGGCATAACTGTTAAATCAACGTGGTCTTTTATTGTTTCATTACTCATAAATGTAGGTACATTCCATGAAGCTGCATAAACCATAGCTAATCTTTCAGCACAAAACATGTCAATTTCATATGTATCTGCCATTTCTTCTAGAGTAGGTGATACACCTTCTTTAATAAGGTCTACCCAGATTTGTGTTCCCGCTACTGCTTCAGGAGAATCATATCCTGATTTTGTCCTATCATCTGAAATTATAAATCCACCTGCTTGTGGTATAGTATTGTACAGTCCTTCCTGTGTATCAGGTCTTGCAGCGATACCGTATATTCCTTTTTCTTTATCAGTTAGTTTTCTTGCAGCTTCTACCATATCATCAAATGTCCAACTCTCATTTGGATATTCTACACCTTTTTCATCAAATATCTTTTTATTATACCAAAGTGCTGTTAAATCCCAGTCTTTTGGTATCCCATATAGTTTTCCATCTACTGTATAGAGATCAATCAATCCTTGAGGATATAGACTTAAGTCTATATTATCTTCTTTTACCTTGTCATCAATAGGCATCAATATGCCATTAGATGCATACTTAACTATGTTTGGTCCATTTATCCAGAAAATATCTGGGAGAACCTCACCAGTAGCAGCTGCTTCTAACTTTGTCCAATATTGCCCATATGGTGTTAATTGAATGTCAATTTTAATATTTGGGCTTTGTGCTTCAAATGTGTCAGCTATTTGTCTTAATACCGGTTCTTGATTCTTGTCCCACAATCCAAAAGTTAAAGTCACATTGTCACTATTAGCTGATGTTTTGTCACTTGTTCCACTACCGCATCCAACAAGTGTTATGCTTAACATAATCGCACATAGGAAAATACTTAGCATTTTTTTACTTTTCATAAAACATCCTCCTTAATAGATAATTTTAGTTTTTTTGTTTGATTTTACATTATATAATCATAGATTGTTACGCCCTTTACAACCCTATTAACCAATCCACTTGGATTAGGATTATCAGGCTCTACTCCTGTTTTTACTGAGTATAGTAAAGCAAAAACCTGCGCATATAATACATAAAGTAATGATATAAAAACTTCATTGTTTATTTCTATAGAATCTTTGCTTAGATATAGCTGGTAATCTGATATTTCTTTAATCTTTTCGTCATAATCCCTTGAAATTGATATTATCTTGTGGTCTCCCACATCATTATAGATTTCATTTAGTAAGTCTATATCATATTTTTTTGCGTATTCATCTAAGGAGCAATATAACAGTATTAAGGTATTATCATCTACTATTGACTTAGGACCATGTCTAAAACCTAGAACACTTTCATTATGTGAAACAATCTGTCCCCTTGTTAGTTCTAATAACTTCAATGCACTTTCTTTTGCTATTCCATAAAAGCTACCTGAACCTAGATATACAACCCTTTTATTGTCATAGTCTAGTATCTTATTCAAATCTTCATACTTATTATCTAGTATGTATTCAGCTATTGACCCTATTTCTAATACTTGCTTTTTATTCGCTTCAAAGTTCTCCATGTCAAAAATTAATGAAGCGGCTAAAGTCATACAAGAAAAACTACTAGTCATTGCAAATCCTAAATCATTAGATTTATCTGGCATTAGCAGTAAGAATACGTTTTCTTTTTCTCTAGATATTTGAGCTAATTTACCATCTGCATTGCATGTAATAAATATATGACTTATATCGTCAACTAGCTTGTTTGCTAATTCATATGCTGCAACGCTTTCAGGACTGTTTCCAGAGCGAGCAAATGATATTAGTAATGTGGGAATATCTTTTTTAAAATATGACTTAGGATTAGTAACTATATCTGTCGTAGGAATAGACTCATATGTATTACCTTCTTTTTTATTTAAGTAAGGAACCACTATTTCTCCTACATATGCCGATGTACCAGCACCTGTAAATATAACCCTAATCTTTTCTTTTTCTAATCTTTCATTAATAAATCTGCTTATATTGTCCTTATTACTTTCAATTATTTTCAAGGTTTCTAACCAAAGCTTAGGCTGCTGGTATATTTCACTAGCAGTATTTAGCCCATTTAAAGCTTTCCATTTTTCTTCACTTAGTCCAAACATATAATCACCCTTCTTCAACTCATTATGATATACAGTTGTCATGTTGTCATTACCAGTTATGTTAAAAAATTATTTCTTTAGTAATACATGATATTTGAACCTATCTCCTCTTGCAATTCCCTTTGTATATTCGATTATCATGTCATTTTCATGTGTTATTCTTTCTATCATCATTGCAGGTAATCCAGTACGATATAAAAGTAGTACAGCTTCATCTTCTCTAGTCAATACTGATTGAAATATTTCTTCTGCACAGGTAAAGACTGCATTGTATTTTTTAGTAAATATTTCATACATGGCATTTTGTTCTAATTGTTCCTTTGTCAAGCCTGGAAATCTGTCACAAGGCACATAACTTGTTTCAAGCATCATTGGTTCATTATCAGCAAGCCTTAGCCTTGTAAACATGTATACTTCGTCACCTGAAGCTAGGTTCATTTTTTTTGCTAGTTCGTCACTACACTTTATTACCTTGAAGTCAAGAACCTGAGAAGAAGGTGTTTTTCCAATCTTTTTCATCTCATCAGTAAAGCTATAAAAGCTTAGTAAGTCTTGCTTAAATTTTTCAGGAGAAACAAAGGTTCCCTTCCCATGCTCCCTGTATATATATCCTTCTTTTTCTAGTTCTTGTATAGCTTGTCTCACTGTAGATCTACTAACACTATAAGTTTCACATAGCTCTCTTTCTGAAGGCAACTGATCATTTTCAGATAAATATCCTTCTTCTATCATTTCGATAATTATATCCATTAGCTGATAATATAATGGTATTCTACTTTCTTTATTTATGACTTTCATGACCATCACCTTCGAAGATATTTTATAACTGGTACGTACCACCTATTTTAATAATATATTAACTTTTGTGTTATGTCAATATAATCTATTTAAATTCTGAACATAGGATACATTCTTAATACAAAGTTAGGCTGCTGACAAAGCTAATATCAACAGCCTAACCCTAGCATCACAGAAGCAAATCTCTTAAGGGGTCAAAGTGAGATAATGCTTCTATGAGCTATATGAATACTTTTAAATTTATATCTCTACTCCCATTCGATTGTTAAAGTTTTATTCGTCGTTATTCCTATTGTTTTCTGTTATTCCTATTATTCATATTATCAAAATTATTGCCATTTTTATAGTTTATAATTTTTTTGCTGCCATTTTGCTACCACGATTTATGCCTAGTTACAGTTTAAATAATGAACTCCCTCCGATACCATTGGTAGAGGTCCTCTGTGGTTTTTATCTTGTTCGCCAGCGCCTGACCACCTTCGACCAGCTTGTAATATTTGCGCTTGAACTCTTCGATTGTTAGCACCTTGAACTTCCATTCTCCCGGCATGTATCCTTCAGATATGAAGGCAAATCCCTTCTCGGTCTCCTCTTTAATCTTTCCTGAAAATAAGCACTTTGCACCGTGCCGGCACTATGCTATTACTGTGCTTTTCCGGTGCATTTCTGGTGCTCTCTTAGTGCCCTGTATTCTGCTATTATACTACATCAGACATCTGATTAAAATACCTATTGAAACTCTGGCGCTGGGATTTGACTGCATCTTCTGTAAAGCTGCAGGTTCCCGTATTTCTTAAAGTTGTTTACCTGAATGTAATTGCTACCGTTTACGCTGTATCGCACGATAAAGCGTCTATTGTGCAGGCTCTGCGGGCATGGCACCCTGTTAAGGTGCCGTTTGTGGTTGGATCGCCTTACTGAGCCAGTTCTCTTTCTCCTGGCTGCAGGCTTTGAGTTAATCGTTTATGTTTATAATATAAATGATATTGTTTATGGCGTCAATAATTTATTTAACGTTTCTCGATAAAAGAGAAATATTATCGTTGATTTATTAAATAAATTCGTTTATAATGAGAATATTGAAAGGAGTGGTTATATGTCAGTGTCTGAACAGCTGAAAATTCTATGTGTGAAGCTTGGAATAAGTGTCTCCGAACTCGGAAGGATGTCCGGTAGGAGTCCACAGGCATTTAATCAAAAGATGAAGCGGGAAACTTTCACTGTAGACGAATTAAAGAAAATTGCCGAAGCTGCCAGTTGTAAATACGAAGGCTCTTTTATACTGCCATCTGGCGAGAAGGTCACATACTAAAAAAGGAGGTTCTCAAATTGTCAAATAATGATATATTCAAGTGCACAGCCTGTGGAAAAAGCTTCTCTGTAACCATATCAAACGCAGGATATCCCGGCGTAAAAGATCGAGAAAGCATAAATTGTCCCTGGTGTGGTGCTGAAAATGGCAGCAAGGTAACAAGCGGCATTATTACTACACGGAAAGTAATTACGGAGGACGGTGTTAATCAATGACTTTATATGAAAAAATCGACCTCTACAAGCTGGCCATTGATGAAAAGCGTCCCTTTGAAGGCCATTTACTTCATGAAATTAAAAACTACTACCGGATAGGCCTTACATGGTCCAGCAATGCTCTTGAAGGGAACACCCTCACATTAAGTGAAACAAAGATCCTCCTGGAAGACGGACTGACTGTCGGAGGAAAGCCTCTTCGAGATACATTCGAAGCCCTGGGGCATGCAAAGGCTTATGATTTCATGTTTTCATTGCTTAATAGCTACCAAATAACCGAAGAAGACGCCCTTACAATGCACCGAATGTTTTATACAGGTATTGATGTCGGGGCAGCGGGAAAATACCGCGATCGCCCGGTCTTTATAACCGGCTCAAAATATGAAGTATGCTCAGTAGAGCAGATAGAAGAGGAAATGACAAAGTTATTCCAGTGGGCATGCTCTGAGCGTAATAAGTACCATCCGGTTGAATTTGCCGCCCAGCTGCATAAGCGGTTTGTATTTATTCATCCTTTCATAGATGGGAACGGGAGAGTTGCCAGGTTGCTTATGAATACAGCGCTTATTCAGGACGGTTATATGCTGGCCATAATTCCACCAGTCTTGCGACATGAGTATATTAGCTTGCTGGAGCGGGCTCATGAAGATGATCAACCTTTTATGGACTTTATTGCAGAACGAGTTCTTGAGTCGGAGAAGGAGATCATGCGCCTACTGCATATCCCACTTTCTAAACTGCCATAAAATCAAGCCTCTGAAACCCTTTATTTTACTGGGTTCAGAGGCATTTTGACGTCTATTCCCACTCAATCGTAGCAGGTGGTTTGCTAGTGATATCATATACTACTCTATTTACTCCTTCCACTTCGCTAGTTATTCTTCTAGATACCTTTTCAAGTACTTCATAAGGTATTCTTGCCCAGTCAGAAGTCATTCCATCAGTTGAATGTACAGCTCTTAAAGCAATTGTATGGAAATATGTTCTCCCTCCGTTTACTACGCCTACACTTTTTATATTAGGTAGGGCTGCAAAATACTGCCATATTTTATTTTCAAGTCCTGCATTTTTGATTTCCTCTCTAAATATCCAGTCCGCCTCTCTTACAATTCTTAGCTTTTCCTCTGTTATTTCTCCAAGTACTCTTACTCCTAATCCAGGTCCGGGGAATGGTTGTCTATTTACTACTTCCTCAGGGATGCCTAAGCGTCTTCCTACCTCTCTTACTCCCTCTTTATAAAGCATTTTTAAAGGCTCTACTAGCTCAAAGTCAACATCCTCTGGAAGCCCCCCAACATTATGATGACTTTTCACTACAGCTGTTCCTTCAGTACCGCTTTCTACTATATCCGGATATATAGTGCCTTGTACAAGAAAATCAATTTGACCTAGCTTTTGCTTCTCCTCTTCAAACACTCTTATAAATTCTTCTCCTATGATTTTCCTCTTTGTCTCAGGATCTGTTACACCCTTTAGCTTATTTAGAAATCGTTCCTGAGCATTTACTCTTATAAGATTCATATCGAATTTATTTCTAAATAATTCTTCTACTTGATCTGCTTCATTTTTTCTTAATAGCCCATGATCTACAAATATACAGGTAAGATTTTTCCCAATAGCCCTATGCACTAGCACAGCACATACTGATGAATCAACTCCACCTGATAATGCACATATTGCTTTTTTTTCTCCTATTTGCTTCTTTATTTCTTGAATAGACTCTTCTACAAAATTTTCTGGTATCCTATTATTCATTTTTATTCCTCCAATTATATTTATTAGTAAACCTTACTATAGTTTGGAGCTTCTTTAGTGATTTGAACATCATGCGGGTGGCTTTCAAGTAATCCGGCATTAGTTATTTTAATAAATTGCCCCTTCTCTTTTAAATCTTCAATAGTTGCAGCACCACAATATCCCATGCCAGCCTTTAGTCCCCCTATTAATTGATAAGTCACATCACTAAGTGGCCCTCTATAAGGAACTCTTCCTTCAATTCCTTCTGGTACAAGCTTTTTACTATTCTCTTGAAAGTATCTATCTTTACTGCCAGCAGCCATTGCTCCAAGAGAACCCATACCTCTATAGACTTTAAATCTTCTGCCTTCATAAAGTTCCATTTCTCCTGGGCTTTCATCCGTACCTGCAATCATTGAACCAATCATGACTACGTCAGCACCTGCTGCTATTGCTTTTACTATATCTCCTGAATACTTTATTCCTCCATCTCCTATTATAGGTATACCATATTTTTTTGCAACCTGTGCACAGTTATATATAGCTGTAATTTGTGGTACTCCAACCCCTGCAACTACTCTTGTAGTACATATAGAACCAGGACCTATTCCTACCTTTATTGCATCTGCTCCTGCTTTTATGAGGTCTTCTGTTGCTTCTCCTGTAGCCACATTTCCTGCAATTATCTGTAAATCTGGATACTCTCTTTTTATCTTGGTAACTGTTTCTATAACTCCCTTTGAATGTCCATGAGCTGTATCTACGACTACTACGTCAACCTTAGCCTTTACTAATGCTGCTACCCTATCTAGTACATCTCCTGTAACCCCTACTGCTGCGCCCGCTAAAAGTCTACCAGTTTTATCTGTCGCAGAATTAGGAAATTCTATTTTCTTTTCGATATCCTTTATAGTAATAAGCCCTACTAGGATATTATTGGCATCTACTAAAGGAAGCTTTTCTATTTTGTGTGCCTTCAACCTTTCTTGTGCTTCTTCTAAAGTTATGTCAGGCTCTGCAACAATCAGATTATCTTTTGTCATTACATCATATATTTTTTTTGAGGCATCAGTTTCAAATCTTATATCCCTATTGGTTATTATGCCTACTAGCTTCATATTTGTATCTACAATTGGTACTCCAGATATTCTATACCTTTCCATTAGCTCAAGTGCATCTGCTAATATATGATCTGGTGATAAATAAAACGGGTCTGTTATTACTCCATGCTCTGATCTCTTTACTCTATCGACTTCCAATGCCTGCTTTTCTATGGACATATTTTTATGAATGATTCCTATGCCGCCTTCTCTAGCCATTGCTATTGCCATCCTTGAATCAGTTACTGTATCCATCCCTGCACTCATAATTGGTATGTTTAGTTTAATCCTTTTTGTAAGGTTTGTCCTTGTGCGCACATCCTTAGGAAGCACTTCTGATTTTGCCGGAACCAATAGCACATCATCAAATGTTAATCCTTCTCCTAAAAACTTTTCCATTATATTTCCTCCTACTTAATATTGTAATTAAAATTTAAAATTAGAGACAAGGTTATGAAAAAATAAGAAATAAAGCCAAAATTAAATAAAAATAAAAGTACACAGTTCCTTAAGAGTGGAAATGTGTACTTAAAAGCACAAGCCAATAGCAAAAGTTCATGATTTTATGTCAGTCATTTTTTTGAAAGTCAAATAATCACTAGAATTTGCTATTATTCTAGCTATTATATTCCACTCATAGTCGGATAATTTACGGTAATCCGGTAGAGACTCCCTAGCCATATTCTAGGGTATATATGAGTTTTCATATATGTTTTTCCTTTTAACTTAACAAAAAATTACATGCTTGTCAAGAAAAATCTGTACCATAATATTATTAACATTTCTTAATATAATATTTGGCAATAGTCATTTTTTTGTTTTTAGTCACATATTTTACAAGCTATATATTTTTAATAAACTGACATAATAATTATACTATAATTTAAGCTATCAAGGTGTGGAGGTGTTATATTGGAAAAAAATATATTAGGAAAGGATGTTGATTGCAAAACACTTCATCTTTTAGAGGAGCTCTTAAATCAAGAGTTGCTTTTATCCAAAAAATGCTCTTCCTACAGCAATACAATATTTGATAGTGAATTAAAAAATATTTGCTACAATGCAGGAAAGATGCATGAAGATAATTATAGGTTGCTACTATCTTATTTAAGTTCTTGACTAGAACATCTTAAAATGCAAGATTATTTAGCAAAAAAATAGAAGTTTCCATCGAAACATTATCAGCTAAGGAAACTTTTATTAAAACTCATTAACAGAAAGTTCTAGACTATAAGTATTATAAAGCAGAACTTTCCTATTCGTTATAAAAATAAGGAGAGGATTATCTTGTACATAGATAAGCACCTTACTGAAAAAGATTTATTGACTGATCTTATTTACTCTGAAAGGCAAATATCACATTCCTATGATAACACTATAATGGAATCTTCATGTTTAGAACTTAGACAAATGCTATTAAAATGCCAGTCAAATATCAGACAAATACAATCTACTATCCTTGATGCAGCTGAAATCAGAAATTGGAGCAATGGTAAATTAATTAGTGAAAAAGAAATAGAACATTTAGCTACCAAGTTTAGATAAATTTTGTTGAAGTTTTAAAGACAGGAGAATTCTAACACAAGAATTTCTCCTGATACTTTTATCCGTCAATCCTTTAAAACTCGTAGATTGCGAAGGGCTTATGGTTTTATTACATCATTCCTATTTCTACATAAATCTCCCCACTAATGAAAATAATATTACCAAAATATAATAATGAGGTGTTGTTGTTGAAAAAATATTATCTTCTATTTTTCTTATTTTCTCTAATAATAATATTAGTTGGGTGTAGTTCATCAAATATGCAATCTGTGGAATCTTTAAATTTTCCTATAAGAGAGGATATGGTTTTAGAATCAAATTACGAAAGTTCAGTTGAGGATACAAGCGTTGAAGTTTCTATTTATGTAGTAGAAAATGGCTCACTAAACTCATTCTTATTCGAATACGAAAAAAACTTAAATGAGAATGGTTGGACAACTGCTAGAGATTTTAAGCCCAATGGTTTAGTAGTTGAAAAAAACAACAAAGCAGTTACCATCCTAGCTTATGAACAAGAGGGGAAGCTTATGGTTGACATTATACCTACTCCAAAGGTAGAGGAATAATATCCTTTGAAAAAATAAAACCGTACCTAGCCAAAGGTACGGTTTCTAACCGCCATTTATATGCCAGATCTCAGCTTAACTATTTCTCCCCAATTGTGTGCAGTTGCAGCCTCTACTAAATTCATGTTTTTTTCCATAGATTCTATTTTACCTGTTATCTTATTAATATCATACTTCATGTTTTCCTGTTCAGCCTTCACTATATCTAACTTATGTTCCAAAGCAGATAATAATTGGCCTTGCTCTTTTAATGTTACTTTTATACCGTCTACATCTTGTTTTAGTCCAGTCACATCTTGCTTTAATTCAGCAACATCCTGCTTTAGTACAGTCACATCTTGCTTTAATCCAGCAACATCCTGCTTTAGTCCAGTCACATCTTGCTTTAATCCAGCAACATCCTGCTTTAGTACAGTCACATCTTGCTTTAATCCAGCAACATCCTGCTTTAGTACAGCAACATCCTGCTTTAGTACAGTCACATCTTGCTTTAATCCAGCAACATCCTGCTTTAGTATTGAGATATCTTGCTTCACTGGTCCTAGCTCTTCTCTCACTATCTCCCTAATGGCTACTAGCAATTCTTTGCTTTCCATAAACCATCACTCCCGTTAACATTCTTGAATATATTATATCATTTATAAGTAGATTATGAATATTGGAAATAAATTAATTAAAAAAAATCTAACTGCCTTTCTTCTCCTAATCTTATTAGTGCTCTAGGATCATTATCTTTGAAAAAAGCATAATTTATTTCCTTTTCTTTATCAATAATTTGATTACTTGAATTAACAGCTTCTCTTAATTTACAGCTATAAACTACTGGAAAATAGTTTCTAACAAATTTACCTTCAACATGGGCAGTTAAAGCTATTATCTGAAATCCTAGCTTATCTGCTATAAAAAATACAGGATCCAGTACATGATCACTTGAAGCCTTTCCAAATGGATTATCGACAATTACAGTTCTATTAGTCTTTTGACTTGTTACTATGCTCTGTCTTTTTTCCGCTAGATATCTTGATATACCTAAAAACAAAGTCATATTCTTACTCCATTTTTCTCCTCCAGACCATTTGTTAGAGCTTTCCCAAGTTGTAGGAGTACTGCTTATCTTCCCATCATTTGTAACCTTTCTGCAGCTTACTTTTATATCATTATTTTTCATAACTATTCCTAAAAGCTGCTTTGAATCGAGCCACTTCTCTATTTCTTTTCTTATTTCTGTGTCTTTATCAGTTCCATCATCATTTTTAAAGCTAGGATTTTCAAGCTGCTTTATCATCCAGTCAACGTGTTTTCTTAGCTCCTGCTTTCCTTCTTGTTCATTCCATTCCGGAACATCAAACTTAAATATTTCCTTCCATTTATCTTCTACTTTTATTCTAGTATTCTTTGGAATTACTTTTAGTTCTTGTGTCAAGGTAGCTAAATATTTACTTAGATGCTCAATAAAATGCTCTAACTGTTTATCATGTTCTCTCATATCATCTTCAGCTACTTTAATTATTCTAGCCAAATTATCCTGCATTTTATTTTGCCACTCTAAAACATCAGCATAGTTATCTTTGTATCTAATGCCTTCAATAGTTCTTTGCTTTAATCTAATATCTTTAATATTGTCACTACAAAATCTTTCAAACCAATTTTTCTGATTCTCTAAATCTTTTGTTGCTTCAATTGACTTATTCTCTAAGTCTTCCAGTGTATCTATAGAATTAAGAACTAGATTTCTACGAACATAAGGAAAATCTCTTATAATGTCTGCATTCAGCTCACATGCTTTGATATCTTCAGCCAAATATCTAAATCTTTCATGCTTAGTGTTTAAAATCTTCAATACCTCATCTATGCTTTCTTTCTCTTTATTCAGTGAAATCTCTATTTCATTATTTTTATCTTGTCTTTTAGTTAGTTCCTCATATTCACGTTCTATGTTTATCTTTACTTCATATAGTGACTTGTTAAACTCTAATAGGTCAGTATGCTTCTTAAAATAATCATTTTTCCGAAGATTATATTTCGTTTCTAGTTCTTTATATTTATCTTCATCCCTCTTTAGATTTTTTTCTAAAATCTTCTTACTTGGTTTTAAACTATTTAAGTCTTCAATTAGTTTTTCTATTTCCTCTTCTCCGTAGGATGGAAATACCATTTCCTCATCAATAATATAATCACTTTGCTTTCTTTTTCTCTCTAAGTCATTCTTTAGTTTAATTAAAGAAGCATTATAACTATCAATATCATCTCTTAGTTTTTTAATATCGCCCTGTTGGGAATTTAATAACTCCTTCAATCTTTTTCTTTCTGTTTCCAAGGTACTTCTACTCTCATGGGAAAATATAGGCTCTGAATACATGACCTCTGTATATAGCTCTTCTGATTTTAATAAGTGTACTCTATTAGCAAACTCGAAAATATCTTTATCTAATTCTTGACATATAGATTTAATTCTATTAATTTCTTTACTCAAAGCTTCTATCTTTATGTCCATATTGTTCAATTGCTCTTTTAACTGATATATATGAATTTCTAAAGCTTCTTTATCTTTCTCTTTATTCAAATAGTCTTGTGCTAACTGTACCCAGTTATTTAGAGTATTGCTTTCATCTTTTGCTTCGTCTCTTTTTTTGTTTAGTTGTGAAATAGAATTATTGATTTCATTTAATCTCATCTCCATATTATTAATGAACATGGTTTTAGAATATATTTTCTCCTCTAAGTCTCTTTTTCCCGATATTAATTGTTGGTAGTATTCATAGCTATATTGGCTAAAAAAATCTCTTATATCAGACAGTAATCTACTTAAATTATTTATCTCTGACTCCTTTGATTTTCTAAGCTTAGTTATTTCTTCAGACTTGGCCTTCAAATCTTCTTTCCATTTAGCAAAGCTTGCTTCCTTAAGATTGTCCTGCCAATACTTCGGAAATATTACACATTGATCAATAGCCTTCCCATTATCTAATATGCTTCTTGCCTCACTATCAGCTAATATAACTATAGGATAAGTAACTTTATCACTGACTCTATCAAAATTTTTCTTTAATTTTTCTATTTCACTATCAGATACAACTAGTGAGATAGGCCAATAAGGATAGTCCTTATAATAGCTATCCTCAGATTTTCCAAGTACTTCTGCTGCCCTCTGAATATATCTAGTACCTGCTTCTATAAATGAAAAATCTTTTTTCCACTCCTCAATCCAATTTTCTAGCAAAGGTTCAGCTGTAAAATACTTATTTTCATAATAATCATCTGCAAATCTTCTGGATACACGTTCATTTAGAAGAATTTTTTCTTTTTCACTAACTAATCCCTCAATTGTACTTTCAATATAATTAATTATTGAATCTTGTCTCATATAAAGAGAGTTAATGTATCCCCAACTATCATTTATAGGTTTTACTCTCATTAGCAAGTTACTTTGTTTGTCATCTATAGCAGCTAATCGCTCAGATATTATTATTTGCTGATTTTTCAATTCATCTAACTCTGTTCTATTTGATTTTATACTATCATTTATCGTCATTCTTTCGTTTTCTAGAAGGTTTATTTCATTACTATAATTTACTATGTTTTTTTCCAGCTGAGCTATTCTTTCACTCCATTTAAGCCTGCTTTCTCTTATATTTCCCTTATCCCTATTATCAGGTAATTTACTTCCAATGGACTTTAGCTCTTTTTCAAGCATTTCAATTTTCCCATTATTAGTATTTATGTCAGCTTTAATTTTATCTCTGTTGCTAAACAGTTCTTTTTCACCTGTTTCTTTATCTTTCAGTTGCTTTTCAAATGACTCCTTTTGCCCTTCTAGTAGCTCTTTCTCTTTAACTATGGCACTCTCTTCGTTTAAAAAATATCCCCTTATTTTTGAAGAGTTTTTTTGTAATTCTTCTTCTACTTCTTCTAAATTTAGCTCTTCTATTAACCTTTTAATCGCTTTTTCATTAACTTTAATATTACCTTCTACTTCATTTATTTCACTTTTTGCTTTAGCTATATTAAGATTAACAAGCTTCCTTTCTCTATCCTTGTACTGATTTTGAAAGCTGTCATATTCTTCCTTTGTATTTATATATTTTATCTTGGATTCATCTAAATTCTTCTTTAATACAGCTAGGTCATAGGAATCCTTCTTTTTTTCTAACTCATATAATCCTGATGTTATTTCTTCCCTTTCTATTTTATTTTCATTTATCTTTTCTAAAATATTTTTTTCCTCATCTTTAGCTAGCAAATACAATGCTTTTGTATAAGATTTCTTTTTAGCAAATTCTTCTTTTGCATTGTAGTATTTATAATATTCGCTCACATACTTATTTATTTGAACTTCTATTTGTTTACTCTCATCTATTCTTTCTCGTAATTGCTTATGTTTTTTAAAATGTTCCCTATGCTTTTCAAAAGTATTTACAAAATCCTGCGTTCCCTTTTCAGAAACAGCTTCCTCAACTACTGGAATCAAGAGCTTGTCAACTAACTGCCTAGTAGTAGAGCATCCTTCAAAAAATCCCTCTACTCCACCTTCAGTAGCATTTATAGATGCAATGTTTTTCCATTCTGATGGTATAATCTTGAAATTTTCTTCAATATATTTGTGAAATTCAGCTATTGTTTTGAATGTTTCTGCCATCATGTAATTCTGTTTCATATATTGATAGTATTCATTTATTTCTCCCTTATCTGACGGCCTTTTTCTTCCATCTCCACTTATCTTTACAAAAGGAAGATTTTCGATCCTGTGTTCGTCATTATACATATATTCATAGACATATTTATATGAATCTAGCTTGTTATTGTTGAGAAACAATGTAACTGCTGTCAATGCATATCTTCTCGGTCTATCATTTAGTATCCATTCAATAGCTATATGGCATGGTGAGCCTTCTAAGGATAGAGTTTCTCTTATTTTTCTTTCACCCATATCAGAATGAGGAAGTATGGCTTGAATAGCTGTTTGAATAAACACAGTTTTTCCCCCACCATTTTCTAACAAAATAGCTCCATTATATCCGTCAAAATCAAATATGTCATCGTTATATCTTTTTAAACCATTTTCATATATTACATTTGTAAAGCGTATCTTAGATATGGCTGGCATCTTTTTCCCCCTCCCTCTTTTCATCTAACTGGTACATAAAATCCAATATCCCCCTATTGAACTCATGTTCCATATAATACCTCTGAACAATTGTTTTTGCTTTTTCTGTTAGCTCTATTTCATCATTGCCAATATCATTAATTAAATCCTGGTCTTCTAAAAACTTCTTTACTGTATTTAAAAAACTTAAGCGACTTACAGTTCTAGCATCTTGCTTCTTGACATTCTCCTTTAAATCATCTATAGGCTCCCATCTTTCAATAATATCTATCCAATTGTATTCATATTCTTTTTCTAGCTCTTTTAATTCATCAATATTATAGTCCTTGAGGGAAAGTATTCTGTCATTGACATTTTCCAACCATTCTTCCATTGACAAAAAATCTCTTGTAGGATTTGTACTTTGATAGCTATCATAAAACTCTCCAAAAAGTATTATGATTGCAATATACATAGTATATATATCTGCATTTACAGCTCTTGATGGAAGATATACATTTTTTATACTTTCGTTAGATATATGGAATACTGAGTTCATAGATTTTGGAACCATGTAAACATAATCACCTGCTACAAATATTACACAATCTACATCATTTGCAAAGTCATCTACTAATCCTCTTACTACATCATCTGCAAGATATAGCCTTAATTCATCTTTCTCAATACATCCAAAAATTGATAGTCTAGAATATATTTTAAAAGCTTTTTTAACTTGCTCACGCTCATAATACATTGCTTTTCTCCTCCAATTTTATCAGCATATTTCTGATACTATACTTATCATTGCCTTTTACTATTCCATTGCTTTCTATAACATATAATGTTGAATATTTATCATATAAAAGCTCTATCACATCTTGTAAAAGCAGTTCCTTATCATCCTTTTCCATACTAATTTTAATGGGTGACTTTTGATGCAATATAATAAAAAAGTGGTAAAATAAAATATCGTTTAATATATAATCAAGATTCTTATTTTTCATATAATCAACTACATTTTGTATGTTAGTCTCAAAGTTACTATCTAAAGCCGCTAAAATAATTTCCATTATAAACTTAAAGTTTCTTTGCTGAACTTCTAAGTCTCTTCCTATTTTCTCATTACATGTCATTTCTAAAAAATCATTTGTCGTTTCTTTATAATCTTTATTTTCTATTCTTTGAGGAGAAAAAACTGTTAATGGAGACCAGGCCTTTCTTTTTTCAAGGGATAAAAAAGGCTCAAGCAACTGTCTTGATGAAACTAATGGCAATGGAGAAGAGAACAATCTTGAAGTAATTTCATTTTTAAAATTAAAAGAATCTATGCTTATATAATATAAAGATTCTTGTGCAGATTGGAGTGTTGCGGTTTTTAGTTCTATGCTTTTTTCTAACAACTGTCTGTGCTCTCTATGAACTTCTCCTAATTCTTTATGGATTTTAATTATATACTCATAGGCTTTAATATCCTTCTCATTTTTTACTTCATAGGATAGCTTTTCCCTAGTCTCATTTACAAAGCTCTGCAGTTCATCAAACTCCTCATTTTCTCGTGTTAATCTTAGGTTTATATCTTCTAGTAAAGTCTTATATCTTTCATATGTCTTTTCAGATAGTATGTTTCGCTGAACCTCATATTTAATTTTTTTCATTCTTTCTTCAATAGTTTCTACGTCTATTCTCATTTCATCTATCTGACGTAGTGCACCTACAAATTCTCCTTTTTCAAGCTGTTTTCTTAACAAGAGCTGATTGATAGACAACTGAAATTCACTAAAATACTCTTTAGTTGCAAAAATAAGCTCTAAGCCCTGTTCATCTAAGGTATAATACTGAGTATTTGCTTTAATATCAGACTTAGATGCTTTGAGTATTGAATACTCTATAACTTCCTCTCTTCTACTCTCCCAGTTATAAAACTTTCTAAAATTCCTTTTCCCACTTGGCGGTCTGAAAGTTTCGATTATGGTTCTTGCAATATTTTCAAAACCTTTATAGTCCAGGTTTATTTCTTCTTTATTAATTTTAATTAGAAGCTCTGTTAATTCTTTTACTCCGGTTTTTTTGTTTCTTATGAGCATATTTTCAAAGAAAAAAAGCAGGGTTAATAGACCAAGACTAAAAAAGTCTATATATTTCCCACTATTATCTTTAGTCTTCTTATTTTCAAGGTTATATAACACATCAAATAAGGCTATTTTTTGAACCCTATCTTTATAATTTTCTGTGATACCTTTAATAATTGGCTCCATAAAGCATATTCCTCCATATGTGGCTAATCTCTTCATTTTTTAAGCTTTCTTGAGGATAATATCCACCATTATTGAACATCTCTAATATTTGATTTCTCTCCTCTACGTTAAAGCTCTCTAAGAAGTTCTTAATTGCTATTTGGTTTGCTTTCTGATTGTCTTTTCCTTTAGAGTAAGGCTTTTTAAGCAAAACTTTATAAAACTTACTAGCTAAAATAGTAGGTTTCTTGCTATTAAGAGCATTCCAAATTGAAATCCCTTCATAATCCATATCTCCAAAATAAAATAGTTTATGATTATGTCCCTCTAGACCTAATTGCTTTTCTAGCATTACAACATTGGATACTATTTTCCAGCCTGCTCCATATACTAAAGAAGTAAATATTGTATCATGTAAAATATCTAACATAACGTGAAAGGTAGCTTTATTTTCTACTATCATATGAAAATGCAGCTCTTTATTCATCTCTTTAGGATTTACTCCTAGCATCAAAGGGTCATTTTTATATGAAATTTTAAATTTCTCCCATACATCTAATCTCTCTAGCAGCTTCCTTCCACCCTTTTCATCAATCCATTTCTCATCGCCCATTATCTGATATGAACGTTCTGGTGAAGTAGCTTCGTCAATAGGAAATCCATGTTTCTCTATATAATTATTTACTATCTCTATATATGGAAAGTCCTTCTCCCATTCCTTCTCACTGAGTTCAAAGTATTTTTGTAAGTCAATATCGGGATTTGATATTAGCTTGAATTTTTGTATTCTGTCTGATAGTTCTTCTTTGAAAACTGATTTATTAATTCGATAAGAATTATATAAAGGTATGGCTTTGCCATTTGTATGATGTGATTTAACTGGCCTTAATATATCTTTTTCTTCAAGGATTTTAATTTCCTTTGCAAAATCTTCATAATTAGTATTTCCTTCAAATATTCTTTCCAGCTCAAATAAGGATATTGTTTTATTCTTATATAATTTTAGATATGAAAGGATTTTATTATTCACAAATATCACCTTTACAATTATTTAGATACATTATACCATAATTCAGAAGTATTTATATAATATGAGAAAAGGTATTAAAATCATTTTTGCCCCTAAGGACTTCTTGACTTCTAATTAACATTAGCTCTATTATTGATCAGCAAAATATTAGCAGTCATTCAATACCTCATATTATAAAATTACTCAACAGACAATGGGGTTTTAACTATGATTTGTTATTAATTGAAAAAGAGACTTTCCATAAGTTAAATCTACTTATGAAAAGTCCCTTAATTACTTATTGTTCACAAATTGTTTAAGATTTATTTATATCAACTAGTCTAAATCTATATCCTTTCAATTTTGCTGGACAGATATTACATCATTCCGCCCATGCCGCCCATGCCACCCATTCCTGGCATAGCTGGTTCATTTTCTTCTGGTAAGTCAGTTACTACAGCTTCTGTAGTAAGAATCATAGCAGCTATTGATGCAGCATTTTGAAGAGCTGATCTTGTTACTTTTGCTGGGTCAACTATACCTGATTCAATCATGTTAACATATCTCTCATTTAATGCGTCGAATCCAACGCCTTTTTCACTAGCTTTTACTTTTTCTACTATGATTGAGCCTTCTAATCCTGCATTTGCAGCGATTTGTCTAACTGGCTCCTCTAAAGCTCTTAAGATTATGCTAACTCCTGTCTTTTCATCTCCAGAAGTTGTATCTAATAATGCTTCAACTGCTGGGATTACATTTACTAATGCAACTCCACCACCTGATACTATACCTTCTTCTACTGCAGCTCTAGTAGCAGCTAAAGCGTCTTCAATTCTAAGTTTCTTTTCTTTTAATTCAGTTTCTGTTGCTGCTCCAACTTGGATAACTGCAACTCCACCAGATAACTTAGCAAGTCTTTCTTGTAGTTTTTCTTTGTCAAATTCTGAAGTTGTCTCTTCTATTTGAGCTTTTAATTGTCTAACTCTATCTTGAATAGCTTGGGCTTCTCCTGCACCATTTACTATTGTAGTGTTTTCTTTGTCAACTTTTACTGTTTGAGCCTTTCCAAGCATATCTAATGTAGCTTCTTTTAAGTCATATCCTAATTCTTCTGATATAACTTCTCCACCTGTAAGAATAGCTATATCTCTTAGCATATCTTTTCTTCTATCTCCAAATCCAGGTGCCTTAACAGCTACACATGTAAATGTTCCTCTTAGCTTATTAACTACTAATGTAGCTAGTGCTTCGCCTTCAACATCTTCAGCAATAATTAATAATTGTTTTCCTTGTTGAACTATTTGCTCTAATATTGGAAGAATTTCTTGAATATTAGTTATTTTCTTATCAGTAATTAAGATGTATGGATTTTCTAAAACTGCTTCCATTTTTTCTGTATCTGTTACCATATATGCAGATAAATATCCTCTATCAAATTGCATACCTTCAACTACATCAAGAGTAGTTCCCATTGATTTTGATTCTTCAACTGTAATAACGCCTTCTTTGCCAACCTTATCCATAGCTTCTGCAATTAAGCTTCCTATTTCATCGTCGCCAGCTGATATAGATGCAACTTGAGCTATAGACTCTTTACTTTCAATTGTCTTAGATAATGATTTAATTTCTTCTACTGCTAGATCAACTGCCTTATGTATACCTCTCTTAACTATCATTGGGTTAGCACCAGCAGCAACGTTTTTTAATCCTTCTCTAATAATTGCTTGAGCTAATATTGTAGCTGTAGTAGTACCATCTCCAGCAACATCATTAGTTTTTGTAGCTACTTCCTTAACTAATTGAGCTCCCATGTTTTCATATTTATCTTCAAGCTCTATTTCACGAGCTATGGTAACCCCGTCGTTTGTAATTAGTGGTGATCCAAATTTTTTATCTAAAACAACGTTTCTTCCCTTTGGTCCTAAAGTAACCTTAACTGTATCTGCTAATTTGTTTATACCCTTTTCCATAGCACGACGTGCTTCTTCACTAAATCTAATATCTTTAGCCATTACATTCACACTCCTTAAATTTTTTGTCATTCAACAATTAAATCAATTCAAAAACTAGTGAACATTTGTAAAACATGTTAGAATCCTTAGGCCAATCTACTCAACTACAGCTAATATATCAGCTAATTTAACTATAGTATACTCTACATCATCTACTTTAACTTCAGTTCCTGAATATTTAGAGAATATTACTCTGTCTCCAACTTTTATTTCATCTTTTTTCTTTTCATCTCCTGTTATTCCAGCACCTACTGCAATAACTTCAGCGATTTGTGGTTGCTCTTTAGCTGAACCTGGAAGTACTATACCGCTTTTAGTTTTTTCTTCAACCTCTACCTTTTTAATAACAACTCTGTCTCCTAATGGCTTAATATTCATGTTTTACCCTCCCTGTTTATTTTAATTTTGTCTTTTCTTTTTTAATTATTAGCACTCTCTATCGTTGAGTGCTAATTCTTACAACTTATATGTTATCTAAAGCATTTTACATAATCAAATGTCTATTTTATCGATATTTAGCTCTATTACGCTAATATTTGAGGTTACGCTTATATTTGTTTATGTTTCACTTGATATCTCTTAATATCTTCATTTTTCATAGAATATATTAAAAATGTCAGCGTAATAGTAAAATAATGGTTGGCAATACTTAAACAATGGTTAAACTACATCTAAACTACTGTCAAACTATCGTTAAACATGAATACTTTTTTAATTTTAAATTTTACTTACCCTTCCCAATCCCTAGTTCTCTTGCATAATAAAACAAATATTGCTGGGCATATCCTGCATATTCTCCAAACTTCCCCTGCCCATATTCTTGAATATCCTTTAAACTAGTGTCTTTCTTTAAATAAAAATATTCCATAACTCTTTTCACCCAAACATCTATAGGGAATGCATCGTGTTTTTTCATTGAAAATAGCATAATACAATCAGATACCTTTGGTCCTACACCTGTAAATCTCATGAGCTCTTTTCTAGCATCCTCTGTTGAGAGATTCTTGATTCTATATATATCTGTCTCTCCCCTAGAAACTATGGTAGCAGCACTTATTATGTATTTAGCCCTAAAAGAGGTTTTGCAATCCTTTAGCTCTTCAATAGATAATTTGTCTAATGCATTAGCCTCAGGAAAACTATAATACTTTTTCCCATTATATTCTCCTATGTACTTTCCATATCTTTCGCTTAGCATGCTTATAGATTTCTTAATCATAGGAATACTATTTCTTGCTGATAGTATAAAAGATATGAGCATTTCCCACTCATCTTGATTTAATATTCTTATTCCATACCCAAAATTAATTGCTTCCTTTAATATTGGTTCCTTAGACAGCTTATTTTTTATTTCATCATAGTCTGTTTTTAAATCAAAATAATCTTCCCATATTAACTTAAAATCACTCAGATTTGTATTTGAAAAAATAATGTCTTCGCCTTCCTTCTTGACATTTAATATCTTTCCATAAGCTACGCCTGTATAGCTGCCATCATCTTCTTTGTCCCATCTAAAACATTGCCCACATTCGAATATATGCTTAGGCTCGAAGTCTTTAATATTTTTTATAATTACTTTATTATCTCCCTCGGTAATGCTATATCTCATATAATTTCACCATCCTTTCAATGCGGTTTCCTTCTTAACTAAATATATCCATTATACTATTATTTAGTCAAAAAATCACACTAAATTTTTCTCTCAATGCTTTATAGTTCATGGCTATTTTTATAGTAAATTATATACTAATGAAATTACGCAATTAGAATCTATCGAAAATTAAAATCAAGGAAGTTTTTCTTAACACTCATAAGGTAAGTTCTTGATTATAAGAATTATAAAGTAAAATTTTCTTATTCGTTATAAAAAAGAAAAGCTTCCATTATAATATAGCAATTAAGGAAGCTTTTCTTTAAACTTATTAACGAAAAGTTCTTATATTATAAGTAGTACCTACTATATCCACAAATTTTTCATTTATATATTTATATATTATAGTAAAGACTTTCTGAAGGATATTCAGGATCACAGGTTATATCTATTCCTAGCTTTCCAAAGGTCTGTTCATCGCTTCTAGTCAAAATAGTAGTTGAATGAGCCTGACATCCTTTTAGTTCAGAAAGCTTGTCAAGTGCTACTTGTGCAATTGGATTTGTGGCAGCACATATACTAAGGGCTATTAATACCACTTCACAGCTTAAAGCTGCTCTCTTGTTATGGAATACATTTTTCTGTAAGTTTAAAATAGGCTCAAGTATAACTGGAGAAATGAGATGAATTTCATCTGATATATTTGCATAATATTTAATTGCATTTAGAATTACCGCCGCTGTTGAATCCATTAGTTCTGAGCTTCTGCCAGTTAATACCGTGCCATCTTTAAGCTCTATGGCAACAACTGGATAAATTTCATTTCTACCAGACTCTTTCTTTAGTTTAGCTGAATACTCTCTAGCAGGAGTTACTACTCTTCTGTCTTCTTCCTTTAGCTCTAATTCCTCCATAATGAGTTTTGCACGTTGGAGAGTCTCCTCGTCTACGTATCCCTTTTTATATTCACACTTTGTTTTAAAATATCTTCTTATTACTTCTTGTTTAGAAGCTTCTTGAACCACCTCATCATCTACTATCCCAAAGCCTACTCTATTAACTCCCATATCTGTTGGTGACTTGTATATTGATTCTTCTTTGGTGATTTTTTCGATTATTCTTTTTAGTAATGGGAATGACTCTATATCACGATTATAGTTTACTGCAATCTCATTATATGCATCGAAATGGAATGAATCTATTAAGTTAACATCTTTTAAATCTACTGTTGCAGCCTCATAGGCAATATTTAGAGGGTGCTTCAAAGGCACATTCCATACAGGAAATGTTTCAAATTTAGAATAACCTGCCACTTTGCCACGCTTGTACTCATGATAAAGCTGATTTAAGCATGTTGCTAATTTACCACTTCCTGGCCCAGGTCCTGTGACTACTACAATTGGCTTTGTTGTCTCTATATAAGGATTTTTTCCGTAACCTTCATCGCTTACGATTGTATCTACATCTATAGGGTAGCCTTTAGTAGGTCCATGTCTATATACTTTTATTCCTCTATTCTGTAGCTTGTTTATGAACACAGTAGCAGCTGGTTGACCTTCATATCTAGTAATCACTACACTATTTACGTCTAATCCATTTGCTCTTAGGTCGTCTATAAGCCTTAAAGCATCCATATCGTAAGTAATGCCAAAATCCCCTCTTATCTTGTTTCTTTCAATAGCTCCTGCATAAACACATACAATTACTTCAACCTTTTCCTTTAACTCTCGAAGGAGTTCTATTTTGACATTTTCATCATATCCGGGTAAGACTCTTTTGGCATGTAAGTCAAACATCAACTTTCCACCAAATTCAAGATACAATTTATCGTAATTATTTACCCTTTCTA
This sequence comes from Proteiniborus sp. DW1, assembly GCF_900095305.1. Lineage (NCBI taxonomy): Bacteria > Bacillati > Bacillota > Clostridia > Eubacteriales > Proteiniborus > Proteiniborus sp. DW1. The sequence continues at coordinate 125,989 of NZ_FMDO01000007.1, read as the reverse complement.
AGATATACTTCGACTGTTCCTCTAAGTACTTCTTATTATCAAACCCTATTTTCACATTTAACACCTCACCCTACATTTTCTATCAAATTTATTTTAATCATAAGTGCTAAAATTATCATAAAAGTATTTTAATGCAAATACTATTTCAATTTTTTATTATTTCATACTTTTAGCTAAAAGTAAATGGGCTTTGTGCATTTGTACTATTTAAAATGGTCACGGATACCTCCGTGACCATTAAGGGAATGTTGTATACAGTTTTTATTATTTTTTTATGTTATCTTATGATTTTTATTTCACTATAAAATCGTTATCTTAAACCATCTTCACATTTAGCTTCTTCTTTTTGTAGTCCACCAACTCTTGGATGAGGTCTTCCACAATTTGTTACTGATAATATCAACACTAGTTCATTGTCTCTTGGAGCATCAGGTACTCTTACTTCCATTGCATCAAAGTGTGTTCTTACGAATGCTGCATCTTTAAAATGTAGTGGAACATCTATTGCACAGCCTGGATAACCCATTTTTTTTGCTGAAGGGATTATTGCCTTTCCTCCACCTAATCCATCTCTAAATGGTTTTCCTAATGTTGGATGGAGTAGTGCTGCCGCATGCTCAAGCTCTCCATTTCCACCTACTATAGCAGCTTTCCCGTAGCTTTCAGCTTCATTTACTTCAATACCTGCTGCTTTTAGTGCTCTATCTACTAAATCTGGTGTTACTGAAGCAGCCCAATCAGATAAGGGAGAGAGATCCTCTACATATTTACCAGCATATGGATTCTCAAACACTACTGCTATTGATACTCTTTTATGGCTTCCCTCTACTTCTTTTCCGCCATCAGCTTTAATTTCTTCTACAAAAGTATAGTATTTTCTGATTTTAATATCCATTTGTAAAGCCTCCTTAATTCTCACAAATATTATATTTAAATAGATTCAACAGTTAAGCTATCTGGGTATTTTACTATTGTATTTCCTATCAAGATTATGGCACCTTTTATTACTTTTTTATTATGCAAATCCTCTGCTACGTTAAGTCCATTTAATAGTGCCCTATACTTTTTTTCTTCACTAATCTCGCCTACTTTTAGCGTAATCATTTGCCCTTTGATATCAGTCTCTGAATCTATTTCTTCAGCGAGACATCGAATGATATTATCGTCTTCTATATTAGTCATGTTACCTAAATAGGTGGCACAAGCATCTGCTGTAGCTGCATCAGATGCTAAAGCAACTGCAGCAGTAGCTATACCTTTCGTAAAACTTCTTCCGCCAATACCACTAGTACAAATACCGTGAATATCTTGTTTTTCAGTAATTGTTAAAATTAGTTGAGCCCTTTCTTTATCATTTGTATATGGAATCCCAACCTTAATTGGTTTTCCTTCTAAATCCTTTAATGCTATATCTCCACCATTATTTATAATAATTCTAGTTCCACCTAGCTCCATCGCTTTTTGAAGAGCTATATCAGAAAAGGAACCTGCCACAGCTCCAAGAGTATTAAGTTCTTCATATCCACTCTTTTCAACAGCAACGATCATTTTATTTAGGACTTCAGGAAATTCGTTACTGGTTCTTCTATAGGTTCGCATTTTTTTTAGTTGGGGGATGTATTGTATTAGCTTATCAAATTGTTCTAATACATGCTTACCTACTTCAGCACCTATTTCTGAATTTCTTTGTCCTTTTATTGATACGTCTATTACCATTTGTATAGGCCCATGGTGTATAAATATCCTTTCATCTTGAAGCTTTTTGAGCATAATTATTCCCCTTTTCCTAGCATTTTTAATAGCTCATCTTTAGTGATTATGTGCTCTGTATGACCTCCAAGAGCTTCATATTTGTCCCTAGTCATAGTGTACTCAACTGGGGCTACAGTAGCAGGAGTTGGAACCCAAGTTGTAGCCTCTGGAATCATCTTTGCCACATCTACCATAAAGTTTATTCCTCCTCCAGGAAGAATAAATACAGGAGCACCAGCTACAGTCATTCTAACTTCTTCGCCATGTATAGCATCAGTTAATTTTCTTGGGAGATTAGTCACTCCTCCTCTTGCACTTCCACCAGTTCCTCCAGTGTAAATTACTGAAACTCGTGACTCTTCACAGGTGTCTGATATTAACTTAACTGCATTCAATACTTCCTCTGTCATTGGTATTTCTTTTACTGTTCCATTTGCTTGGACTTCTAGTAAAGCAGCTTTTTGCCCAGTAGTTTCAGTTACTAAAATCTTGTATCCTGGCTTAGCAATATCCATATTAACAGATACTACTGCATTAATTGGGTCTACTATTTCAGTTCCACCCCAACCATGTCCATGATTTCCAAAGTATCTTCCTCTTGTACTTTTAACTCCATAAGGAATTACTCCACTATATTTCATTCCTACTTCTTCACCAGCAAGATGTTCTGAAAGAAGCCCAATAACATGGTAGTCTAAGATTATTGCTTCATCTACTACCTTACTTAAGTATCTTGCAAATAGCCCTACGGTTGCACTACCACAGCCTACCCTCATAAGCTTTTCCTTTAAACCATCTATAATAGGCGCTTCACCTTGCTGTAGTTCTAGTGTGCTTCCATTTTCTACTTTTAATGTAACCTTTCTACCATTTGCAAGGTCTACAATAGTCCTAGCGACAATAAATCCATCATTACCATTGCTAAGAAGATTAGCACCACCTATTGTAAGCATTTTTGCACCATACTCTTCAGTTGTTACCATTCCAACAACCTTGCCATCTCTTTTAACCTTTGCTCCTTCTTCTCCAATGTGCATATTAGTATCTATCTTAACTTTCACACCACTATAACTAAGAGGTGCTTCTGTTACAACAGTTACAACATCCACACCTTCTACATTATCTTGAACGATAAATGGCGCAGGACGACAGCATGGATAGCTTGTCCCGCTACCTACCGCTGTTACAATAGGCTTATAAGGCAAACTTTCTGTTTTAGGAATAGTTGTTATTGCATCAACAACTAGCTTTCTATTTCTTATAATTTCTCCACTAACATTTGTGTATCTCTTACATGCACCTGTTTTGCCTACTGGTATTGTACATCCAACAGGACAATGAGTACACCTTATAGTCTCTGGTTTTTGTTCATCTGTTCTTACAATTGCTTTAAAAGGACATACTCTGGTACAAATACCACAAGAAACACAGTTTTCATTTGTATAAGCCTTTTTCTCCTTTACTTCTATAGCATCTAATGGACAGTTTTTAACACATATGCTACATCCTTTACATTTATCCAGTATGACTTCAATCATAGACTATTTTTCTCCTTTCTTGCTTAACAGATAACTGCACTATGAGTTGCAGGTGGTGTATTTTTGCTCTTTATAAACATTACTTCTCCATCTATTATTACCATTGATACTCCTGGAATGTCTCCTGCTTCTAAAGCCTTTAAGGAATCTTCACCTATTGAACCTAATGGTGCATCCATGATTACAAAATCTGCTTCTCTTCCTTCTTCTATAAATCCAACATTTAATCCATAAACCTTAGCTGTATTACCTGTTGCAAAGCAAATAGCTTCTGCAGCTGTGGCATCTGTTTCTGAAGCTACATATGACATAGTTCTTAAAATGCCTAGAGGTATTATACCTGAACCTGATGGAGAGTCGTTTCCAACAATAAGTCTCTCTAATTGACCTCTTGCTTTCACCATATTAACAGTATGTTTCATTACCTTATAGTTTCCACATTGTACAAGTTCTAAAGCCATATTAGTGTTTTCAATTATTTTGTCAACTTCTTCTGGTGCTATTGCAGTAGGCCCACCATTTATATGTGAAACCACGTCTGGGTCTGTTTTTATAACATCATCTGCTGTTATAGTGCTACTTCCAGGAATTGAAGTTCCACCTGTGTGCATCATAACTTTAAAGCCATTTTTCTTAGCCCACTTTACCATTGGTGCTGCTAAATCAGGACTATTCACTGAGCCAAGACCTACTTCTCCTACTAACCAAACACCTTCTTTTGCAAGTTCTTCAAAGTCTTTTTCAACTAATCCTTTTTCAAGAATTAAGGCCCCACCATGAAGCTTTACTCCTCCTGGTCTTGCATTTTTTGAGCTTTTATGTCCTAATATAGCTAACGCCTTAGTTCCTGCTGGGTCCTTTGGTCTACCAGGAGTATGAGCTTCTCCTGCTGAAATCATTGTAGTTACTCCACCATGTAAAGAGCTATTTATAAACCCAATTGTACTTTGTCTAGGTGTAAAGTCTCCTAATACAGGATGAACATGTGAATCAATAAAGCCAGGTGCTACAGTTGTTCCTTTCGCATCTACTATTTTGTCACATCTAAATTCATCTAAGAGTCTTTCATCTCCTATTTTTAGAATTTTACCATCTTCTACTATAATTGTGGTTGCATTTGAAATAGGATTTTTTACATCTCCTGTCACTAAAATTCCAATATTTTTAATACCTAATCTTGACATTATAACTACCTCCCTTTATTTTAACTAAAATCCAGTGAGGGCAAGATCATAATGCTCTACTGAACTAAGCTCAGGTTAATAACTAAAGAATCTATTGCTATTCCCTTACATATTTGTCTTCAAGCTCTGCATAATTTCCCAATCCTACTAAATCATTAAAATCTGAGAATGTTATCATCTTGTCAATACTTTTTGCAGTAGTTCCATTTAATTTTAGTGCTTCCATTAGATCAAACATAGCTTTTGCAGTTACGTATGTTGATGCTGTTGGGTAAATAACTAGACTATACCCTATATCTTCTAGCTCCTTATTTAATAAAAGTGGAGTTCTACCACCTTCAACCATGTTAGCTAATGTAGGAACCTTGATTTCTTCATTTACTCTTTTCATTTCCTCTATACTTTCAACTGATTCTACAAATATTACATCAGCACCAGCTTCTTCGTAAGCCTTCGCTCTTCTTATTGCTTCGTCAATTCCATGAATAGTACGTGCATCTGTACGAGCTATTATGACGAAATCTGGATCTTTTCTAGCTGCTACAGCTGCTTTTATTTTACCAACCATTTCATCTAGGCTTACTACTTTTCTTCCAAGCATATGTCCACATCTTTTAGGTGCAACCTGATCTTCAAGTTGAATAGCTGCAACCCCTGCTGCTTCATATTCTTCTACAGTTCTCATTACTGTTATGGCATTACCAAATCCAGTATCTCCATCTGCTATAACCGGTATATTTACTGCACTTGCAAATTTTCTAGCTCTATCTAACATTTCAGTCATACTTAATAAGCCAATGTCTGGCTTACCTAACACGCTAGCTGCTTGTCCATATCCTGTCATGTATATTGCTTTGAATCCTGATTTTTCTATAACTCTTGCTGTTAATGCATCATGTGCTCCTGGAGCTACTAGTATTTCCTTAGAATTTAGTAATTGTCTTAATATTGTAGTTTTTTTCATGCTGTTACCTCCAAGTATTATAATTTAAAACTATTCTTTAGTACCTTAAATGCATAATCTTCATCAATCTGAGATATAAGCCCGCCAGTATATAATATATAGTTTTCATCAATTATTATTTTCGGATCATTTGGTAAGAGCGAAATGCCTTTATCTTTTAATGCATTTCTTATTATCTCTTTTCCTTCTGAAACATCCCTATGGGAAAAAATCCCTCCAACGCCGATTATAGTGTTCACATTTCTCAAATCTCTACCCACTGGCATTCCTGGCATAAGACCCGTTATGGGGTCGGCAACTGTAGAGATAAATCCTGCATGCCTTTTCAAAGCTACTTCAACGGCTGTTTCTGCAATAAGTGTGTCAAACATATATTCCTTTTCGTTCTGCGCTATATGCCTAGGCGTCCTTTCTACCTCCATACAATACTGAATAAACTCTTCTAGTAACTTCTCATCTTTAATTCCTCTTTTGTGGAAGATAGCTTTAGGACTTACTACATCTATAACCCCCATAGCACTAATACGCATACCTAAATTACCTTCAACGGTTCTATAGGATATCTGTTTTTCATTGCTTACAATAAGACCGATTTCTTCATCCTCTAGATTAGCATAGCCAGGTATTACTGAGTGAATATCAGTAGTTGCTCCTCCTAAATCAACTACGATTATTTCACCTATTCCTTTTTCTAAATAAGTTCCTTTAGCTAGTAACTCAGATGCCATTAAAACTGCTCCAGGAGTAGGTATGATTTTATCATTAGTAATCTCTTCTTGTAATATACTCAACCCCTGTGCTTTAGTAATTTGTTTAATGAATTCTTTATGAATGGCTTCTCTAGCTTCCTTTACTCTTAGCTTATGAATAGTGGGCATTATATTTGGAACTCTTAAATGAGCCACATTTCCAGCCTTTAATATTTGAGCAGCCTCAGCCTGGGCACTTATATTACCAGCTATAATTACTACACCTTTGACTTTACTTTCTACTATTAAATGTGCATTTTCTATAAGTGAAGATTCATCTCCAAAATCAGTTCCACCAGCTAAAAGTATGATATCTGGATTTATTTCCTTTAAAATCTGTATTCTGTATTCTGGTAGATTTTCATTAGAGACTATCTCCAGTATTTTAGAACCTGAGTTCATAGCTACCTCTTTTGCTGCCTTTGCAGTAACTCTAGTCATATATCCCATGGCTACCATTCTTAGTCCACCTGCTGCACTACTAGAAGCTAAAACATGTTCCGATTCTATTTTACTCTCACTTAATGTTGTCTTTATAATGTCCTGTCCAGCTTTTATTCCTTTATAAACATTTTCCACTGTAGTAGGCGACTGAACAGTCGCCACTAATTCAAAGTCTTTAAACAGCCTTTGCTTTGTGTAAGTACTTCCTATGTCTATAATTAAATAATCGTACTTTTGCATTTTCATTCCATCCCTTATTTTACTGTATAACAGTTGCCATCCATGATTCTCCTTGCAGTTCTGTTTATTGCAGCTTTTTCAAGTTTCCAGCAATTATCCACTTTGCTAGCAGCAACTTCTATTGTTATTACTCCAGCTGGATGACCTATTCTAAGAATTTCATTCTTGCCTTTGCCCTTTGCATTCATTGCTTCGTTTACTATTGTACCTTCTATTCTCGCAGCTGCTCCAGTACAGATAGTTGCTGTGCCAGCATAAGTTTTGTGAACAACTTGCATAAACATAAGTCTTGAAACAAAGTCCACATCATTTTCGCTTATTTCTTTACCTTTTGTAAAATCAACATAGTCTTGGGCTGGAGAAATAAATGCTATCATTGGAAATGCAGGAGCTTCTTTAACTGCATTTTTCCAATCCTTTACTAATCCCATCATAACAGCAGCCTTTCCTCTTATTTCCTCAAGGGTAGCTAACATCGCTTTATTTTCATCTATTTGTGATGGTGTCTCAATACCTGTTAAGCCCAAATCTTTTGCTCTCACAAATACAACAGGATTTGCTGCATCTACTAAAGAAGCTTCTATCTCACCATATCCTGTTACATCTATTTTATCTATTACATTGCCTGTAGGCAGAAGCTTTCCAGTTGCTGCCCCAGCTGTATCTGAAAAGTCAATTACTATCTCTGAGCCTGTTCCAGGAACTCCAGCTATGCTATAGTCTCCTGTTACTTTAGCCTTACCATTTACAACTTCAACTCTTTCAATTATTAATTTACCTGTATTGGTATTGTGTACTCTTACAGTTGTGAAAGGTTCCTCAACCTTTACAAGCCCTTCATCTACTGCAAATGGTCCAACGCCTGCAGAGATATTTCCACAATTTCCTGAATAATCTATTTTTGGTGCTACATAAGATACTTGTCCAAATGTGTAGTCAACATCTGCATCTTCTCTTGTAGATGGTCCTATAATAGCTAGTTTGCTAGTTAATGGATCTGCCCCACCTAAGCCATCAATTTGCCTGATGTCTGGGCTTCCAAATATTTTTAATATAAGTTCATCTCTTTCTTTTGGGTCTTTAGGTAAATTTTCTTCTTTAATAAAGATTCCCTTACTTGTACCAGCTCTCATAATAACAACAGGTGTTTTAATCTGTTCCATATTTGTGCCTCCTCACTGCTAAAAATTTATTTACCTTTCTTTTTATTTAACTGTTCTTCTATCCATTTAACACATTCATCAAGGTCTGTTCCTGGTCCAAAGAAGTTATCAACTCCAAGGAAACCTGTTCCCTCTTCTTTGATTTTTTTCTCATACATAGCATGTTCTTCTTCTTTTTCTGCAATTCTACCGCCAGCTAGAAGTACTACATCATCTCTTAGCCCAAGTTCTTCAAGTCTTTTAGCTACTCTAGGGAATAAGGTTATTCCAAGTCCTAATAAGTTACTTACTCCAACAACACTTGCCTTAGTTTCAGCTGCAACTTCAGCTACTGTTTCTGGTAGATTCATTCCCCTTAGGAATATTACTTCGTATCCTGCTTTTTGTATTGCCTCTTTTACCATATTGATTCCAACTACGTGGGCATCTGCACCTACAGTTGCTAAAACTACTTTTTCTTTTTTTGTTATTGGAGTTTCTTTTTGAACTTCTACATTTTCTTTAGTAATAGGCATATACTTTTCATCTACTCCTAGTGGAGTATAGCCTGCTATATACCTTCTGATACCATCTTTGTCTCTATTTGTCTTAACAAATCTCTTTAGATCCCAACCTCCTGCTCTTGGGGTATCTAATATACCACTTCTACCAGCCTCTACTATTAGGTCAATAAGCTCATGTTCATCATATTGAGCCCAGAATTCTGCATTTACCTCTTCTGGTCTTAGCATTTTATCTCTTTTTAATGCAGCTGTTAATACCGCCATTGCTTCAGCCTTTATTTCTTCTTTTCTTTGGTCTATAAATGGATCCTGAATATCCACTTTATATGTTCCCTCAAATACATTTTGTGTAGCCCACATTGCCTTAGCCATTGATTCACCAGTTGGAATACCTACATTTTCTGCAGCCTTTGGTCTATAGAAGTTTGCTCCTGCTAATTTAGCTGAGACTGCCATTCTAGCAAAATGAGCTTGTTCTGCAATAAGATCTGCTGGTGGGTTTTGGAAGGTTTCTGGTACTGCTATAATAAATTCACTCCAGATAGTCTCTCTAAATGCCTTTACTAAAGCCAAATCTGCAAGTAAGTTAATCCCACCTACATTCATTTGAATAGCACTTAAGGCTCTATCCAATCCTGCTTTTACTGCTAGTCCCTCAGATAATAGAACCATCGCTAAAGCCATTCCATCTGTACCCATTATATTGTTAATATGCTTATGTGTATCAAGCTGAACAAATATGTTGTTTTCTGCACATATTTGGATTGCCTTGAATCCATTTACTACCTTTGTTCTAAAGTCATGGATTCCTCTCCCACCAAAGTGAACGTGTATAACTGGACCTAAATCTGTACCATCAAATCCAGCTATTAATGCATTTAACACATTTAAGTGAGTAGTATCACCAGTAGCATTTATTCTTATTGGGTGTTTCGAACCTCCGCCCATTTGAACGAATTCTCTTTCTCCAGCTGGTGTGATTCCACCTTTACCTCTAGATTGTTCTATTAGCTCTATTCCATCAAGGGGATCAATATGCCTTGTTGCCTCAGAATGTACAAACTGAAATATTGTAACGCCAAGCTTTTCAGCCATATCATACATGTGTTGTGATTCTTTGTATGTTTCCTCAGAGCTATTTCTTCCAAGTATAGGGTTTAATACAGGGTTGCCTGTTTTAACAGCTTGTCTACCAAGTTCTGTTAATCTGTAACCACTGCGAACTACACCATTAACCTCTCTTGGATAAGCATCAGGTAGTCCCTGTATTTCTCCGTTTTCATCTATATATGGCATCTTAACACCGAAAGCTTTTTCGTACGCCTTTATTCTATCTATGTCTTCTCTAATAATTCTTTCTGTATTTGGTCTCAATTTAGCCATTAGATAGCACCCCTTTTCATAAGTTTTTGTCTAACTTTATTAATCAGTCCACCTGCTTTTAGTGTTTCAAGTGTGGTTTCAGAGAGTTGATTTAATTTGTACTGATTTTGTGTTCTCAAGTTAGTTATTGTGCCTTTAATTAAATCTACTTCAAACTCATCATTTTCTTTTGCTTCTTTTCTAATTTCCCTTATATACTCACAAGTCACTACTGGAAGTCCGATATTTATCGCATTCCTCCTAAAGATTCTTGCAAATGATTTAGCTATGATTATTCCTACTCCAGAGCTTTTTAGTGCTACAGGTGCCTGTTCTCTGCTAGAACCACATCCAAAGTTATGATCAGCTATTATTATGTCCCCTGGTTTAACTCTCTCTGGGAAATCTGGAATTATACTTCCTTTTAGTGTGACCTTTTTCAATTCTTCTACTGGATAGCTCATGGCATATCCAGGAAGTATTTGATCTGTATCGACATTTTCATCAAGCATAAATGCTTTTCCTTTTATCTTGTCCATTCTAACTACCCCTCCAATGGAATTACTGTGCCAGGACATGTAATACATCCTCTTATAGCACTTTCTGCAACTGTTCTAGGAGAAGCTAAATAAATCTTTGCTTCCTTATGTCCCATTCTTCCTGGGAAATTTCTATTTGTTGAAGATATGGCTACATCATCTTTTGATAGTAGCCCTTGATGTGCCCCAAAGCATGGTCCACATCCAGGATTAGTAACTATTGCTCCTGCTTCTCTAAATATCTTTGTTAGCCCTTCTTCTTCCATTTTATCTAAGATTCTCTTTGAAGCTGGAACTATTACCATATTTACTCCATGGGCAATCTTTCTACCCTTTAATACTTCAGCAGCTATTCTCATATCTGACAGTCTACCATTTGTACAGCTTCCGATAACTGCTTGATTTATCTTTATCCCTTCTATTTCCTTAATGGCCCTTACATTTCCTGGTGATGAAGGACAAGCGACCACAGGAGGAATATTAGCTGCATTTATATTATACACAACCTTTACTTTACCAATTTCTTCGTCTCCTTGGTCTATAAAACCAATCATAGCACCCATTTCTATCATCATATTGGAGATTGTCATCTTATCATCATTGCTTAGTCCCAATATTGTACTTCCACTAATAATAACTGCTTTATCTGTAAATCCATTTGTCCCAAACCTGCCTATTATATATAAGATAATATCTTTTCCATAAACACCAGGATTTAATTTTCCATCAATATTAATCAGATAAGTTTCTGGTACTTCTAAGTCAAGTTCTCCTAAAGCCATAACTGCTGCAAGCTCAGTTGAACCTAGTGGTATAGCCACTGCTCCAAAAGCTCCTGCTGTACAAGTATGAGAATCAGCTCCTACAATTATATCTCCTTTTTTATATAGGCCTTCTTCATGTACGACCTGATGGATAACCCCTTCAGCTCTCTTGTACATTTTAGCGCCAAATCTATCACAAAACTCATGTATTGTCCTATGTTGAATTCTAGAATCAACTGATGAACAAGGAATGTTATGATCCATTACAAATACAACTTTGTCCTTATCAAATACCTCATTACATCCTATTTTTAAAAATTGCTCTATTGCTAAAGGACCAGTAACATCATGAGCTATTGCTAAATCGATTTTCACACTTAGCTCCTCTCCAACCCTAACACTTTCCTTATTAGCCTTTTTTGCGATAATTCTTTCTATAATGTTCAATTATTTCACCTTCTTTCTACGCTTCAACTAGCACTATACCTAATTTATTAGCTATATTAACAGCTTCCTGTTTTGAAGGTGTAGCATCACGAAGAACCAGCCTTCCTCCACCTCTATTTAATGCATCTACCATGAATGTTCCTTCATCAGTTACAATTGTAACTCTTTGAACTTGATACTCATCCACTTTAACTATTTCTACTGCTATTCCTTCTTTCTCTACTAATTCCATTACTTCCTTATACATTTTTCCATCTGCAGTTGATGAGCCATATACTGCTCCCATTAACACACCTGGAACATTTATTCCCCTACGTGCAAATAATTCGGGATAAAGTTCGATTTTTACTTTATTTATTTTTCCTTTTGATAAAAAGTGTGCGATTCTTCCCGTATTTGTTGGTGAACCAACAGCTTGACTACTTCCTCCAACAACTGCTTCTCCTAAAGTATTTGTAATAGGTTTAGCACCTTTAGCCAACCTCTTAGCTATTTCTTTAGCTTTAACTAATGTTTGTTCTATATGAACCTTCTCTTCATCTTTAATTTTCTGATCTATCAATCTTTCCACAGGTTCTTTAGTCTTAAAGAATGGTTGCATAAACTCTACTACTGTAGGCACTAAAGATTTAGCTGATATTGGGTGAATTTCAGCTGCCATAGCTAACATTACATCTATAGGCACATTTACTTCTATGCTTGTTTTAACAGCTAGTTTAGCCGATAATATACCATTTAATATAGCTCCTCCTATATGAGTCGCACATAGTGCAGGAACCATAACTCTAGGGGTACATGGAACGCCTATGGTTGGGGATATCGCTATTACCATTGCACGTTCTACATCCTTTGCACTACCCCCACACAACTCAACTGTTGCTGCTGCTATAGCTGCAGAGCCTGCACCAAATCCTTCCATATTACATCCAGTAGTTGTCTTGCCCACCCTAAACATTGAACCTACTTTTAATATTATTGCAGCTATTTCTGCTACCCTACTTTTTTCATATCCAATTTCAAGCATTGCTTTAATAAAACCTGTGTAAGGACAAGAATCTCCAGTACCTGCGCATGGATTTAGTCCTATACCATGATTTCCTACTTGAGCAGCTATTGTGTATACCAGAGCTTTGTCTACAAATTCATCTTGAAATAGTCTGAAACCTTCCATATTATTTAGCTCTGAACCAGTTGTACCAAGAAGTAAGCTGCTTCCTGTAGTTAGGCCCAGCTCTATTGCCTGTAAATTATGTTCAAACTCTTTTAGCGCTTCTTCTAGCACTTCTTCTCTATTTTTTCCTGTCTGAATTTCCGCTTCAGCTAGAATTACATCAACAAACCTTACATCTATTTTACCTGCAATTTCTACTATGTCTCCAAGAGTCAATGGCATTCTTTCATTAATCATAGCCTTAAGTTCCATAGCTAAGCCCGCTCCTCTCTTACTTCTATATTTCCCCAATCTTCATATAACTTTAATACAGCTGAGATATCTTCAGCTCCTAATCCTTTTGCTCTTGCAGCTTCAAACATTTGCTGTGATAAGTTTCCTATAATTAATGGCATCTTTAAATCCTTAGCAGTATCTACCGCAAGCTGTAGATCTTTATACTGCAAATCAATCATAAATCCTGGTTCAAAATTACCTTTAGCTATAAAGTTTTTATATTTTGCCGTTAATGCATATGAAGCACCTGAGCTTTGACTAATTATGTCGTATAAAACATCTGGTTTAAGACCTGCCTTAACTCCTAAAGCTAAAGCCTCAGCAACTGCTACCATATTAGCTCCTAGTAGAAGATTATTCACTAGCTTTACTGTATCTCCTGCACCAACTTCACCAACATGATATACTTTAGTTCCTATACAATTTAATACAGGGAGAGCCTTTTCAAAGGACTCTTTATTTCCTCCAACCATAATTGTAAGAGTGCCCTTTTCTGCACCTGCTGCTCCACCGCTTACAGGAGCATCTAAAACTTCTACACCTTTATGATTAGCTTTTTCAGCAATATTTTGTATTGATTTTGGTGTTATACTACTTAAATCAACTATTACTGCTCCTTCTTTAGCACCTTCTAGAATCCCATTTTCTCCTAAAACAACATTTTCTACAATAGCAGAGTTCGGAAGCGATGTAAGTACAATATCTGCATCCTTTGCAACTTCAGCAGGAGTCTGTCCTTCCTCTGCACCCATCTCTACCAATTCTTTTACTGCATCATTATTTAGGTCAGATACTATAAGCTGGTAGCCACTCTTAAGTACATTAGCAGCCATTCTTTTCCCCATGACCCCTAAGCCAATAAAACCTATTTTCATACTATACCTCCTGTTTTTTGCTTCTATATATTTATGTTTTATTTTTCTGTTATATCAGTATACATAGCAATTATTGTGCCAACTTTTTTCCCTTAAAAATTGGGGAGAATAGCAATATTTTTAATTGCATATTTCATTTTTGAAATGCTATTTTGGTTCAATCCTGTACTTATTACAATAGTCTTATTAAACAGCATTTCATATTTGTAATGCATATTCAATTTTGAAATTCATATTATTGAAATTTAAGATAAAAAACCATATATCTAAAAATATTAACCATCAACTATATATTCGCTTCAACACTTTCTCTCATAAGTATCATAGCTAAAATAATTGCACTAGAACCAGCTATTATCTTTGCAACAATGAATGGAATAATAGCAGTTTTATCTACACTAGCTACAAATCCAAGCTGACCGCCAAAAGTAAATGCTCCACTCACCATAAAAGCTGATAATAGAACTTTTCCTTTAATATTCATGTCCTTCATCATAATGAAAGCAGGGACATTACTTGATAAGGAGATCAACATAGCAATAATAGCATTTTCTCCAACCCCCACCTTGTTCCCAAGCCTCATAAGTGAATTCTTGAAAACTTTTGTTATTACATGAATCATAGGAAAGGCACCACATAATACTACAGTTATGCTTCCTACTATTCTCAACCCTTCATCAAACGAACCTAAGCCCGCTATCAGATTTAGCCCTGAAATTCTCTCAAATATGCTTAAGATAACTCCTAATGCACCTATGGTTGTGGTTACCTTACTAAAGTATGTAAACCCTCTTAATAGTTTATTTGGCCATCTCGATAGACCTATTGCAAAAATTAGAGCAATTAACATAATTGGTAATATATTAAGTATAAGAATCAGTGTTGGAATCCTTAAAACCACACCTCCTACAATACATCCTAATGGTATAGTAACAACTCCTGCTAATATTCCCTTAGCAAAATAGATTTGATCCTCTTTTTCAATAATTTCAACTCCAGCAGGAATCGTAAAACCTACCGTTGCACCTAACGTAGATGCTAAAATAATCCCAGAAAAAACTCCCATTTCCGTTGCTTGGGCCATTCTCACAGCTGAAACATATCCTCCCATATTAACAGCAAATATAGATGCTGGTAGTATTGAAGGATCAATATTTGTTAATTGAAAAAAAGGAAAAGTAATTTTTAGTAATATATCTCCAATTATAGGTGCCAGTGCATATATTCCGATTACAGGTATAGCTAGGTTTCCCATAGCTAAAAAGCCTTCAGTAAATTTGGCACCTAATTCAAATTTATTTCCTATAATTTTATCAATACATCCTAGCACAGCAAATGCAAATATGGTGTAAAGTATTAAATCATTCATCTAGGCCCCCTCATTCAAGTACTCTAATATAATTAACATAGCCACTAGTAGAGTATCTCTACTCTGCTAGTGGCAAAAACATTCCTAACCAAATTATCCCAAATTTTATAGACAATATTTAAAGCTTTTACTGATTATAAGCTTAACTTTAAGTCTCCCTCTTTAATCCAGCCCATTTTTCTCATAACATTAGCTACTATAGGAGTAAGTACAGCTGGTACTAAAATATGTAGTACTAAGATTCCAACCCACATCATGGCTCCACCTTTACCAGCAGCCTCCATAGCTTCTATAGTACCAAATTGTCCAACAAAACCACTAGTTCCCATACCTGCACCCATTGGAGTACATTCCATTTTAAATAATATTGTCGACATAGGTCCTGTTATAGCTGAAACTAATGTAGGAGGAATCCATACTTTCCAGTTCTTAACTATATTAGGTACTTGAAGCATAGATGTTCCTAATCCCTGTGCAACTAATCCTCCCCAACCATTTTCTTTAAAGCTCATCACAGCAAAACCAACCATTTGAGCACAACATCCTGCAACTGCAGCTCCACCTGCTATTCCACCAAGAGATAGCATCATACAAAGAGCAGCACTACTAACTGGAAGAGTTAAAACCATACCAACTATAACAGAAACTATTATTCCCATTAAGAATGGCTGTAAAGTTGTTGCATACATTATTAACTCACCAGTTGCTGTCATAAATCCATTAACTGCTGGTCCTATAGCTGTTCCAACTAAAACTCCTACAATAATCGTAACTGCTGGTGTAACTATAATATCAAGCTTAGTTTCTTTAGATACAATTTTACCAAGTTCAGCACCAAGTACCGCTGCAACAAAGGCTCCAGCTGGTCCACCCAATGCATTTCCCGCTGCACCTGTAATAGTGGAAGCAAACAATACTAGTGGAGGAGCTTGTAAACCATAAGCTACGGCAACCCCTATAGCTGCTCCAGTCATATCTTTAGCTATAGGCCACAAGGTTTCACTTAGAAAAGGTATGTTTAGCTTAGTCCCTAAAGTGTTTAATATAGTACCAATTAATAAGGATGCAAAAAGACCAAGTGCCATTGTACCCATGGCATCAATTAGGTACCTTTTAACAGAGATTTCAATATTCTTCCTCTTTAAAAAGCTTTGTTTTGATGCTGGCGCTGTGTTTTCATTTTTACTCAATGAAACTACCCCCTAATATTTTTTTAGTTTTTGTTTTTTAATGCCTCTATTATTGCTTCAGGTGTTACAGGAACTTCAGTAAACCTAACTCCAATAGCATCATAAATAGCATTTAAGATTGCTGGTATTACAGGTATTAGAGCAGGTTCTCCTAATCCCTTTGCACCATAAGGCCCAGTTAATGTAGGATCTTCTACAAGTATTGGATATATTTCTGGCATATCCGCAGCTGTATAAACTAAATACTTTGAAAAACCTGGATTTTTAATAACTCCTTTTTCTACTTCAACCTTTTCTAGTAAAGCAAGTCCCATTCCCATGGCAGCTCCACCTTCTATTTGTCCCTCAGCCATTTTTTCATTAATAGTCTGTCCAACGTCGTGTGCAGCTACTACCTTTAACACTTGTACTTCTCCTGTTTCTGTATCTACTTCTACCTCTACAATATTTGTTGCATATGCATAGCAAGCATATGGTATACCTTGCATGTTAACGGGATCTAGAGCTGTTGTATCAGGGTTAAATGAACCGCTTCCAAGTGCAATCTTACCTCTCTTCTTCATCTCATCCATAAGAACAGAGAAATCCATTTGCTTTGATTCATCATTTGTAACTATTACTTTTTTATTCTTAATGTTGACTAGTTCCTCATCTACACCAAGAACTTCAGCAGCTACCTCTATTAAGGTTTTTTTTGCCATTTTAGCTGCCGCAAGACACGCATTACCAGAAATGTATGTTTGTCTACTTGCTGAAGTAGCTCCACCTTCTGGTGTCACTCCTGTATCAGCAGCAGTCACATTCACATCTTCATAGTTAACTCCCAATGTCTCAGCGACAATTTGCGCCATTACTGTTGAAGAGCCTTGTCCTATATCTGCACAACCAACTAAAGCTGTCACAGAGCCATCTCCATGTACTTCTACAAAGGCTGCAGCAGGATTTGGTAATCCTGTATTTCCTATTCCATACCACATACATCCTACTCCGACTCCTCTTTTCTTCATCCTATTTCACCTCTCCTTCAGTAAAAATCACTTCTTTTGCTTTTTCCACTGCTTTCTCTATAGTCTCAACTATACCGACACCATCGGTTAGTAGTTGACCCGTAGATGTGACAGAACCAACTCTTAGAGCATTCTTTAATCTTAGCTCGATTGGATCCATTCCTAACTTTTTGGCAAGTAAATCCATTTGTCCTTCATGGGCTATAGCTGCTTGTGGAACTCCAAAGCCTCTAAATGCACCTGCCATTGGGTTGTTAGTATATACAAAAGTTGCTTTAACTCTTACATTTGGAATCTCATAAGGTCCAGTTAAGTGAGTCATTGCTCTACCTATAACAGCAGGTCCATATGATGCGTATGCACCTGTATCTCCTGTTATATGTGCATCTAAAGCTAAAATTTTTCCATCTCTTGTTGCTCCTGTTTTAAGCTTCAAAGTCATAGGGTGTCTTTTTGAAGAAACTTTCATAGACTCTTCTCTACTTCTAACAAACTTCACTGGTCTACCAGTATAATATGCCAATAAAGCAGCATGGCATTGTACTGATATATCAAGCTTTCCTCCAAATCCACCACCTGTAGTAGCTTGAATACTTCTAACCTTACTTTGTGGAAGTTTAAGCATTCTTGCCACTTCGCCTCTATCAAAGTGAGGATTCTGAGTTGAGCTCCAGAATGTTAAAATACCGTTTTCATACTTGGCAACACCAGCCTCAGGTTCGATAAACATGTGAGCAAAATAATTTGTCTTATAAGTATCTTCAACTATTACATCACATTGCTTAAACGCTTCATCTACATCACCAAAAATCAAATCCTTATTTTGAAGAACATTTGAGTTTCCATGAATTGCATGTACCCCTTCTTTTAGTGCATCTTCTATAGTAAATATTCCTTCTAATTCTTCATATTCTACTTCTATTAAATCTAAGGCTTCCTCGGCAATTTCTTTTGTCTCAGCAGCAACTATTGCCAGAGCATCACCTATTCTTCTAATTTTGTCATCAACTAGTATGGGTTCATCTTTAATTATGATACCTACTCTATTATCTCCAGGTATGTCTTTGTATGTCAGTACAGCAGCAACTCCTGGCAACGCCTTTGCTTTACTAGTATCAATATTTTTTAAAATAGCAGAAGCTACAGTACTTCTTTTAACTGAACCATATAACATATTATCTAATTCTATATCAGCCGAAAAAATTGCTGTACCTATTGCTTTACTAAGTGAATCTTTTTTTTCAACGCTCTTGCCAATTATATTTAAATTGTCCACTCTAGTTCCTCCTTTCATTTATTTATCTCTTGCTATTTCAACTGCATCAATTATTTTTTTATATCCAGTACATCTACAAATATTTCCTGACATTGCTTTTTTAATCTCTTCTCTTGATGGATTAGATTTTTTCATAAACAAAGCCTTAGCTGAAAGTATCATTCCTGGAGTACAAAAACCACATTGAATAGCACCAGCATCAATAAATGCCTGTTGAAGCTTATCTAAATCGCCATTCTTAGATAAACCTTCAAGGGTAATTACAGTACTTCCATGAACTTGAGGAGCTAGCATAATACAAGAAGTTACTGCACAGCTATCTACTATTACAGTACAAGCACCACACTCACCTTCAGAACACCCTTCCTTAACACTTGTTAGTTTAAAATCCTCTCTAAGCATGTCTATTAATCTCTTATTTGGATTTATATCTATAGTTACATCTTCATTATTTAGGTTAAACGATATTTTTATTTTCTCCAAAATATAAACCTCCTCTTTTGATAGATAATACTATTTTAAATCTGCCAATATATCAGCAAACATATCTCTTGCAATACCCTTAATAGCTGAACTCTTATAGAGGGCCAAGTGTTTAAAAGGTGAGTTGGTAACACTGATGTCTGTTATTTCAGCTAACTTCTCTAAACACGCTTCAATATTTTGCTCATTTAATTCTTTTCCAATTAATAGTTTTTCAGCTTCTCTAACTCTTATTGGATATCTTGAAATAGCACCTAATGAAATTTGTGCCTTTGTACATTTGTTATCAGTATCCTTTTCGATTAAAGCTCCTGCACTTATAACAACTATAGCTAAAGCTTTTCTTTTTCCTAGCTTTTTAAAACTTGTAGCTGTCCTTTCATTAGGACTTTGGAAAAATATCTCAGTCAATAGTTCATCTTTTCTAATTTGGCAGTTCCCAGGACCCTGGTAGAATTCTTCTAATTTCATAACTCTTTCTTCTTTTTCACTTTTTAAAACAACTGAAGCATCAAGAGCCATAAGAGCGGCTATAGAATCTCCTGCAGCAGAAGCATTTACTATATTGCCTCCAATAGTTCCTAGATTTCTAATTTGTGTAGAGCCAACTTCTCCACAAGCTATAGCGAGAGCCTTAGCCTTTCTTAATAATATTTCAGAGCAGTCTAGTTCACTAAAATTAGTAGCAGCACCAATCTTTATGAATCCATTTTCCTCTTTTACATACTTCATTTCCTTAATTTTTTTAATATCCACTACTTTTTCTGGAGAAATCATCTTTTGATTTATTTGAACAATAAAGTCAGTCCCTCCGGCTATAATTTGAGTATTCTCATCTGCTCCCGTTAGTATCTTTACTGCTTCCTCAATTGTTGATGGAGCATAGTAACAAAATTGTTTCATCTTATCCCTCCTACACATTATTAACTTGAATATTTCAAATTTTGGTTCTTAAGCTGCTGCAATTTCTTATAGTGTATTTATGCAAAAGCCTTGCCAAGTTATAAATACTGATAAAAAAATAACTATTTCCAAGTAGCTATGCAATCTATATAATCATCTACTGTTACAACCTTTTAACAAATAATCTTTTAAGTTTATTTTCTCACTAATGAACTTTAAAAATCATTGTGGATTGTATGTAAAATAATAAAAAAATTCTGAAAACATTTTCATTTTTGAAATGTTTTCAGAAAAAAACTACTAGCTTTACAAATTCAACAGTAATCAGTATTTCAAAATCGCAATGCAAATTTCAATTTTGAAACGCTATTCATTCTCAATATTCAATTGATTTATTTTCCTCCACAAAGTAGTTGTACTAATTTTTAGATAATTAGCTGCTTTAGACTTAATCCCATTATTTATTTTAAGAGCTTTAAGAATTATTTCTCGCTCATATCTTTTTAGCATTTCTTCAAGCCCCTCATCGTTGACATCTAAAACATTAAGGCTTTCCTTAATGTTTCTAGGTAAATGCTTCACCCTTATTATTCTCTCATTACCAATAATATTAAATGCTTTTTCAACACAATTCATCAACTCTCTAATATTACCAGGCCAACTATAATTTACGAGAGTACCTAAAGCCTCATCGTCTATACCTTCCACAAATCTTCCAAAAATAATATTCATTTTTTTAATTGCATGTTTAACAAGTAACGGAATATCTTCTTTTATATATCTTAATGAAGGAAGCTGTATATCAAGGACGTTTAATCTATAAAATAAGTCCTGTCTAAACTTCCCTTCATTGACTAGCTTGTCCAAATCCTTGTTAGAAGCAGATATTATTCTTATATCCAGATGAATTACTTTCTCACTTCCTATTCTCCTTACTTCCCTTTCCTGTAGAACCCTCAGTATCTTTGATTGGAGATCTAGATGCATTTCACTAATCTCATCAAGGAATAACGTTCCTCCGTTAGCTTGTTCGAAAACTCCAGCAGAACCACCTTTTTTTGCTCCCGTAAAGGCTCCACTTTCATATCCAAAAAAACTACTTTCCATAAGATTTTGAGGTATGGCAGAGCAGTTTATAGCTACAAAAGGCTTATTAGCCCTATTGCTTGCATTATGAATAGATTGAGCAAAAACTTCCTTTCCTGTTCCAGTTTCACCAAAGATTAAAACATTTGAGCTAGACTGGGCAGCTATATTAGCTATTTCCTTTGCTCTACCTATTTCTTTAGTATTTCCTATAATATCAGAAAAGTTATATTTTGCATTTTGATATTTCTTCATTTCATTCATTAAACTATTGTTTTTCTGAATATGGTCCTCATTATTAAATCCGAAGCCAAAATCCTTACCCATTGGAATCCTAACAGCACTTGCACCACTAATATAGTTTGATTCACCAATAACAGGTTTCTGTGCTTTCATTGCTTCATTCGCATCTTTGCTTATGGTTCCTAAAAACTTTTCGTTTACCTCTCCATTTGAATTAATTGATGCCAATCTTTTACCTTCGCCGTCAAATACCACTGCCTCTCCTCCTGCAACACGGGCAATAAAAGGTAAAGCATCAATCAAGGACTGCTTAAGAGCATTACTATATTTAATCCGCTCAACATTACTACAACATAATACATAATCCCCTATTGGTATACACCAGGTTTCTGCTCCAGTTTCAATCTGTGACATACCATATATAGGCTTTTGTTCATCTGCTGCTTGCTTTGCTAAGTCATAGTATATTCCCTTTAGATCTTCTATTTCGCGTCCAGAAGAATCTACAGTCTTTAATCTTTCACCATTTTTGTTAGTAAGTGTCGAATATCCAGAAGTAACCTTAGCAATAATAGGAAGTGAATCTATAAGTATTGTTGGAATCCTGTCCATATAAAACTAGAACCTCCTTATGTTTATATAAAATAGTACAAGTCATGAATTTTATTTGTCAATTTAAATATATTATATCAGAATATTAACAATGTCGAAATAGTTAGTGTAAATTCGACATATGTTCCATATATTATAAAGTTTTTAATCAACAAATAAACATGAGAATTAGCATAATTCTCAAAAAAAAAGCACGACTTCTCAATGATGAAAAGTCGTGCTTTCTAAAAAAACCCCTGATAAATTGTTACCAAGGGTTGTATGTTATTTCTATATTTTAATACCATCCTCTTAACTTCATTGCATCTGCTACCTTCTTGATAGATATCATGTATCCAGCTGTTCTCATATCAACATTGTATTGCTCTGATAAATCTATTATTTCATTAAATGCCTTAACCATTAACTGTTCTTGTTTTTGTTGTACTTCTTCAAATGACCAGTAATGGTTCATTAAGTTTTGTACCCATTCAAAGTAAGATACAGTTACGCCTCCAGCATTAGCTAATATATCAGGTACTGTAAAGACACCTTTTTCATTAAGAACTTTATTAGCCTCTGGAGTAGTTGGTCCGTTAGCTCCTTCAACTACTATTTTAGCTTTTATTTTATCTACAGTTTGGCTTGTTATAGCATTCTCTAATGCGCATGGTGAGAAAAGATCGCATTCTACTCCAAATATCTCTTCTCTGTCAAGTTCTTTGGTCCCATTACCAAATCCAGTTATGAATCTATTTTTATTGTTAGTAGAATATTCTTTTAGAGCCTTCACATCTATTCCATTTTCATCAACTAAACAACATGAAAAATCTGATATCGCAACGACTTTTGCACCCATTTCCTGAGCATATAATGCAGCAAAACTTCCTACGTTACCAAAACCTTGGACTGCTACTTTTAGGTCCTTCATATCCAAGCCATTTTTCTTAGCCGCTTCTCTCATCATTAAAGCAACTCCATATCCAGTAGCTTCATTTCTAGCTAGAGATCCTCCATAAGCAACAGGTTTTCCAGTAATTATTCCAGGTACATTTTCTCCCCTCATCTTAGAATACTCATCTGTCATCCAAGACATTACTTGCGGGTTGGTACCGACATCCGGTGCTGGTATATCTTTCTTTTCCCCAATAATAGGTGATATCGCTACTATGTAAGCTCTACAAAGTCTTTCTAGTTCTCCTTGAGATAATTCTGAAGGATCAACAATTACTCCACCTTTTCCTCCACCATATGGAACTCCTACTACCCCGCACTTAAATGTCATCCATGCTGATAATGCTTTAACTTCATCAAAATTAACTCCTGGATGGAATCTTATTCCTCCTTTTGCTGGACCAAGAGCATCATTATGTTGTGCCCTATAGCCAGTAAATACTCTTATACTACCATCATCCATCTTAACAGGAAAATTAACTTCGAGTGTTCTTAGAGGTTGCTTAAGCAGTTCATAGACAGCCTCTTCCGTTCCTAATTTGTCACATGCTGACTTTATCTGCTGTTGAACAATCTCAAAAGGATTTAAAGTTTTTTCCGCCATTTCAGTTCCCCCTTAAATATTAGCATTTTAAAAACTAACATAATATCCGACTTACATAGTAAATCGTTTTCCTAAGTGCCCTTACTACTAGATTTCATGGTAATTATAACATATTAGTATCATTCTGTAAATAAGATGCAAAAACACTATGTTAAATTCGATACAAAAATACAGAATAACTCTCTATATGTTTCAAAAATTTAATATATAATATTTAGGTCTTTAATACTAGTTTTCATATTTTTAATAAATAATGAAAAATTTAGATTATTGGTGTATTATGCATATATATTTATATTTCTACGATATTTCATCCTATTCTATTCTTTTAATAAGAAGCAATATGTAGTAAAATTAACTGAAACATTCCCAATTAACCAAATTACCCTTCTATAATATTTTACATATGGGAGGAATAAAATTGAAAAGTATTAGGACAAAAGTTATAGCATCCATACTAACTTGTACTGTAGTGTTAACAGTAATTATTGGCTCAGTAAGTACAATATCTAGCAGTAAAGTAATAATGAAGGGGGCACACGAAAATATTTTACTAACTGCCACTAGTAGTGTAAATAAGCTGGATCAGTCAATAAGCCATTTTGAAAATTCAGTTAAGGTTCTCATATCAACAATAACTGATACAAAGGATGTCATATCTTTGCTTAATGATCCTGAAGCTTCAGAGCATTATTTAAGCGATCTTGATCATATAGTAAAAAATGTTGGAAAGTCCAGTGAAGGTATTAGTGGCATCTTTGTTTATTTTAGGCCTGAATTGACAGGAGATTTTAAGTATCTAGACTATGTAAAAGTTAAAGATTCAAGTGCCTTAAACAAGGTAGAAAACCTTAAGGCTAAGGATTACAGTAAAACAAGTAACAATAACATCTGGTACACTAACGTAATCAATGAAAAAAGAAGTATTTGGTCACATCCTTATATAGATGAAAAGACTAATACTGAAATTGTAAACTTTGCTTCTCCAATAATAATAAATAATCAAGTTGTAGGTGTTGCAGGAGTCAGAATTGAGTTTGAAGATCTTAAAAAACTTGTAAATGAAGTTAAGATTTTTGATACAGGATATGCTTTTCTCCTAAACGAGGAGTATGATTATTTAGTTCACCCTACATTAAATGTGAACGATAACATAGGTACAATAAACAATGGCCAATACAAGTACATAGTAGATACCATAGAACAAAAGTCATCAGACGTCTTAGAAACATTTTTTGGGGGTGAGGATAAATTATTAGGATATGCTAGAACTTGCAATGGTTACACATTAATAGTTATTGCTCCAATAACTGAAATATATAAGGAAATGCATGGCTTGATTCAACTTCTTATCTCACTAGCTATAGGAGGAATAATAATATCTATTGCAGTTGCATTTATATTTGGTAAGAGAATTTCTTCACCTATAGTCAGCTTAACAGGATTTATTAATAGAACATCTGAATTTGACTTAATAGAATATGAAGATAAAAAGTTATATTCTTTAAGAGATGAAACGGGATTGATGGCAGTATCAGTAGACAAAATGAGAAAAGCTCTAAGAGAAATGGTAAATAAGATTTCAAAAAACTCTATTCATTTAGATCAATATTCAACAAGGCTAGTAACTGCCACAGACGAAACTTCTATTGCTCTTCAAGAGGTTGCAAGAGCTATAGAAGAAATGGCAGCTGGAGCTACAGAGCAAGCTAAAGAAACACAAGAAGGTACAGAGCAACTATTAATCTTAGCTAGGGAAATAAATGATATTGGTGAAAGTGTTTCTAGATTAAAAGGCTTTTCAGACGAAATGAGCAAACATAGTATTGAAGGCGTTGAGAAAATAAAGGTTCTTCAAGATAAGTTTAACCAAAATGCTAAGTTAGCTGTTGAAGTATCTAACAATATAAATGACTTATCAAATCAATCTAACTCTATTCATGATATAGTAAATACGATTCAGTCTATATCTGAGCAGACAAACTTGCTTTCGTTAAATGCTTCTATTGAGGCAGCTAGAGCAGGCGAAAATGGTAGAGGATTTGCTGTAGTTGCAGATGAAATAAGAAAACTTGCTGAGCAATCTGCACGATATTCTGATGAAATAGAAGGTATTATATCTAATATACGTGAAAACATGTCTAAAACCAAGGCAAATGTAGATACATTCAACCAGATATTTAATGAATCTAATGTAGCAGTGGATGAAAATGGTAAGGCATTTATGTTAATCTATGAGTCTATAGAAAAGTCTGTACATCAAATAAATATGTTATTAGATAAGGTAAATGTAGTTGATGAGACTAAGAATAGAGTAGTTTCATCTATAGAGAGTATTTCAGCCATATCTGAGGAGTCAGCAGCTTCTTCAGAAGAAGTTGCTGCTACAACTGAGGAGCAAACTGCTACAATAGAAAGTATTGCCCAAATGGCTATTGATCTACGTGAAGTTGTTAATGAATTAAATAATCTTGTAAACACATTTAAACTATAAAAACTTATAAAAAAACTCCTTTCTTCTTGAAATCAATAGAAGAAGGGAGTTTTCTATATTTAAGGTATGACTATTTTCTTAACAGTTACATCAACTGCAAGGATATTTAATGAAGTCATATTCTCAACCTCATAGATAATCTGCTTCTGCATAAGTGTAATCAAAGGCATTATTGGATTTCCATACATAAATTCCACATTAAAACTAATAATAATCCCTTGCTCTAGGCTCTTTATCTGTACGCCATAAACCTTCGAAATTCCAATAACTTTACTTGCAACATGTCTCAATAAATCCTTTATTACACCGTCTGAAATAGTGTATTTACCATGATAACTAAAAGTAGGCCTTACTACAGTCTTTTCATATACCGTATGCTCTTTAGGATTCTCTTTCTTTCTCCATATTTTTAGGCTGTCAATGAAATACCCAGAAAAATCCTTTTTCACCTCAAAGGTAGGAACTGGAATAACATGCTTCCCTTCCTTTTTTCTGTATTTCCTGGCTATGTCTATTTCTTCTTCAGTTGAAATATCCTCGATATAAATTCTCTCACATGCCTCAGGAAGTCTTAGGGAGCTTGTAATCTTGTCTATCATTTTATCTGAAGTGCCTAGTATCAATATCTTAGAAGGATTATGCTTTATTATTGCATTTCTCACTTCTAATCTATGGACATTGTCCATAAACACAGCTCTTCTAATAGCACTAACTATGGTATTTTCTCTCTTTGCAGATTTTCCAGCTACTATCTTATTTCCCCTTATTAATAGCCCATCATCAATAATATATTCTATATCCCTTTCTTTAGCTACAGCAATTGCCTTGTAGCTCTTTCCTGTACCGCTATGGCCTATTAGGGCGATTATTTCCATATGAATTCCCCCAAATTGTTAAACTACAAGTATATTGTATCATAGATTACTGTCTTTATACACTTAAAAAGCAGCCAATAGGCTGCTTCTAAATTTTAAATCTTGTAATTTCTTTATTTAATTCCATGGCAAGTTCATTTAACCTTAAAGCTGCTTCTGCTACCTCATTTACAGCAGCGGATTGCTGTTCCATAGATGCAGTTACCTCTTCGGATGCCGCTGCAGTCTCTTCAGATATTGCTGATATGCTTTCAATTGACTCTACGATTTTATCCTTATCTCTGTTCATGTCATTGACATAGTTATGAATCATTTCGATTTTCTGAGCTATTTTCTCTACTGCACTAGATATCTTATCAAAAGCATTGTTGACTTCTTTTACAGCCTGAGTTTGTTCCTCTGTCCTCTCCTTCATAATCTTCATTGTATCTACAGTATGTTTACTATCATTTTGAATGGTTTCTACGATGTCCTTAATTTTATCCGAAGACTCTCTAGATTCATATGATAACTTTCTTATCTCATCTGCTACGACTGCAAAGCCCCTACCATGTTCTCCTGCCCTAGCAGCTTCAATAGATGCATTCAGTGCTAGTAAATTAGTCTGCTCTGCAATTGAGTTAATAGTTTGAAGTATCTCTCCAATGAACCTTATTTTTTCATCTAGATTAAGTATCTCATTTTCTACCTCATTAGTAGCGACATTATTTAACTCTGTCTTTGAATGTAGTTCATCAACTATCTTAACGCTGTTTATGCTAGTGTTCATTACATCTCTAGCCACTTCAAACATTTCATTAGAACTATTGGCAAGCTCTACAAACCTGTCAGCAAGATTTGTCACCAGCATAACTCCTGTTTCAGTATCATGAGCTTGCTCAGAAGCTCCTTTTGCTATTTCTTCTACTGTTCTTGTAACTTCTTCTGATGATATACTAGTCTCTTCTGCTGTATCAGCTAAGTGCTGAGCAGATTCTGATACTTCATAAGAAACATTCTGAATTACATTTATAAGATTAGATAGATTATCTATCATAATATTAAAACTTTCTCCAAGTAAACCAATTTCATCTCTTGTCTTAATATTAGGTCTAGATGTAAAATCTCCCTCTTTTACCTTTTCCATATTATAAGAAAGAGATTTTATTGGTCGAGTCAGAGTTCTTGAAAAAATAAAAGCAAATATTATCGTTACTACAATAGAAATAAAGCAAATTAAAGATGTATTGAATAATAACTTTGAGGTATGGCTTGAGATTTCTTCTAGATTTATGCCTGAAACTATTCTCCAGTCTAGTCTGTCTAGCACGCTAATGGTTGCTAATTTCCTTTTCTCAATACCATTTTCATCACTATTATACTCTAAAAAACTTACATCGCCAGATTTTATAGCTTCTATAAGCTTAGGAATAGTAGATGGCTGCCCAATTAAATCTTTGTTTTTATGTATAAGAACAGTACCTTCTTTATCATACAGTATAGGGAAGCTATCTTTCCCTATAGTTATAGAAGTAATAATATCAGATAGAGTGTCTAGTTTAACATCTATTGCTAACACTCCTATTAGTTTATTTGGATTTACAGCCTCATATATAGGTACTCCTGCTGTTATGACTAGTTCCTTAGTCCCTGTATCTATGTAAGGGGCTACCCATGTTAACTCCTTATTATTTACAGTTTCTATGTACCAATCTCTTTTTCTAGGATCGTAATCCGAAGGTAATTCACTTTTAGGATATAAATACATATCACCTTTTTCTGTTCCTAAATAGACGTTCGTAACATCAGTATAACTATTTATGAAATTTTCAAAGCTCTTTACCATCCATGTAGCAGATTCCTCATTTGAGTTAACTGATCTTACATTTGAATCTGTAGCCATAAACTTGATTGCCTCTTCGAAGCTATGAAAGTATGACTCTATAGTCCTACTTATTTCGTTGCCAAGAGTTTTAGTTAAGTCCTCAAATTGGTCTCTAACTACAGCTTTAGAAGTAAAATAAGCTCCTAAGCCCAAAACCATATTAGATAAAGTAATAATTAAAACAAAAACAATTGATATTTTACCTCGAATTCCTAGATTCACCCTGCTATCTCCTATAGCCTTCATAACTTTCCTACTTCTATTTTTCTTTTTCATCATTTTCCCCTCCTTTTCAAATAAAATGATAAAACAAGACATCTTAAACAAAGATAGTATTTTTATGATTATACCCTAAAATTATATAAATTTCTACATTTTTTTCAAATTACAGAAAGCACTAAATATTACTCCATTTTTTACAAGCTAATAGACTCAAAAAAGCAAGAACGACGAAAGCCTTCGTCGTATCTTACCTTTTTGTACATTTTATAGATTCTTATGCCATTGCCTTTACAGCTGCCAGTATATCATCTACATTATCTAATGATTCAAGAATTGCTGGTATTATTTCGTTTACATCTCCAACTATTCCATAGTCTGCGATTTTAAATATTGGTGCATCAGGATTCTTGTTAATAGCTATTATACATTCGGCATCCTGCATACCTGCTAAGTGCTGAATAGCTCCTGATATACCACAAGCTATATATAGCTTAGGTCTTACAGTTTTTCCTGTTTGACCTACTTGATGAGAATGTTCAATCCATCCTTCATCTACTGTAGCTCTGGAAGCACCTACAACCCCTCCTAACTTCTTAGCAAGCTTTTCTACTAGCTCAAAGCCTTCTCTAGTTCCTAAGCCCCTTCCTCCTGCTACTATTATCTTAGCTTCCTCTAATGGAACTTCTGCTTTACCTGATTTAACTACATTTTCAACCTTAGCTTTAATATCTTCCTTGGTCACCTCAATATCTACTAACTCAATCTTGCCTTTTCTATTTTCGTCATATTTTGCTCTTTCCATTACTCCTGGTCGAACTGTAGACATCTGTGGTCTGTGATCAGGACATACTATAGTAGCCATTAAATTTCCACCAAAGGCAGGTCTTGTCATAAGAAGCTTATTATCCTCTTCATCTATTTCTAGTCTTGTACAATCCGCAGTAAGGCCTGTATGTACCCTTGCAGAAACCCTAGGGCCTAGGTCCCTACCTATATTAGTTGCACCTATTAGAATAATTTCTGGTTTTCTTTCTTTAACTAAATCTGATATAACCTTTGTATATCCATCTGTTGTATATGTTTCTAACAATTCACTTTCGGCATATAATACCACATCTGCACCATATTTAACTAGCTTTTCTGCAATATCGTCTACCTTGTTCCCAAGTAAAACTGCTGTTAACTCTACTCCCAGTTTATCTGCTATTTTTCTACCTTCTCCTAAAAGCTCAACTGAAACGTTTAATAATTTACCTTCTCTTTGCTCTGCAAAAACCCAAACTCCTCTGTATTTAGATATGTCATCTGTTTCTATCTTAGCCTCGTCTTCTTTGACTATTGCATCAAAGGGACAAGCATCTACACAAGCACCACATGTTGTGCAGCTATCTTTGATATATGCTTTATCTTCTTTCATCTCTATAGCTTCAAACGGACAGGCATCAACACATGTAGTACAGCCAGTACACTTTTCATCTATAACCTTAACAGCCATTTATATCACCTCAACATAAAAATTTAATACTACTAGGATAGAAATATTAAGTGAACATTTGCATAATACGACTATATAATTTGTCTCTCCTTTAACCTCACTACAAACTGTCTTGCAATTTCACTTGGACTACCAGTTAGCATTTCACCACCTGTTTTACTTGATGCAGGTGTAAATGATTTTTTAACCTGAGTAGGTGAACCTTTAAGGCCAATTTGTTCCCTATCTACATCTATGTCATCAACCGTCCAAACTTTGACTAATTCTTCATTTCTATAGGCCTTATATATGCCTTTAATAGAAGGATATCTAGGTTCATTTAATTCTTTTATGGCAGTAAGAACCACTGGCATCTCTGACTTAATTACATAATAACCATCCTCTAATGCTCTATGTGCAATAACACCTTTGCCACTTAGTTCAAGTTTCTCCACATATGTAATTTGAGGAAGTCCTAGATGTTCAGCTATTTGTGGTCCCACCTGAGCTGTATCTCCATCTATAGCTTGTCTACCACAGAATATTATGTCGTATTTCCCAATTTTTCTTATAGCAGCAGCCAATGTAATAGATGTAGCCCATGTATCAGCCCCTGCAAAAGCTCTATCACTTAATAGTATAGCCTCATCTGCTCCCATTGCAATAGCTTCCTTTAAAGCTTCTTTAGCTTGAGGAGGTCCCATTGAAAGCACTATTACTTCTACATCATCATGAGCTTCCTTTATTTTTAGAGCTTCCTCTAAAGCATTTTTATCATCTGGATTTATAATACTTGGAACACCTTCACGAATAAGAGTTCCTTTTACTGGATCTATTCTGACTTCGTTAGTATCGGGAACTTGCTTTACACAAACAATTATTCTCATAGCATTCTCACTCCTTTTCTATCTCAATGCATTTGCTGATATTACCATTTTTTGAACTTGAGAAGTTCCTTCATATATTTCAGTTATCTTAGCATCTCTCATCATTCTTTCAACAGGATAATCTTTAGTAAACCCATAGCCACCATGTAGCTGTACTGCCTTTGTAGTTACTTCCATAGCTGTCTCAGATGCGAATAGCTTTGCCATTGCAGCAGCATTACCATAATCTAGCCCTGCTGATTTTCTATAAGCAGCATTGTATACCATTAGTCTAGCAGCCTCTACCTTAGTAACCATATCAGCAATCATCCATTGAACTCCTTGGAACTGTCCTATTGCCCTGCCGAATTGCTGCCTTTCTTTAACAAACTTAATAGTCTCATCTAATGCTCCTTGAGCTATTCCTAATGCTTGTGCAGCTATACCAATTCTTCCACCATCAAGTGTGGTCATAGCTATTTTAAAGCCTTTACCTAACTCCCCTAGTAGATTTTCCTTCGGAACTCTACAGTTCTCGAATATAAGTTCAGTAGTAGAAGAAGCCCTAATACCCATCTTGTTTTCCTTTTTACCAATTTTAAATCCTGGAAAATTCTTTTCTACTATAAATGCACTTATTCCTCTAGTGCCTTTAGACTTATCAGTCATAGCGAAAATTATGTAAACATCTGCCTGTCCACCATTTGTTATAAATATTTTAGTTCCATTTAATACATAGTCATCACCATCAGGAACTGCCACAGTTTGTTGTCCAGCTGCATCAGTTCCTGCATTTGGCTCTGTAAGACCAAAAGCTCCTAGATATTCACCCTTAGCCATTGGAATCAGGTATTTTTGCTTTTGTTCTTCCGTACCATACTTTAGAATAGGCCAACATCCAAGAGATGTATGTGCAGAACATATTACCCCCGTAGTTCCACATACTCTAGATAATTCCTCTACAGCTATAGCATAAGCTATATCATCTCCCCCTGCTCCACCATACTGCTCTGGCACTGGTATACCTAACATGTTATATCTTGCCATCTTTTGTACACTTTCCATAGGGAATCTTTCTGTCTCGTCAATTTCAGCCGCTATAGGCTTTATTTCTTTTTCAGCAAATTCCCTCATGGTCTTTCTTATCATTTCCTGCTCGCTAGTAAAGCTAAAATTCATGTCATTCCCTCCTCATTATTCTCTATGAAACATTGATAATTTTTAGACATACTTAGTTTCAAGTATGTAAACTCCTTGTCATTAATTTTATTATACGCTAATATAGTTCAATAATCTATTGCCTTAGTTATTTTTTATCTTACATTTTCTTAACATCAATTCAATAAACAGGTATTTTACAAGCTTACATATTGGTTATAATGTATTAAATTATCAACTACGTTAAATTGATAACAAACCTAAAAATGATTCAATTATATTTTATTATCTATTTAAAAAATCGACAAGTAATTTACTTTATCTAAGAACAATACAACAAAAAAACAGACTATATTCTAGAATGTAGTCTGTTTTGTATACTATAACTTTATACTGTGTCCAGTACTGGGACACTTTTACTTATTATTCACTTCTTTGTACATATATGATAAGATAAACAAGCTTTCGTTTAAATGAACATTTTCAACGACAACATCTTCAGGAATCTTTAAATCAGTAGGAGCAAAATTCCATATGCCCTTTATATTGCTTTTTACAAATATATCCGCTACCCACTGAGCCTGTTCCTTTGGTGTAGTTATGATTCCTATTTCGACTTTATTATCAGTAATAAAGTCTTCAAGCATGTCAACATCATGTATTTCAATATCTCTAATCTTTAGCCCTATTAGTTTAGGGTTTTTATCAAATAATGCTAAAAGCCTGAAACCAGCATCTTCGAATCCTCTATAGTTTGCTACTGCTTGACCTAAGTTCCCTGCACCTACTATAACTGCTTTATAGGTTCTATCTAATCCCAAGATTTTTCCAAGCTGCTTATGCAATTCTTCAACATTATAACCATAACCTTGTTGCCCAAAACCACCAAAATTATTTAAATCCTGCCTAATTTGGGAAGCTGTAAAACCAGTTATATTACTTAATTCTTGAGATGATATTCTATTTATATCTTTTTCTAATAGTTCTCCTAAGTATCTGTAGTATTTAGGAAGTCTTCTTATGACTGCCATAGAAACTTTATTTTCTCTCTCCATAAAAATTATCCACCTACTCTAATCAAGATTTTCTCACAAAGGAAATGTTTAAGCTATTATACCACCCAGTTAATTTACTGTCAATTTTATAATGCTAACACTTCCTTGCATATCAATAATGTAAACCTCTTAGCTCTATTGTATCTTATCTATTTAAAAATCATACCCTATTGTTTCATTTTTAAACGTTTTTTGATAAAATTATAATTATTAGATAAGGCAAGGAGGAAACAAAGTGATAGTTTTATCATGCAGCAATATATCTAAAAGCTATGTAGTAGATACAATACTGGATAAAATCACTTTTTCACTTAATGATAATGAAAAGATTGGTCTTGTTGGCCTTAATGGTGCTGGCAAGTCAACTTTATTTAATATTCTATGTGGAAAAACTTCTATGGATTCAGGTGAAATATATGTATCAAAGGATTGTAAAATAGGCTATCTTGAACAGCATACACAAATAGAAAGCGATAAATCCATTTTTGATGAGGTTATGGAAGTATTTATACCTTTAATAAAAATGGAAAATAGATTAAGAGAGCTTGAAAATAGTATTAGTATTGAAGGACAAAAACAAGGGTCTAATTTATTAGATTCATTAATGGATGAATATGCCCATCTTATGGAAGAGTTTCAAAACAAAAATGGATATGGTTTTAAAAGTGAAATTAAAGGTACTCTAAAGGGATTAGGCTTTAGTGAAGAGCAATTTTATATGCCCATATCTCATTTAAGTGGTGGCCAAAAGGCGAGAGTTATGCTTGCAAAGCTACTTCTAAGCAAGCCTGATATTCTACTTTTAGACGAGCCCACTAACCATCTTGACATACAAGCTATAGACTGGCTAGAAAGATACATTAAAGAATATAAGGGTGCAGCAATAATAATATCACATGATAGGTACTTTCTTGACAATACTGTATCTAAAATATTTTATTTGGAAAACACTCAACTTAAAATATATAGTGGAAATTATACTACCTTTATGAAAAAAAGAAAAGATGAGCTAGAACTTTTAGAAAAAAAATATGAGGAACAACAAAAGGAGATTTCTAGACAGGAAGAAATCATTAGAAGATTTATGTCCTACGGTGGTCAAAGATACATTAGGCAAGCTCAAAGCAGGCAAAAAATGCTTGATAAAATGAAGAGAATTGAGACTCCTCTTGGTGAGAATAAAAAGTCTAAAATTAAATTTGAGCCAAAAATAAAGAGCGGAAATGATGTTATATCTGTAGAAAATCTAAGTAAATACTTTGGTGACCATAAGCTGTTTAGCAATGTGAATTTTAAGATATACAGAGGAGAAAAAGTAGGACTTATTGGTCCTAATGGTGTTGGAAAGACAACTCTTTTCAAAATGGTCATGGGTAAAGTCCCTATTAGTGATGGCAAAATTGAACTCGGTCACCATGTAAATATAGGGTATTTCGATCAGGAGCAATCTAATCTTAATGATGAAAAAACCCTTGTTGATGAAATATGGGATGAAAATCCATCATTAGACCACTACCAAATAAGATCTCTTCTAGCCCAGTTTCTATTCTTTGGTGATGATATTTTTAAGGAAATATCAGAGTTAAGTGGTGGAGAAAAAAGCAGAGTGGCACTTATTAAGCTTATGATGTCAAAAGCAAATCTGCTCCTGATGGATGAGCCTACAAATCACCTAGACATAGATTCTAAAGAGGTCCTAGAAGATGCTCTACAAAACTATGATGGAACTCTTCTAGTAATATCACATGATAGATACTTCTTAAACAAAGTGGCAAATAAAATACTAGACCTATCTAGTGCAGGTATCTCTGAATATCTAGGTAATTATTCATATTATCTAGAAAAAAAGAATGCCCCTATTTATGATGATGAAGATAATGAAGTACAAAAAACAAAAACTCAGCTTAAGGCTGAAAAGAAAAAGGAAAAAGATAAAAAGCTTCTTGAGAAAAAGCAAAGAGAAATAATAAAAAGCTTGGAAAAAAACATATCAGAGCATGAAAATAAGATTCATGAGCTAGAAAATGAAATGTGTGACCCCAGTGTATATTCTGACCATGAAAAAAGTCAAAGTATTCATCAAGAAATCCTCAAGCTTAAGGACGAACTAGATAAGCTGTATGATGAATGGGTTGTATTGACTGAAGAAATATCTGAAGAAGAAAAATTAGACTAATTATAAGAACATATAGATTTAAGTATGTTAGTTAAAAGATTAAATGAATACCTATTATTCAGATATAAGTTATATCTGAATAATAGGTATTCGCCATTTATATAACTTGTTACTTCTATTGCTATCCTTTATATATCATCGATTTCATATATACTATTGA
The DNA here is from genome assembly GCF_900095305.1 of Proteiniborus sp. DW1. NCBI lineage: Bacteria > Bacillati > Bacillota > Clostridia > Eubacteriales > Proteiniborus > Proteiniborus sp. DW1. Next base: position 89,968 of record NZ_FMDO01000007.1, on the reverse strand, counting down.
TGTTTTTTATCGGTGTCAATATTGTCCTTAAGAGGTTCAATAAGAATTCTATTAGACATATTATGCAATAATTCTCTTATATTTGTAAAAACTTGTTATTGATACATTACTTTGTCGGATTATGTAAACACATAAAATTAGATATTATACTATATTATCCCAACTTAATAACAAAGAATTTTATTTTTCCCATTTAATCCACATATTATTCACATAATCCACAAGGTTATCCACATTATTATGCAATATTATACGTACTTCATAATACTGTTTCCACATTATCCACAGAAAACCTAAATTTATATCTATAACAATGTGGACAAGTTGTGAATAATTTTGTGACTAATTATGTCAAAAATTAGAGAATCTAATTTACATAATATAATAAACATAATGTAAAACCTAAGCCGTTTTAATATGCAACTTATTATCTTCTATATGTTCTGTCAAATAATCTAGTCACAGAAGAAATGCCTTAATAATCCCTAAACTATCTTATCCTCTAGCCTCAAATTAGGCACTGCATTTAAATCAAGACTTGCTATATTTCCTTTTATAAAGTTATAATAGGCCGAACAGCCTATCATAGCTGCATTATCTGTACATAAAATCCTAGAAGGAAATTTAATATTTAATCCTTCCTTCTTTCCTCTTTCAGTCAACATATCTCTAAGCCCTTGATTGGCAGCTACTCCACCTGCCACTACTATAGTATTTGAATGCATCTGTTTCGCAGCACTTATTGCTTTTTCTGTCAGCACTTCTATTACAGATTGTTGAAAACTGGCTGCCACGTCCTCTACTGATATATCTTCTCCTTTTTGCTTTACAGTATTTAGATAGTTAAGCACAGCAGACTTAAGACCACTAAAACTAAAATCATAGCTGCCTTCTTCAAGATATACTCTTGGAAACTCCACTGCATGCTTATTGCCTATGGCAGCAAGCTTATCTATAAGTGGGCCTCCAGGATATCCTAGTCCTAATGCTCTAGCTATTTTATCAAATGCTTCTCCTGCTGCATCATCTCTAGTTCTGCCAAGAAGTTCATATTCCCCGTAGTCCTTCATATATACTAAATGAGTATGTCCACCAGATACTATAAGACATACAAAAGGTGGCTCTAACTCAGTATATTCTATGAAGTTAGCATAAATATGACCTTCTATGTGATTTACCGGAACCAGAGGTATATTTTTACCGAAAGCAAGGGCCTTTGCAGTAGATATACCTACTAAAAGAGCTCCTACAAGACCTGGTCCATAGGTTACACCTATATTATCCACATCATCTAGAGTTATTTTTGCATCATCTAATGCATTTTGTATGATTACATTTATATTCTCTATATGCTTTCTTGAAGCCACCTCTGGTACTACTCCTCCAAACTTTTTATGTATTTCTATCTGTGAAGATATAACATTTGATAGTACATATCTGCCATTTTTTAAAACTGCCGCAGCAGTTTCATCACAAGATGTTTCAATGGCTAATGTGATTATGTCTTTTTTTGCTTCTTTCATTTCATTTCCTCCAAACCATACCGTTGTTACCCTGAATTTAAGTGAATAATCTAACTCTATAACACAATCTCTTTAATTACGTCCCGACTGACACAGGACATAACCTTTATGATACTATATCATATATTATATCCTCATAAAAACCATATTACCATATTTCATTTTCTTAATCTCATATATAGCTTTACACTGAACTATTTTTCCTCAGAATGACTGTAATTAATTATTTTTAAAATTGAATGAAGACATTTTTATTCTAAATATTGTCTAAATATTATCTTCATGATTAACAGAAAATATAGTTATAGACTTAATAGTCTATAAAAATTTATCCATAGGCTGAATTTCATAAGGATAAAAAAATTTCCTTAGGAGTGATGTCGTGGCTAATAATAGAAGACCTTTTTATTGGAAACTTTCTTCTGCTAATATAATGCCTGATGGTATGTTAAAAGGCATAAGCTATGGGGACTATGCTCTCATGATGGCAGTACAAGATAAATTCTTTAATGAAGGTTATGTAATGGAACAGGAAAATAATGAGCATGATGAAATTCAATACTAGATTAGTTTAAGCTGGGTAGTTTGACCCAGCTTTTCATGTATTCATCTGGTAGTTCTAAACTATGTCTTATTTCCACTCATCATAATCCATTTCCATAGCCATATTTACCAAAATCTCATCAGTTAAATCTAGGTCGCATTTATGATCTTTTGTGAAATGAATACAGTTTTCACAGCTTTTTGTTACATATCCAGATGGATTTGTTGAAGACATTAACCTATTATCATCTGATGTATATCTATGCTCACTACATTTTTCTGCAACTCTTCTCAATTGTTCCTTGCTTGCCATTCATATCCCTCCATTTGTTTTTTGTAACTTATTTTATAACTTATTTTATTATTTGTAGATATTATATTTTTTATCAAATCTACTCGCAGCCAAAAAAATAAACACAGATCAAAAAACCTGTGTTTATAAAATCAAATTGTTAATTTTTAAAAATCTTAAGCTATTCCTAAAGCCATAGCTCCTAATGACCCTAATCCAGAGATAATCAATATATATATAAACCATGTACCCAGAACTAGTATAGAAGAGCTTTTCTTGCTAATAGAATACACTTTTGATATACCTATAATAGCAAGTATCTGATACCAAATAACAAATATATCTAGGTTTGCTAATATAGCGTATAAAAATGTACCTGCCTGGGAATCAGGAAGAAAAACTGCTAAGGATGTAATAATATTACTTTGCTTAGTAATCAACAATATTATAGTAATTATAATATTTCCTAAAAAAACTGGGAAATAAGAATATGTAATTACTGAAAGTGCTTGTTTAAATGTTCCAGTCCCATTTACAAAGCCAGAAAATGCATTTATTAGTGCGCTTTTTACTAGCCATACAACTACTGCACCAATGATGGGTCCAACAATAGCACCAACAATACCACCCATTACCATGTTATCAATAAACCCTTCTGTAACTTCCACTCCACTTTGTGCATATTGCTGTATATAGGTATCTCTCAAAAGCTCCTTCATCATATTAAGCCTCGGTACCGTTATAGCTAGCATACCAATTAGTATTATAAGCATAGGAAACAATACCCTTGGATGTTCCTTTATGTTTTCAAAGGCCTTACTTGGACTTATGAAAACATATTTTAGTCTTTCCCACCAGCTAAAAGGTTTTACTGCACTTTGATTTTGGTTAATATTTTCTTCCATTTTAACACCCCTCTCATATTATTCATACCTCAAAGCTTCTATTGGATCAAGCTTTGCTGCCTTGTTCGCAGGGTATATCCCAAAAAATATACCTACTGCTGCTGAGAATAGTACAGCTATTAATATAGTGCCTAAGGAAGCAGATGGCGGTATTCCTATTGACATAGAAATTATGCCCTGTATTGTAAGTCCTAAAACTGTCCCTATTAGCCCACCAGTTCCCGATACAATCATAGCTTCTACTAAGAATTGTACTAGTATATCCTTCCTTGTAGCACCAATGGACTTTCTTATACCTATCTCCCTAGTCCTTTCTGTAACTGATACAAGCATTATGTTCATAACTCCTATTCCTCCGACTAAAAGAGATATAGCTGCTATAGCTCCAATAACACTAGCTACCATACCAAGCACATTATTCATCATATCCATCTGCTGCTGTGCACTCTGATATAGATAGTAGTTTTTACCAACGACTCTATGTCTTCTTTCTAGCACATTGATTACTTCTTTACTTACTTCATCTATTTCTTTACTATCTACCACGTTCAGTTGGAACTGGCTATATATATCGCCATATCCTAAACTCCTCATCATAGTATATGGAACATAAATGTTAGTATTATCTCCCATAAGCTGCTGTGCAAGATTTTCAAGAGTCCCACTAGGAGTCTCATAAATACCTATAATAGTTAAAGAAATCTTAGAGTAGCCAGTATCTACTATTAAGTTCTCTCCTAATACATCTTTTCTCTTAAATAATTTGTCTGCCAGTCTTTCATCTATTATAGCAACCTTTCTTCCAGCCTTTATATCAGATTCTAATAAAAATCTTCCACTAATAATATCTACTGGTGTCATTTTATTATAATCTTCACTAACACCATATAAGCTTACAGAGCCATTGTTTCTACCTTTAGAAGCTGTACCACTAGTTCCAAGAACAACAGAAACCCCTGTTATCCTATCTCCAAATACTCTCTTAACTGTCTTTAAATCCTCATCATTAAAGTAATCATTTCTATTTAGATCTTCTTCCCAGTTTGTATAAATAGCTACTAAATTTGCACCCATTTTTTCAAACTCATTCCCTATCTGAGCCTGGCTTCCTTGACCTAATGATACTATTGTTATAACTGAAGCTATTCCTATGATAATTCCAAGCATAGTCAAAAAAGTACGCATTTTATTAGCCCAAAGACTAGATAACGCAGAGCCTATACTCTCTAAAAAATTCATCCTATCACCTCTATATTACTCACTTACTGACTGTGGCTTTATAATAACTTGATTTTCTACTTCTCTATCATCTATTATACATCCATCCCTAAATAGTACTATTCTTTTGGTATGCTGAGCAATTTCAGGCTCATGGGTTACTAATATTATGGTAACTCCTTCCCTATTAAGCTGCTGGAATATTGCCATAATCTCTTCACCAGATTTGGTGTCAAGATTTCCTGTAGGTTCATCAGCAAGCAGTATTGCAGGGTTATTGACTAAGGCTCTTGCAATAGCTACCCTTTGCTTTTGACCACCAGAAAGCTCATTTGGTAAATGACCTACTCTTTCTCCTAATCCTACCTTTTCTAATACTTCTAAGGCTTTTAATCTTCTTTCCTTTTTAGGTATCCCAGCATAAGTCATTGGAAGTTCAACATTTTTTAATGCAGAAGTACGAGGCAGCAGATTAAAGGATTGAAAGACAAAACCTATTTTCTTATTTCTAATTGTTGCAAGTTCCGCTTCATTTAATTTTTCTACTGCTACTCCATCTAAAGAATATCTCCCTGATGTAGGTCTATCTAAACAGCCTAATATATTCATTAGAGTAGATTTTCCTGAACCTGAAGTTCCCATTATGGAAACAAATTCATTTTCTTTTACTTCAAGGTTTATACCTTTAAGCGCCTCTACGGATATCTTGCCAGTATCATATATCTTTCCTAAGTTTTCTATCTTTATCATTTCTGCTCACCTATACTATTTAAAATTGAAACCTCTAAACCATCATAAAGTTTTTCAGTAGGATTTGTAACTATCTTATCCCCTAGCTTAATATCTGGTGAAATTACTTCTTGCTTTAGGTCACCTTGAATTCCTATAGAGATAGGAATTTCCTTTATCTTATTATCTTCAACTTTAAATACTACCTTTGTTCCATCCTTCTTCTCATATACTGTTTCATAAGGTAAAACTAATGCTTCTTTTTTATATGCTGTATTAATAGCTACATTAGCTGTAAATCCTGGTCTTAGATAATTATCAGCATTAGGTATATCTATTTTAACAATAACTTGTGTTTCTTTTCCAGTTCCAGTAGATACTATAGTTGCAGATGGTGCTATAAAAGATACTACTCCATTTATTTCTCTGTCCTTAAAGGCTTCTCCTGTAACCTTTACCTTTTGTCCTATTTGTATTTCGCTTATGTCATACTCCCCTATACCAACTTCTATTTCTAGATTATCTGTGTCCTCTATAACAAAAAGTGGTGCTGCAGATGTAGCAGGTATTCCTACACGGGCATTTGCTTGCACTATAGTTCCTGATATAGGACTTTTAATAATTGACTGCTCCAATGCTTCCTTTTGAGACTTTAGAGATATTTCTTGAATCTCTACATTTTTTCTCTGAATATCTATATTAGATTTTAAGTCTTCTTTATTTTGAGCTTCTTCTATTTGCTTTTGTGCTAACTCATAGTTGTTTTTTGCAGTAATCATATTAGCTTCATCAGAATCTAGCATTTCCTTACTTACGGCTCCTGCATCATATAGAGTTTTAGAGTTTTCGTACTTAGTTTGAGCATTTTCATAGGCTAATCTAGCATTTTCAAGATTTTTCTCAATCTCTAATGTATTACTTGATTCACTAAGTTGTCTTTCTAGATTTTTGAGCCTTTGTCTTTCCATTTCGAGACTTAGTTCAGCAGTTTCTATTTTATACTCTAAATCTTTTACATCAAGCTTTAATAATATGTCTCCTTCTGATACTTTGTCACCTTCTTTAAATACTACTTCCTGTATCACATAAGGAAGATCTGAAACCACATTTCTTTGCTCCTTGGATTTCAAAGTTCCTTCAGTAATCAAGGTTGAATCAAAATCCTTTTCTACTTCTACTTCCACTACTGATACATATGTACTGGCAACCTTTTCTGTATTTTTTGCCTTCATCACTCCAGCAGTTATTACAGCTAAACCTAATATAGCTGCTATGACTATTCCTATAGTTTTTTTCTTCATGTCTTTCCCTCCTAGAAAAATATTACTTAATCATATTAGACTAAACTTTTACTAAATATACTTCAACTATAATTATAATAATTATATATAATTTCATTATTTTAGCTACAAATTTAACAAACAAGAGCGAAGCACTAACTCCGTCCCCTTGCTTCACCTATCCTCCACATAATAACTGCATCTTCTTTTGTATCTGTATAGTAGCCTTTTCTAATTCCACAGTCTATAAAATCATACTTTTTATATAATGATTGAGCTACTAAGTTTGACTTTCTCACTTCTAAAGTCATGTTGTTTATTCCTCTTTCCTCGCATATCTCTATTAACCTTTCAATAAGCAAGTTACCTATACCTTGTCCTCTATAAAGTGAACTTACGGCTATGTTAGTTATATGTCCTTCATCAAGTATGAGCCACAGTCCACCATATCCTACAATTTTATCATCCTTCTCAGCTACTATATATTTTGCTAATTGATTTTTCACTAATTCTAATACAAATGCTTCTCTGGACCAAGGTGTTTCAAAGGCTTCTTTTTCAATTTCTAGCACTTGGTCTATATCTTTTTCAGTCATCTCTCTAATTATTACATCACTCATTATTGTCACCGGCTATATTATGTTTTTCATTGTATTCTCTTTGAGCTTGGGATTCTCTTAAATAGTCAGGAACTAGTTCAAAGTAGCTCTCTACCTTTCCTTGTAAAGCTTTAGCCATTGCAAGCTCAGCCACTGAAGAAGCTCTTGCCATATTTGCACTTCTTGGAGCAAATATAGCCTTTTCTCCTAATGCTTCTGAAAATACATCTCTATAAACAAGAGTTCCATCTCCTACAAGGACTATTTTTTCTGGTCTTTCTTTTAATATATCTATAAGTTCTTTAACCTCTAAAGCTGCTTGCTCTTTGATTATATGTAAATTCCCATTAGTCCATTTATATATTCCTGTAAATACTCTATCCCTTCTAGCATCCATTATAGGAACTACTATTCCTTCACAATATGGTAAATTAAAGGCAAGTGCATCAAGTGTAGGTACTCCTATTACTTTTTTGTTTACTGATTGGGCTAGTCCATTTACTGTAGCTACTCCTATTCTTAGTCCAGTAAATGAGCCTGGTCCCTTTGCAACTGCAAATATATCTATGTCTTCAGGTTTTAAACTTAAGCTACTAAGTACTTCTTTTATCATAGGCATTATTTTCTGTGAATGAGTTAGCTTATGATTGAGAGTGTACTCCACTAATAGCCTATCGTCATCTATTATTGCACATGTTGCAGACACGCTGGATGTATCTATGGCTAAAACTTTCATTTTTTCAGCTCCTTTATCTATCAATAATCGTATTATATTTTCTCTGAAAGTAATTTAATGATATTTATATATTTTTCTCCATTTCCATATATAATTATCTCTCTATTATCTATATTATCTTTTTTATTGATTTCAATATTCAGTCTTTCCTTAGGGAGTATTTCTTTAATTATGTCTGCCCATTCTATAATAGATACTCCATCTGAATAAAAGTACTCTTCATATCCTAAATCATACATTTCATCTACATCGTTAATTCTGTAGACGTCAAAATGATATAACGGGCATCTGCCCTGGTATTCATTTATTATAGTAAATGTAGGGCTGGTTACATAGTCATCTACATCTAAGCCTTTTGCTATAGACTGAGTCATAGTAGTCTTACCTGCACCTAAATCACCTGTCATGCATATTACTTCGCCACCTGTTAGAAGTTTACCAAGTATGTAGCCGACTTTTTCTGTTTCTGTTATGTTATTTATATTTATTTTAAGCAATTGCTTCATCCTTCCTTTTTATCTAATAAAAACTTCTATGAAACTCTAATAAACTGAGGAAGTCTTATTGAAACCCATTTTGCAAAAAGTTAATAATAAAGGAAATTTAAGACTTTCCTATGGGTTACAAAACTATTATATCCAGTTTAAGATGGATATACAAGTATATAAAAAAATCACCCTGTATCTGCAGGATGATTAAAGACTACTAAAATATTAATTATCTGTGTAATATTGGTGATACTCTTTTATATAGTGGTATTGTTATAAGCGATACCATAACTCCTTTTACGAAATTAAAAGGTAATATACCGCACAATATAAAACTTTTATAGTCTGTGACAAATCTGTTTACCTGTGCCCCCATCTCTACGTATTTGTCTACTGATACTCCAAATAACTTTGCATAGAAAGGTATAAGGAAATAATAGTTTAGAACTGAAGCTACAAGTGTCATAGCTATGGTTGCAACTATCATACCTGATATAGCACTCTTAAATGATTTATACTTTTGATAAATAAATCCTGCAACAAAAACGAATATACTTCCTACAAAAAAGTTTGCAAGTTCTCCTACTGCTGCTGTTGTAGTACCTTCAATTGCTAAATTTAAAATATTCTTAATTAACTCAATAACTACTCCTGCTATTGGACCTAATGCAAATGCACCTATTAATGCTGGAATATCACTTAAGTCTACCTTTAAAAAAGGTGGTGTAAACCATAAAGGCATTTCAAAGTACATTATTAAAAATGCTAAAACTGATAGTACTGCTGTTTTTACCATTGTCCTTGTGTTAATTTGTCCTTTTACCATTAACATTATACCATCCCTCCAAATCATAATTTTCCTTCAGAGCAATTGGTATTCACAGTCAGCAACACAAATTTATTCGATCAACTACCCTCCATAAATTTGGTGCTCGGTGCGTTTGACCTACCTACGATTCTTTCGGAAAAGCATCCGAAACAATCGGGTTAAGTCATAAAAAAGCCCTGAAGAATAACATCAGGGCTTGATAAGCTAATCTATATCCGTTAATCACTGTCAGCTTCGAAAAAATTCGAAATACATTATGTAAATGGATATTAGCAAAACCTTCTCTCATCCAGACTTTACTGTCGGTCTTGGAATCTCACCAAGTCAACTGCATTAGCAGCTCGCGGACTATACCGCCGGTCGGGAATTACACCCTGCCCTGAAGATTTTAATATTATATTTTTAACAATTTAATTATCTCATAATAGTATTATATTGTCAATAATGATTAGAAAACTAACTTCTCCAAAAATCTTTTGTTTTCTACTCCACCATCCCTTTAGTTTTCGTTCAATTTCTACACAATACAAAAAGCAGAGAAACTTCTCCGCTTTTTTCGTCATAATCTATTTTATTCTCTTTCCATCAATAAATACAGAATGAGTCTTACAGCCTAAATCTGTTAATGGATTTCCATCAAATATTACTATATCTGCATCTTTGCCTACTTCTATGCTTCCAACTCTATCTTGTATTCCTAATATTTCAGCTGGATTGATTGTAATGGCTTTGAATGCTTCCATTTCATCTAATCCTGCTCTAACTGCTAAACCTGCACAGATTGGAAGGTACTGTAGTGGTATTACAGGTGAATCTGTCATTATGGCTATTTTAACTCCTGCATCATGTAGCACCTTAGGAGTATCAAATGTAAGGTTTCTAAGTTCAAATTTTGACCTGTCAGAAAGAGTAGGTCCTACTATAGCTGGTTTCCCTTCATTTGCAAGATGAGTAGCTATTAAATGTCCTTCTGTACAGTGTTCTAGAGTAATATCTATATCAAATTCCTTTGCTATTCTTATAGCTGTAAATATGTCATCAGCTCTATGAGCATGAGCTTTTAGTGGAAGTTCCTTTCTAATAACCTTTGCCATTGCTTCCATTTTCATATCAAATTCCGGAGCTTTGGACGGGTCATCCTTTGATTTTTCCAGTTTCTCTACATATCTTTTAGCCTTAGAAAGTGTATCTCTAAGTATGGCAGCAGTAGCCATCCTAGTAACTGGAGATTTCTTTTGGCCATCGTATACTCTTTTCGGATTTTCTCCAAAGGCAATTTTCATAGCCAATGGTTCTTTTACTATCATATCATCTATTCTATCTCCATAAGTCTTTATAGCAACAAACTGTCCTCCTACTACATTTGCACTACCTGGACCTGTAGCTACACATGTAACTCCACCTTCTCTAGCTTCTTTAAATGTAACATCCATTGGATTTATTCCATCTATGGCTCTTAGGTGTGGTGTAACTGGATCAACAAATTCATTTCCATCACTACCTTCAAATCCTATTCCATCTTCCCACATTCCTAAATGGCAATGTGCATCTATAAAGCCTGGTGTAACTAATCTACCTTCTACATCAATTATCTCTGCATCAAGTGGAGCAACTATATCCCTGCCTACCTCTTTTATCTTTCCATCCTCTACTAAAATACTCCCATTTTCTATTACTCCGTTTTCCGTCATTGTATAGATTCTGGCATTCTTAATTAATAGCATCAAAATTCCCCCTTGTTAATATATTGAACTATAGTTAAACAGTAGCTAAAGATAGTTAAACAATAATAAACTATCGCTAAACTATTGTTACACTAGTCTTATAAAACAAAATAAATGTTTTCATGTAAGTCCCTAGGATAAATGAATTCCCCGTTACAGCTTATAATATATTTTTAATAGCTTGGGCTAATTCCTCCATAGTAATTGGCTTTCTCAATATTAGATCTATGCTGTTATGGTCTTCCTTTTTTAATCTTTCAGGCCAACCAGTTAGTATCATAAATTTAATATTAGAATATTTTTCTTTTACTTGTTGGCTCAAGCTTATACCATTCAACTCAGGCATAGCTAAATCACATACAATTATATCATATTTTTTTTGTAATAACCTATGTATTACTTTTGTGCTTTCAGTTTCTATATCAGCATGTAGGCCAATAGTTTTTAACATCTCCACCACCGTATTTCCAACCTGTGGTATATCGTCTACAACTAGAATATTAACTTCTTTGTCTAAGTTTAGGTTGATGTCAGTATCTGAATCAAATGATATAAGAGCATCTTCCTTTTCTATGTATTTATTAAAGTATAATTTAAATGTGGAACCTTTACCTATCTCACTTTTAAGCTTGATATTTCCCTCATGGGCATTTATGATGTCTCTTACAATACTAAGACCTAAACCTGTACCATTTACCCCCTTAGTACTATAAAAAGGTTCGAAAATTTGTTCTCTGACCTCATCCGAAATACCTGGGCCTGTGTCACTTATTTCAATTACTACTTTATCATCTTCATCATAAGTCTTAATAGTAAGAGTACCACCCTGTTCCATTGCATCCATAGCATTTGATAATAAGTTTATAATTACTTCTCTTATTTCATGCTCTACGCAATATATTTTGCTATTAGATTTAAGCTCCTTAATTATAATAAGATTATTACCATGTGTTTCATAGAAGTGCTTCCACCTAGGTCTAGCCATCTCTATTCCACTTTCAACTATTAGGTTTATAAGATGCACTTCTTTGCTTCTACCTAATTGCTTACGATTAAAGCTTTGTATTCTTTCCACTATCCTCTTCCCGTCAATAGCTGACTTATATATTATATCAATAAATGTTCTTATATCTTCGCTTAGTTCTCGTGTTAGTACAATTTGAGAAAATCCTAGGATTGTAGTCAATAAATTATTAAAATCATGGGCTATTCCCCCTGCTAATTCTCCTAAAACTTTGAGCTTTTCTGTTCTAATGATATTGTTTTGATATTCCCTATATATCTTTTGTTTGTGTAATAGTACCCAAAGAGTATTTCCTATAGTCTCTAGAAGTGGTACATACTCTAGAATATTATCTTTTTCTTTACGCAAAAATAATAGCATTAATATAGTTGAAAAAACATCGTTAAATCCTATAGGCACAATTATCATAGTCTCAAATCCATATTTTTTACTTATATACTTTTGATATGGAGTACTAAGATCTTCTTTTGATACTATTGAAACCTCTTTTTTCATGGAATCTCTTATGGAGTCTCTCACTAAAATATTTTCAAATCTATAGTTTATTACTTCTTCTAAAAAACCATCTGGTAGATTGCACTGTATTTCAACATTTCTTATTGTTTTATCAATTTCAGTGTAGCTGACTACATATCCATAATCTATCTGGAGCATCTCCATAATTTTTTTCAATGCTGTATCTAACACCTCTTCATTGCTCTGCCTATATGCTACATCTAGAATTAGCTCGTTTATAAACTCCAATCTCTCATTTATTTTATGTAATTGAATTCTATCCACTTTTCTATCCTCCATATTTCTCCTAGAGTATAACTATAGTATCTTAACAATCATTCCAGACATAGCGGAATTTCTCCAAGAGAGATAAATTAGCTTAACTTAGCATGATAGATTGTTTCTAGCAATATAATGCCTAGACTTCCTTCATGCTGAGGGATATTCTTCCCTTTTCAATGTCCACATCAAGTATCCTTACATTTACAATGTCTCCTACTGAGACTACTTCCATTGGGTTCTTTACAAACTTATTAGATAAATGAGAAATATGGACTAAACCGTCTTGCTTAACTCCTATATCTACAAATGCTCCAAAATCTACTACATTTCTTACCGTTCCTGTCAGTATCATATCGGGTTTTAAGTCTTCTATCTTTAATACATCAGTCCTAAAGATTGGCTTTGGCATATCTTCTCTAGGGTCCCTGCCTGGCTTTTTTAATTCTTTAACAATATCTCTCAGGGTCGGAACTCCTATTTGAAGTTCTTCAGCAAGCCTTATAATATTTTTTTCATTTATCATTGAGTCTATTTCCTTAAATTTTCCTGTTTTAATATCATCTTTAGAGAATCCCAATTTTTCAATAAGCTTAAATGCTACATCATAGGATTCTGGGTGAACAGCTGTATTATCAAGAGGATTATCCCCATCAGATATTCTTAAAAAACCTGCACATTGTACAAATGTAGCATCTCCTAGCCTTTTTACTTTCAGAAGTTCTTTTCTATTGGTGAATTTACCCATTTCTTCTCTATAACTAACTATATTCTTTGCAACACTTGATGTAATACCTGAAACATAGCTAAGCAGTGATACAGAAGCCGTATTTAAATCAACTCCTACACTATTTACACAGTCTTCCACAACGCCTTTTAGAGTTTCATCTAGTTTTCCTTGATTCAAATCATGCTGGTATTGTCCCACACCAACACTTTTGGGGTCAATTTTTACTAACTCCGCAAGAGGGTCTTGAAGTCTTTTGCCTATGGAAATAGCTCCCCTTATAGATACATTTATATCAGGATATTCTTCATTTGCTATCTTAGATGCAGAATATACAGATGCTCCTGCTTCGCTAACTATAGTATAATACACCTTTCTGTCAAGGTCCCTCAGCATATCTGCTACTATGGTCTCTGATTCTCTAGAAGCAGTGCCATTCCCAATAGCGATAATATCTACATTATATTTTTTGATAAGGTCTATTAACTCCTTTTTAGTTTCTTCTACTTTATTCTGAGGTTCTGTCGGATAAACAGTTGTATAATCTAAAAGCTTACCTGTTTCATCTACTATTGCAATTTTACATCCAGTTCTGTATGCAGGGTCAAAGCCCATAACAACCTTACCTTTTACAGGTGGTTGCATTAGTAGAGGCTTTAGGTTGATTCCAAATACCTTAATAGCCTGCTCCTCTGCTCTTTCAGTAAGTGTATTTCTTATTTCTCTTTCAATAGAAGGTGAAATAAGCCTTTTATATCCATCTTCAATACCTGAAATCAAGTACTGTGTTGTTATTGCTTTTTCATTGGTCAATACCTTTGACTTTAATATATCTATTATTTCATCATCTGGACTGTCTATCTTAACTCTTAAAAACTTTTCTTTTTCGCCTCTGTTTATTGCTAATATCCTATGATTTGCAATTGCTTTAACAGGTTCCTTATAGTCATAATACATTTCATATACAGAGTCAGTCTTCTCATCTGACGCAGTTGTGACAACTATTCCTTTGTCAAAAACTATTTTTCTAATTATATCTCTGAACTCAGCATTATCAGATATTATTTCTGCTATTATATCCATAGCACCTTGGAAAGCCTCTTCTATGGTATTTACTTCTTTTTCTGAATCTATGTATGGAGATCCTATTTCATCTAGGCTTCCTTGATTAATGGTTTGAGATAATATAATATCAGCTAGAGGTTCTAAACCCTTTTCCTTAGCGATTATTGCTCTTGTCCTTCTCTTTGGTCTATATGGTCTATATAAATCATCTATTCTCTGAAGTGTTTCAGCAGATAATATTTCCTTTTTCAATTCATCTGTTAGTTTTCCTTGCTCTTCTATTAGACGAATTACTTCATTTTGTCTGCTTTCAAGATTCCTTAAATATGTAAGTCTTTCGAACAAGTCTCTTAATACAACATCACTTAATTCACCTGTTTGCTCTTTTCTATACCTTGCTATAAAAGGTATTGTATTTCCCTCATCTATAAGCTTTACTGTGTTCTCCACTTGAAATTTTTTTAACTTAAACTCCTCAGCTAATCTTAAAATTAAATCCAAAATTTCTCTCTCCTTTTTTCAAATATCTTAATTACTGTATTTATTAGAGCCTGTTCATCCTATTCATAAAGTGTCAAATCAAGGATTCAATATATTAATATACTGAATCCTTTGTATTTTAGTTTATTTTAAAGCCTTTTATCATTTCATTTAAGCTATCTGTCATTTTGTTAAGATCTTCTATGGCTTGGTTGACTTGATGAATAGCTGATTGCTGTTCTTCTGTACTTGCCATTATAGTCTGGGTACCTGCTGCTGTCTGCTGTGATACTGCACTTACCAAAGCTATAGAGCCTTCTATTTTATTCATGTTCTCTGATAATTCTTCAACTACTACAGCAAAATCCTCTACACCTTGAAATACTTTATCAGTTTCCCTTACTATTTTCTCAAAGGACGAAATTGTCTTCTCAATTGCTTGACTTCCTTTATCTACCTCTATAATTCCTTCCTCCATTGATTTTGATACTTTATCCATCTCCAATTGAATTTGACTAATAAGATTCACTATATTATTTGAAGCATCACTAGTCTGCTCTGCTAGATTTCTTACCTCTTCTGCAACTACTGTAAAGCCTTTACCATATTCACCTGCTCTAGCAGCTTCAATAGCAGCATTTAGTGCAAGCAAATTAGTTTGTTTTGAAATATTGTCTATAAAGGTAATAATATTTCCTATCTCATTGGTTCTTTCATTTAGCGCTTGAATCTGTTCAGCTGACTGTTTTACTTTTGATGCTATTGAGTACATTGAGCTTCTTGTGCTTTCCACATCCTTTGAGCCTTCTTTTGCAATATGTGAGGCTTCGCTAGTTGCTACTAAAATACTATTGGCATTAGCATCTACCACTTCTACATTTTTCGCTATTCCTTCAACTAATCCTATGGTATCCTCAACATTTTTAAGTTGGTCCTCAGCACCAGATGCAACCTGTTGTACTATTCTGGTTATCTCTTCAGAAGCTACTACAGTTAACTCAGTATTCTGGCTTAATTGTTCTACATTTTCCTTAAAGTTTATTATAGCCTGACTTACATTAGATATAATATTATATAAAGAATCCACCATCTTATTAAACTCATGTTGAAGCTTTCCTATTTCATTTTTTGAATTCACCTTAACTCTCTTTGTTAAATCTCCACTCCCAATTTCATCTACCACTTTAACAAGATTAACTATTGGCGCAGAAAATCTTCTTGAAATAATTGAAGTTAGGAATATGATAATAAATACTGCTACTATTGTTACCCATAAGGTTCTTCCAAAATTTATAACAGCTGATTTAGTTACCTCTGCTTCATTCTGTTCTACAAGTATTCCAAAACCTGTAGATGGCATATAGCAATAAGCACCCAATACTGTTTCATTATTTTCATTTTTATACGTACTTACACCTGAATTTCCTTCTAATACCTTAACTACACCTTCTATACCTGCTTCCTTAGCATCAAACGGAGTAAATACCTTGTTTCTATAGTCCATATGCACAATCATTACTCCATTTCTGTCCACTATATAAGTATTGCCTGTTTCACCCATTTTAAATTCCTCGGCTATAGAAGTCAGGTTTTTCAAACTAATATTAGCAGATATAACTGCTTTTGTTTGATTTACTACATTTTTTATAGGCATAGCTATTATTATTTCTGGTAGCATATCTTCTATATGGGAATCAGATACATATCTTTCTTCTTCTAAGGTCTTTTGAAACCATTCCTCACCTGAAACATTTACATCAGTATCCATATTTTTACTTGATAAAAGCTGATTTCCTTTTTCGTCATAGACTTGAATTGAATTTATACTATCGTATTCATATACGGTTTTTGTAAGAATCCCTCTTGCTTTGCTTATATCTAAATTGATAAAATCATTAGATAAATGCAATATTTTTAACACGTCAAACAAACCGTTTATCTGTGCTTCTACTTGATTAGATATGGATTTAGCCATATTTAGATTTGATTCCTCAATACTTTTAATGCTTCTCTCAGTTTCCATAAAATAGTTTGTAATTCCTATAAATAGTAATGGTAAGATTGCAAGAACCATAACTATCTTGGTCAATTGATTTGCTATTTTTCTTTTTGTCTTAAGGTTATTTGCTTTGTCATCTTTTCTTTTGAACGATTTTATTCTACTTAGTAACAAACTTTTTCTGTTGGACTTGCTTATTATTTCTTTTTTCTCCTTCTTATCCCTCTTCATTTTAGAAAACAAATTTTTACTGTTCATTTTCATCTTCCCCCTATTCCTTTAGACGAATAATAACCTAGGCTACAATGACCCCTACAACAATATTCTACATTTTATTGTAATTTCCTCTATTAACATAAAAAAGGATTAGGATATTTTCCCCAGTTTGACCTACCATCGATTTCCTGAAAAAGCGTTCAGGAAATCGGGTTAGGTCATAAAAAATAGCCATCATATTGATGACTATTTTGCTTTGTGTTTTAAATATTCATTCATGAACATATCTAGGCTTCCATCCATTACGCTTGAAGTGTTGCCTGTTTCTGCATTTGTTCTGTGATCCTTTACTAGACTATATGGATGAAATACATATGATCTTATTTGAGAGCCCCAGCCTATTTGATTATATTGACCTTGAATATCTTCTATTTTCTCCTTTTGCTCAAGTTCTTTAATTTCTATTAGCTTTGCCATGAGCATTCTCATTGCTGTAGCCTTGTTGCTATGCTGAGATCTTTCACTCTGACATTGGACTACTATACCTGTAGGTATATGAGTTATCCTTATGGCTGAGTCTGTAGTATTTACGTGCTGTCCTCCTGCTCCTCCTGATCTATATGTGTCTATTTTTAAATCATTAGGATTTATGTCTATTTCTATGTTTTCATCTAGCTCTGGAAATACATCTACTGATGCAAAGGAGGTATGTCTCCTACCTGAAGAGTCATATGGTGAAATCCTTACCAGCCTATGAACTCCTTTTTCAGATTTTAGATACCCATAGGCATTTATCCCTCTTATTGAAAGAGTTACGCTTTTTATTCCTCCCTCTGTATCAGAAAGTATGTCAAGAATCGCTGTACTATAGCCCTTTCTTTCTGCCCATCTTTTATACATCCTTAAGAGCATTTCTGCCCAATCCTGAGCTTCTAGTCCACCTGCTCCTGCATGAATAGAAAGTATTGCTCCGTTTTTGTCATATTCTCCACTAAGTAATGTCTTCACTCTAAGGTTTCCTATCTTTTCTTCCACATCTTCTGTACCTTGCCGCAATTCTTTTTCGGAAGTAGGATCCTCTTCTTCTTCTAATAGCTGAAGAAGTACTTCCATATCTTCCAGTTGTGATGATATTTCTTCGTATTCTGTTATTTTATCTTTTATAAAGGTAATCTCTTGCATAGTCTTTTGGGCTTTCCCTACATCTGACCAAAAGTCTTGTTCGTATGTTTTTTCTTCTAGTTTTTTTACTGTTTCTCTAAGACCTTCTAAGTCAAAGAGAAACACCAACCTCTATTAATTCTTCCCGTAATTTAGATATTCGTTCTTTATATATTTCAAATTCTATCAAATCATCAGCTCCTTCTGTATTCCCAATCTTTATTACATGTCCCCGGAATATGGATAAAATATGCACTCTTAATCTTATCCTGAACGTCAGTGAAAGATCTCAAAGAGAGATACATTCGCTTACGCTCAGGATGACAGCTCTATCTTAGATTTTATAATTCTGTTCTACTCGTTTTGCCCACAACATTTCTTATATTTCTTCCCGCTGCCACATGGACATGGATCGTTTCTGCCTATTTTTTCGCCTTTTACTACTGGTTTTGATTTCTTTTCAGGTTCACCGTGACTTGTTCTTGTTACCTTGACTACTCTTTCTCTTTCTACCTTTTCTGGCTTTTCAAGATGGAACAGTGCTCTTACTGTGTCTTCTTGAATGCTCTTAGTCATTTCTTCGAACATATCAAAACCTTCTACCTGATAAGCTATTACTGGGTCTTCGTTACCCATCGCTCTTAGACCTATACCCTGTTTTAGCTGATCCATTGCATCGATATGGTCCATCCATTTTGTATCTACAATTTTTAACAATATGACTCTTTCAAGGTCTCTAATTACTTCTTCCCCAATTTCCTTTTCTTTATTTTCATAGAACTTAGTGGAAGCGTCTACTAATATATCCTTTAGACTATCCTTTGTAAGCTCTTCTATATTTCCAAAGCTAACCATAGGCTTAATGGGCATAAATCCTGAAATATAGTCTACAAGTCCTTTTAAATCCCATTCTTCTGGATATTTTAGTCCTTCTGTATAGATTGCTATAGCGCCATCAATTATGCCTTCAGCCATTGAAAGAATATAGTCTCTTAAATTTTCTCCTTCAAGTACCTTTCTTCTTTCAGCATATATTACTTCTCTTTGCTTGTTCATAACATCATCATATTGAAGAACATGCTTTCTGATACTGAAGTTACGTCCCTCTATCCTACTT
The DNA here is from genome assembly GCF_900095305.1 of Proteiniborus sp. DW1. Lineage (NCBI taxonomy): Bacteria > Bacillati > Bacillota > Clostridia > Eubacteriales > Proteiniborus > Proteiniborus sp. DW1. Next base: position 70,539 of record NZ_FMDO01000007.1, on the reverse strand, counting down.
TGTGCACTCTCTATGGATTTTGATAGAAGGTTGTGTTCTAATGGTTCATCATCCGGCATACCAAGGCTCTCTACCATGCCTTTGATCCTATCACTTCCAAAGAGTCTCATTAAATCGTCTTCTAACGATACATAAAATCTTGATGAACCTGGATCTCCTTGTCGTCCAGCACGACCTCTAAGCTGATTGTCTATACGTCTAGATTCATGTCTTTCAGTACCTATTATGTGAAGCCCACCTGCCTGTATTACCTTTTCACTTTCTTCTATAGTGTGCTTTTTAGCTTCATCTAATAATTCTCTATATACCTTTCTTGCAGCAAGTATTTCTTCATCCTCTGTATCTGCAAAGCTATCTACTACAGATATGATTTCATCACTATAGCCCTTTTTCTTCATTTCGCTTTTAGCTATAAACTCTGGGTTACCACCTAAAACTATGTCTGTACCACGTCCTGCCATGTTAGTAGCTATGGTAACCATACCAAATCTACCTGCTTGTGCTACTATCTCAGCCTCTCTTTCATGGTGCTTAGCATTTAATACCTCATGCTTTATACCTTCTTTTTTAAGCATTTTACTTAATAACTCTGATTTTTCAATAGAAATAGTACCTACAAGAACAGGCTGTCCCTTGCTATTTCTCTCTTTTATTTCATTTACAACTGCTTTAAATTTAAATTCTTCATTTTTATATACTGCATCAGGATAATCTTTTCTAATAACAGCTTTATTAGTTGGAATCTCTATAACATCTACATTATATATTTCTCTAAACTCATCTTCTTCAGTTTTTGCAGTACCTGTCATACCTGAAAGCTTTTTATACATTCTAAAGTAGTTCTGAAATGTAATAGTAGCTAAAGTCTTAGATTCTCTTCTTACATCAAGTCCTTCCTTAGCTTCTATAGCTTGATGAAGTCCTTCACTATATCTTCTACCAAACATAAGTCTTCCAGTGAATTCATCTACTATGATGACTTCTCCATCTTTAACTACATAGTCTATATCTCTTTTCATTAAATTATTAGCCTTTAAGGCCTGATTTATATGATGTGATAACTCCATATTAGAAGGGTCTGCAAGGTTTTCTACGCCAAAGGCTTTTTCTGCCTTTTCTACTCCCCTCTCAGTAATCGTTACATTTCTAGATTTTTCATCAACAACAAAATCTACTGTCTCTTCCTTATATTCTCTATCAAATTTGCTTACTTTCTCCTCATTAGGGTCTATTATTCTACCCTTTAACGTCTTAACAAATTGATTAGCTGCATAGTAAAGCTTTGTAGATTTATCACCTTCACCAGAGATAATAAGAGGAGTTCTGGCCTCGTCAATTAAAATACTGTCTACCTCGTCAACTATAGCATAGTTTAGCTCTCTTTGAACCATTTCATGCTTATATATGACCATGTTGTCTCTTAAATAATCAAATCCATATTCGTTGTTAGTTCCATAGGTTATGTCTGCATTATATGCTGCTCTTCTTGCACTATTATCCATATCATGTACTATACATCCTACTGATAGACCTAGGAACTCATATACCTTGCCCATCCAGTCTTTATCTCTTTGAGCAAGATAATCGTTTACTGTAACCACGTGGACTCCTTTACCTGTAAGAGCATTTAAATATACAGGAAGTGTTGCAACAAGTGTTTTTCCTTCACCTGTTTTCATCTCAGCAATTCTTCCTTGGTGAAGAACAACACCTCCTATTAGCTGTACTCTATAATGCTTCATACCTAAAACCCTGTGGGATGCTTCTCTAACTGTAGCAAAGGCTTCAGGTAATATATCATCTAATGTCTCTCCATTATTCAATCTATTCTTAAATTCTTGAGTTTTTGCCTTTAATTCACTGTCTGTTAGCTTTTGCATAGTTTCATCTAATGCTTCAATTTTATTTATAATCGGTTCTATTTTCTTTATCTCTCTTTCACTGTGAGTACCAAAGAACTTTTCGAAAATCCTCTTCATAATTCTCACCTCTCTATTTTTTTGCCTTATCAATTTATTGTATCATTGATGACAAATAATTACAAGCAAACAATTAAATAAGAAAAGCTTCTATCTCACGCATTCAAGGAAGCTTTTCTTGAGTCACTGCATAAACAACTTGCACGAAACCAAAGATTTCGGCAATCTGCTTAAAACTCATAAGGGCAAGTTCTTGATTATAAGTATTACAAACTAGAACTTGCCTATTCGTTATATAATAGCGCCTTCACAAGATGCTTCTATTAAGAACAATTTCCAAATTGCAGGATTTTCTTATATAGGCAAGCCTATATTTATGTAATTTTTCTATATTTTACTCTTATAATTGAATCTAACTACACCACTCTTCCCAAATCCATCGTTAGTCATTATACTTTGTACAAATGTAAATAATCCTAGAGCTATAAATACATCTCCTATACTAAGCACTTGTGGAAAAAAATATGGCGGTGGGATAGTAATTATCTTGCTTAAAAATCCATATTTTGTGGTCTCACTTAATGGTGTATAAAAAGCCAATTTACCAGATAATGTGAGTTTCGCCAATTCCTCATAACCAGCTAAGGTCAGTCCATCAATAGAAATAGGTGTTTGCCATCCATTAGAGAACATTACAAGAACATTCATTAACATCCCTAGTAACATCGTAATCAGCACTCTCTGTTTTGCATTAATTACGAAACCTGCAAACAGAAGTACATAAGAAATTGCGTTAATCTCTCTTATATACTTAAGTGCAAACTCATTTCCGTTTACCGCAAACAATATTACCCCAACTTGAATTATCAGTGCCAAAACAAATACCCAAACCCTCTTAAATTCTAAATTAGACAACCTAGAGACCTTACCCCCTCTTATTTTGCCAAATAAAATAGCTAAAACCATGCTTTCTATCAGCAACTTAAAATCCCCCTTCGTCAAATGACATATTATAATGTAAATATTCTATGCATTTAGACTAATCCCTTTATATGTTTATAAATTCCCTTAGAAAATTCAAAATGCGACAGATAATCTCTGTCGCAAATATATTATATATATTAAAACTCTGGTTCAATCAACCCATAGTTTCCATCTTTCCTTTTATATACAACATTTACTTCGTCTGTTTCAGCATTTCTAAATACGTAAAAAGCATGTCTAAGTAGTTCCATTTGTAGTACTGCTTCCTCAGCATCCATTGGCTTCATAGCAAATCTCTTTGTTCTTACAATACTGGATTCTTTTCCATTTTCTCCGACTGGAAGTGCCTGAACGTTTTCAAATCTAATAGTCTCAAATCCCTTGTTTTTCTTTTGAAGCTTTGTCTTATGTTTTCTTATCTGTCTTTCTAAAATATCAACAACCTTATCTATTGATTGATACATATCCTCTGTAGACTCTTCTGCCCTAATGATAGCACCTGAAAAAGGAATTGTGACTTCAATAATCTGCCTATTCTTCTCAACACTTAATGTAACGTCCACTGGTACATCTTCAAAGAAGTATTTATCTAGCTTGCTCAACTTTTTTTCTGTGACTTCTCTTAATGCATCTGTTACTGCCATATTTTTGCCGCTGATAGTAATTTTCATATACTTCAACTCCTCTCAGTTTAAATGATTGATTATAAAAACTATATTCAGTTATTAAATATAAAATTCTACATAAAATTTAATTATCCTTTTAACTTCTCGAAATTTTTAAAAAATTATGTAGTTTTAAAAGTGTTCGTTTATACTTATATGATACCCATTGTCCAAACTAAAAAACACCTTCTTTTATAATTCGTCATTTCATATAATTATTTAAACAATATCCACAGCAACCCTGTTGTTTATTTGTGGATAAGTGATGTGATTGTCTGTGGATAATGTGTATAAATCTGTGGAAAACTGTATATTTGTACTAATCTTATTGTGGACAACATGTACTCATAAAGTGGAAAACTTATTTTCTACATTTTACTACTATATATCTGAAGGTTTGCAAATAATCAAAAGTTATACTTGTGCTTTTTTGTGTTTACTAATGTTATTCAGGGCTATATATAGTATATAGACATTATGTACATAAAATATTAATATATATATAGGTGAAATTGATAATAGCTTATATAAACACTGTTTTAATAAGGATGATTAGTATGAAAATAGGTATGCGGACAATTAAAACATCCATTGCTGTAACTATAAGTATTAGTTTGGGTTATGCTCTTAATCTAAACTCCCCATTTTTTGCAGGAGTCGCAGCAATAATAGCTATGCAAGGCAACCTAGTAGATTCATATAGAATGGGAAGAGACAGGATCCTAGGAACCATGTTAGGCGCAGCAATTGGACTATTATGTTCTTTTATATCCATTGGTAACCCTATAATTATTGGAATCGGTATAATAGTAGTTATCTATCTGTGTAACAAATTAAACTGGACTAAATCCATATCAATAGCCACCATAGTATTTATTTCCATTATAATGAATGTAGAAAAAGGTCAGGAATTACATTATAGTTTGAATCGTATTCTTGACACTATGGTTGGAATAGTTGTAGCTGTAATAGTTAACTTTGTGATTTCTCCACCACTTACTAAAAATAAAATACATGAAGCATCTTTAAAAATAATAGATGATTTTTCTAAAGCTCTAAGAACTATCATTTTAAAAAAGGAGCCAGATACAGATAAGGAATACTTGACTAATATTGAAAATGAGCTTGAAATTATTAATAAAGAGTATCCTATATTAATAAAGGAAATGAACATTAAGCTCTATAGAAAAGGCTTAGGTGATATAAATCTAGAACATTCCATGGTTTTATTGAAGAAGCTATATAACAATCTTACTATATTAGCTGAAATGGGCTCTAACTTAAATGTAAATATTGAAAACTCTAATATTATAAATAGTAAATACAATATGAATGTGGAAGGAACAGATGAGCTAAGTGATCTTGATATTGTATATAATTATCATCTAAAAAACTCTCTTGAACTACTTTTAGAGCTTAGAAACATATTCAAGCTATCAGTCTAGTACTAGAAAAAAAGAGATTGTGCACTGTTAATTGCACAATCTCTTTTTAGCTAATTTCTTTCATCTATGAACATTGTTCCGTTATATTCTGTAAAGTAACCCTTCGCCATTTTTTTACCTTGTCTTAGGTTTTTCAACATATCTTTTGTTTCTTGGAATTTTTCATTTATTAAATGATTGTTTTCATCATCAAGAGCTTTGATTAACTGGAGCTTGGAATTAGTTTTGCTTAGTTTATCTTGTAAAACTCTTGATTTAGGATACATCTCATTGTTTAGTTGAGCAATACTCTCCATGCCTGTACTGGACTTAAGCTCATTTAATTTCAGGATGTATAGAGAATCTATTTTATCAATTATATTTATTTGCTCTTGTATTGAGTCTATTATGGTGCTTAAATCGTCCATGTTTTCCTGATCAATAACTTCTTTTTGCTTTGATTTTAAATTTAAAATCACATCTAGACTTTCTAGCTTTTTCTCTGTTAATTCTATCATTTCGATAATAATATTTTCTACCATAATCCCCACCTAAAGAGCTCCATATTTAATTTTTCTGGCTTCTTTCATAGCTTCCTTCCAAGTATCTCGGATTTCTTCTATTAGTGGTAAAGCCTCATCTAAACATTTCACATCTTTTTTAATATTTGCATCTATTAATTTTTCTAATATAAAAGTATATATACTTCTAAGATTATTTGATATTTCATAGCTCATATCTAAAGTATTATTTAACTCATGAATAATATCTTGCGCTCTTTTAATAGCACTATTAGCTTGCTCTATTTCTTTTTTTTCTATATAGACCTTTCCTAGGTTGATGAACTTAATAGCTCCATTATAGAGCATTAAAGTTAGCTCCTCTGGAGATGCTGTTGTTATTGAATTTTGACGATATTGCTGGTATTGTTGATACATATTATTATAAGTCATTGCTTTGTAGCCACCTTTCTATTTTTTACATGCCAAGCTGCTGCATCAACCAACTACTCTGACTATTCATTTGTTGTATGAACTTCTCCATAGCAGCAAATTTGCTGTAATACCTATTCTCTTTATTTATTAGCATTGTATTCAAGTCTTTTATTCTTTCATCTATATCTTTAATATCCTTATCCAGCGTGCTCATACTGCTATGTTCAGTAACAAAGTCTATCATTAGCCTTGTATTTATATTTCTATATAAGTTAGAATCTTCTCCTGGACCAGCCTTGCCAAGAATATCACTCATTCCATCTATCATGTTGTTAAATATTCTTGTAATTACTCCACCTGATTCCTTTACAGGAACCGTTCTTCCATCCTCTATGGTAGTTTTCGCTTCACTAAATAATACCTCTAGCACACCATTTACATCTTCTGTTATCATTTTTCTTAGTTTTTCTTCATCTATTTGTAATTTACCACCTATAGCTCCTGGTGAGTACTCTTCAGTTTCTATACCTAATTGATACAGTGAGTTAAGAGGACTATTTTCAAGCTTGTCAACTTTACTGTATAAAGAGCTTCTTATGTTTTGCATAATACTTGAGATTACAGTGTCATTTCTTAGGATTCCACTCTTAGCTTTTTCTTCCCATAGCTCGATTTCTTTTTCTTTCATGGCTTCTTTTTGTTCCGAAGTTAAAGGTCTATAATCCCTATACTTCTTTTCGCTTAAGAGCTTACCCATTTTATCCATTATTTCATTATATTTGTCCACAAAATCTTTAATCTTATTGTATACTGCGTCTACGTCTGTATCTACTCTTATAGTTATTTTGGTATCTGGATCAGCTTGTCTAAGATCAAGACTAATGCCGTTGATGGTGAATTGGTTAGTAGGTTGCTCTATACCTGTAGCACCATTGAAGGATATAAGGGCATTTGTACCAGTAAACTGATCTTTGTCAAACAGATGTTCAGATTCGCTATATGTATATAGAGTAGTATCTCCAGATGTAATATTTAATTTTAAAGCATCTATAAAGTTTCTAGATAGTTCATCTGTTCCTCTGAAAGAAAGTTTCGCATCTGTCCCTGTAGTCTTTGTTTGAATAAAAAATCTACCTATATTAGCATCGTAAGATGCTTGTACTCCCGCCCCTGAATCATTTATTCGCTTTATTATTGTACTCATGGTGTCATTTTTATTTACAGTAATAGTTTTGTCATTAATTTCAAAGCTAAAAGACTCAGGAATCTTTATTTTTTCTCCATCTTCTCCATCTATTTCAGCACCTAAACTTGTTAATATTTTGTCTATATCTTCTCTAATATCCTTACTACTAACTCCCTTAACCCCATCAGCTAATCTATGTACAGTTATCTCATGAGTTCCATTAGCAGCTTGGGATGTAGTACTTGCCTTAACTATATTTTCATTGGAGGACACTGCTTTTTTTACCCATGTTAAGTTATTTAAGGACTTGCCGTCTATACTACCAGTAATTGTCGTCACATTTAATCCAAACTCTTTTCTGGTATTTAATATAAAGTTTGCAAAATCTTTATTGATTGAATTATACAGTTCTTGTCTCCATTGTAATATTTGCTTATCCTGCTGTACCTTGTCTACTCTGGTTCTTTCTGCTTTCATAAGCTCTTTTATCATTGCATCTGTATCTATTCCAGTGGCCAGCCCAGTTAATCTTATACTGCTCATATTTTCACCTCACTTAAATTTTCTTATCTACAATAATACCTGCCATCTCCCATAGCTTAGCAACCATATCAAGTATTTTTTCAGGCGGGATTTCTCTAATTACCTCGTCAGTGTTTGTATCTATTACCTTTACAGATATTAGATTAGTAGCCTCATGTATTGAAAACTCAAGCTTTCTATCATAAGGATTTAGTGCCTTGTTTACGTTTCCTATTGCTGTTTTTATGTCTTCTTCAGAATATTTTTTTGTGGAAACTGCTTCAGTATTCTCTTTTTCTGTATTCTTTTGCAACTCTCTCTGCATGCTATCCCCTGCACTTAGACGCTGTGAGCTAAACTGTATTTCAGTAGTTTTTATACTCTCTACTCTCATGCTCTTTCCCTCCACATCAAGTTTATCTACATTTAATATCGGCAATTTGAGGAAAAACTTTAATATTATACATTCAAAAAATTGAGTTAAGTCATAAAAAGCTAGGAAATTAATAGATTTCCTAGCTTAATTGCATCTTGTTAAAATACACTATTGACTTAAATAAGTCTCCATCAATTTCTATATCTATTCTTCCACCTTGAAGCTCTACTATACTCTTTGCTATGGCTAGACCTAGCCCAGAGCCTTCTGTGTTCCTAGACCTATCACCACGAATAAATCTTTCAAACAATTCCTCTGAATTAAAATCCAGTTCATGATTTGATATGTTTTTCATAGTAACAATAACATTATTATCATTTTCTGATATATCTATATATACTCTTGTATTTGCCATTGAATATTTAAGTATATTGCTAATGAGGTTTTCGAATACCCTCCATGTCTTTTTTCCATCAAGCTCTACATATATAGGTTTTTCTGGAGTATTTACTTTGAAATCCAGAGCTGAACTTTTTATTTTTTCATCAAATTCTCCTAGAGATTGTTTTAGAAGTGATACAATATCTAGCTTTTCTATATCAAGCTCAATTGTTCCACTAGCCATTTTTGATGCTTCAAACAAATCATCAATTAGAGCCTTTAACCTTTGTGCCTTTCTATCTAGAACACCTACATAGTCCTTTGCTTCACCTGGGATGTCTTCCTTTTTTAATAACTCAATATAGTTAATTATTGAAGTCAAAGGTGTTTTTAGGTCATGTGACACATTTGTTATCAGTTCTGCCTTGAGTCTTTCGCTTTTTAGTTGTTCTTCCACAGATTTTCTATAGCCAGAACCCATGTTATTTATGCTATTTGCAAGCCTTGATAAACTACTATTACCATTTTCCTCTATGGTGTGATTAAGGTTTCCAGATGCAATTTCCTCTGCACCTAAAATTATTTTATTGAGATGACTGACGTGTTTGATAACATAACGTGGAACAAATATTAGATATAAAATCATATATAATGCTGATATCAAAAATAATGGGCTACTTTCATAGTATGAAATGAAAAATATTGCAAAGAAAAGTCCAGTAAAAGCTGTTAACCACACTATTATTAAAATACTAACTCCTACAGATTTAACTGCGAAGCTATCTCTTAGCATAATTATTGTAGTATATATGAAACTCTTTCTAAGCTCTTGTATTAGATAGTCGCTAATAGTAATGAACTTATATGCTTCCCATAAGTTGAGAACCAGGTAAAAAATATATATACTTATAAATGTAAGTTTAATAACGTGGTCAATTCCTATGGGCAGATAAAAGAAATGTATTCCCCTAGTAACATCAAGCATAAAAAATAAATACATTAAAAATCCTAAAGCTCTAATATCTATTGGTATCTTTATATATAAATTTAAGGGCTTATCTAAAAGCCCATGTATTTTATATTGTTTTATACCAATAAAGATTAATCCGATACTAATTCCTAAGGCAAATACCAATATTCCTATTTCCTTAAAAACTCTTTCCCTTATGGAATTAAAATATTGAAATTCATAACCCATTTTAATAGAAGCTTCCTTCGGATCCATTGTAAGAAAATCCGAGTGTCCCTTAATGTCAATAACAGTTAGTACACATATTGCTAGCATATATACAGCTATGATCAGTATAAGGAGGCTTATGTTGCTATTTTTCAATTTTGTATCCAATCCCCCACACCACCTTTAAATATTTAGGCTCTTTAGGGTTTATTTCTATTTTTTCTCTTATTCTCCTTATATGGACTGCTACTGTATTGTCAGAATTAAAATATGGCTCCTTCCAAACTCGCTCATATATTTCTTCAATAGAAAACACTCTTCCTCTATTTTCCATGAGAAGCTCAAGTATCTTGTATTCTATAGGAGTAAGCCTAATCTCCTCTCCATCTACAGTTACCATTTTGGTGCTTTTATTTAATATAAGACCATTTACATTTATCTCATCTTCGCCTTGCTTATAATTTCCTAGATTAATATATCTTCTAAGCTGAGACTTTACTCTAGCCACTAGCTCCATAGGGTTAAAGGGTTTAGTAATATAGTCATCTGCACCTACGTTTAATCCCAGTATTTTATCAGTATCCTCAGACTTTGCCGAAAGCATGATTATAGGTATGTTTTTACTTTCTCTTATTTTAAATGTAGCCTTTATCCCATCCATTCTAGGCATCATTATATCCATTAGTATAAGATGTATATCCTCCTCTTCTAATATCATCAGTCCATCTAATCCGTCCTTTGCCTTGAAAACTTTAATTCCTTCGTTTCTTAAATATATCTCTATGGCATCCCTTATTTCATCCTCATCATCTACTACAAGTACATTGTACTCCCACATTTTCATCCCTCACTTCTATTGGAAATCAATTACATTATATCATTTTTTTAAATATTAGCTCTATCTATTTCAATTTTACAGCAGAATATTTAAGAATAGGTCATTTAATTTCTTAAATTTTTCTTACAAATATTAAACCCATTAAATAGAGTTTTGCTATCTAATGGGCTTTTATACATCACTTGTAGATGGGATAAAATTCATACTTAAACTTCCTTCCTTGGAATAGTCAGAAAGCTTACCAGTGTAAATATGCTCAAGCTCCTCCAACCTCATAAAATCATTTGGAGTCACTAATCCTGGTGGTTTATTAAATAGATTAAGTCCACTTTTTTCAAGTACTGTAGCAACAAATTGGGAACAAAAATAGCAATACTCTCTTTCAATAGGAATCTTTATAATAACTCCTAATAGTCCTAAAAAGCTGTATACATACTTATCTTTCTCTTTTTCAAACTCTTTGACCACCTTTCTCATACGATAATAAACCTGCCAATCTACCTCAAGAGAAAAAATTGAACAGGTAGTTTCACTAAAGTAGTCGTATATTTTACTATCTATGCTTTCAATCACAAAACCTCCAAATAAAGGATTATAGTACTTTTTTCTGCCAAAGCTATAAAACCTTCTTAAATCTCTAGTAAATGAAATAGCCACGTGATTATATGGAGATTTAGTATATACTTTTATAATCTTTGTAGGAATAGAGCCTGTATTAGTTAGAAGTATATAGATTTTTCTTTTTATGTTCTTAGGTTTATAAGCTCCCACAATAAACAACTCCTGCTTTATTTTTTATAACATTAAACATTATATTATTTTATCATGATTTTGTTCAAAAGCAACTCTAAAAAAATACACTCTGATGTTATAGACGCCTAACATTTAGAGTGTACTTCAAAAGTTTCCAAGTTGCTTTATAACACAATATTTATTTCATAGTCACATTCTGGACATCTTTCTTCTTCCAAAAATGTCTTGGTATAATACCCACTTCTCTCCACTAAAAGGGTTTTGCATTGAGGACAATAGGTGGAAGCACTTGTATTGGGTATATTCCCTAAATATACATAATTTAAATATTCAGCTGCTATTTCCCTAGCTTTTAGCATTGTTTTTATGTCTGTAGGTGGAGCCTCCATTTTATAGCTTGGAAAATATCTAGTCAGGTGTAATGGAATGTCCTTATTCAATCCTGCTAAATAAGATGCTATCTCTTTGATTTCCTCTTCAGAATCATTTAGCCCATTTACAAGTAATGTAGTTATCTCAACATGACATGCCTTGTACGAGTTCTCAATAGTCTTAAGCACTGCATCTTTTTCTCCCCCACAGGTTTTTCTATAATAATCATTTTGGAAGGATTTTAAATCAATATTCATGGCATCTATATATGGTAAAAGCTTTACTAATGGCCCTTCTTCAATAAAACCATTAGTGACAAGTACTACATTTAGGTCTGGATGCTTTTCTTTAAGCTGCCTCGAGGTATCAAGTACATATTCATACCATATAGATGGCTCATTATAAGTGAAGGCTATACCTATGCTATCACTAGCACTTGAGCATATTGGGATTAGCTCTTCAGGCAATATATATTTGCTATCAGGCTTATACTTGGATATGGAATAATTTTGGCAGAAGTCACAGGAAAAGTTACATCCAAAGCTGCCTACAGACAATATATTGCCGCCTGGTTTGAAATGATAAAGTGGCTTTTTTTCTATAGGGTCTATTGCCATAGAGGTTATTTCCCCATAATTTATAGTTTTTAAGATTTCCTCCTTATTGACTCTAACACCACATAGTCCATGCTTTCCCTCTGGTATATTGCAATTATGGGGACACAGGAAGCACTTTATCTTATCATCATGTTTTTTATAAAATAATGCCTCTCGTAACAAAACACCACCTACACTTCACTGTATCTAATGACTTCAAATTTTTCAATAGTATATTTTTCATTCTTACCTATACCAGCCTTTTGTAATGCAATACTTAGCTGTTCTTCTACAGTATCTACCCCATCTAAATCAGGAAGCAACAATCCAGTTTTACCTCTACTTCTCACTATTACTCCGTATTTCTTAGGGTCTAGCTCTCCCATAGTAGCTTTTTCAGGCTCTGTAAGCACATCTACAGAAAAATCTATTTCTTCTAGCTCCCCTTCTGTCACAGCTATAAATCTAGGATCATATAGTCCTGCTTCTACAGCATTTCTGATTATCTCATTCGCTACATTCTCAGTGGCTGGAAAAACAGTTCCAATACATCCTCTTAATTGTCCTTCTTTTTTCAATGATACGAAAACTCCTCTTTTTTCTGTCAGCATTTCCTCTGTTACATAGGAAGGAATATCCATGTGTTTACCACTAGCTAGGAAATAAGTTAGTGATTCACGAGCAAGCCTTAAATATGGGCTAGATGACTGGATTTTTTGCTTGGCTCTTTTCCTATTTTCGTCAATCAAGATTTCGTAAGTGTTTACATTAGTCTCCTTAGTAAAAAAGTTCATAATAGAATATCCTACTCCAAAAGTATTTTCATAGGATAGGAGATTTCCTTTAAACTCACATCCATTCATGGCTCCTAGCATAATATAATATGAACGAAGGCCACACTCTCCAGCTTTTTCTATAGTAGTTTTATCCATGTTAAATATACCTGAAACATCCCCTTCTTTTAGCAAGGATATTATTTCGCTGTCAAATTTCTCACCATAGGGACTGTAACCATAGGGACCATCTTCTTTAAGCATGTGTGATAAATCTCCACTTGCAACAAATACTGCATTTACATCACTATCTTCTACTGCTTTTTTGACACACATTCCAAACTTATATAGCTGTATTTTTGACAACATACCATAAGTGATGTGGACTAAATTATAATCCTTATATTTTTTATTTATGAAATACAAAGGCACTATAGTACCATGGTCTAGTTCAAGCTCCATATCATAGGTTTTTGCTATATCCTCAGTCATAAGCACTGATATAATATCCTCTTTTCCCGCATATTGGATTATTTTTTTAGTTAAGGACAAGTCTAACTTTATATCAAATTTAACCTGTGGAGCTGCAAATCTCCCTAGGTCTCCTTTAATACTTTCCTCGTAGGATAATGCAATAGCATCATTGAACAAGGGGCCATGTGGTGTGACTATTATTATAGTGTCTGGTGATATTTGCGCAATTTCCCTTGCCACTATATTAAAGGCATCAATAGTCCTTTGTATTTTCTCCTCTTCTCCCTTACCTACCTCATGAATTGCAATAGGTGGATGAGGCAAGGTGTAAAATGCTGATATTTTACCCATAAAATCACTCCATATTTCTCATTATATTAAACTATCCCTAATAACTGTCATATCAATATTATTATCCTGCCATATTAAATTATATCATGTAATTAAGGAACTTGTTCCAATACTTTAAAAGTTCTTTGTACTGTTTCAATCTGTCCATTAACTTTACAAAATAATTTGACTAACTTATTATGGGTATAATACTATTATGATATAACAATTTGTGGGAGTGATTTTAATGGGTTTTTATGAAGAGCTTAGTAGGTATTATGATATTATATTTCCAGCTGCACCATCTACAGTTGAGTTCATAGAAAAATCAGCAAATGATAGAAAATATATCCTTGATATTGCTTGTGGAACAGGAAACTATGCAATTGAGCTAGCTAAAAAGGGGTATATAGTAGATGGAGTAGATCTTGATAGTGAAATGATTAAAGCTGGAAAAAAGAAAGCAAAAGCCGAGAACTTAAATATTAATTTTACCCAAGGAAATATGAAGGATATTAAAGCTTTATTCTCTGATCAAAAATATGACTTAATATATTGTATAGGTAATTCATTAGTTCATTTAGACAGTGAAGATGAGATTGGACAGCTGATTAATGATATATCAGATATAACAAATGATAATGGTACATTGGTCATCCAAATAATTAACTATGATAGAATTCTTGATTTTAATATTGATCACTTACCTACAATTAGTCGAAAAGAAGCTGGAGTAGAGTTTGTAAGAAATTATGTTCATGATAAAGTATCAGGAAAAATACTGTTTAATACTGAAATACATATAACTAATGAAGACAAAACACATAAATATGAGAATTCTGTAGCACTATTTCCACTAAGAAAGGATGCATTAGTTAATATAGTAAAAAACGCTGGATTTAATAAGATTGAAGTTTATGGTGGGTTTGGTAAAGAGGAATATTTTGAGAATTCTTTCGCTACTGTATTAGTGGCAAGAAAGTAGCTCAGAGTTTGGAGTATGGAAGAGGGATGCTTTTATATGATTATTGACTTTTCATATACTAAAAGAAAAATTGATACTGTTTCTGGATACATATTTAAGGGAAGGAATTATAGATGTAATTATGTCAGATTCCAATCTTTATATAGGAATTGTGCTCCTGGAACTGAGAATGTTGAATTATATTTATTCGAGCCTAAAAAAGAAGTTAGAGCTTCTGCTCTCATACTCCATGGATTAGGCAGTAAGAATGTTAAATATATATTATGGCTAGGTCCTCACTTAGCCAACGCTGGTGTAAGTACAAGTGTATTAATATTGCCTGGCAATTATACTAGAGTAGAAAACAAGTCTGTCAGTGGTCGTAGCTACCTTTATCCTGATATGAATATAATGTATCAATTTTGGGAGCACGGAGTTGTAGACACATTGAGTACCATTGACATGCTAGAGCAATCTGGCTCTTGGAAAGAAAACAATATTATTGCTGGCTACTGCTTAGGTGGTATGATATCTACAATAGTTGGTACTATTGATAATAGAATTAATCATCTACTTTTTATGACAACTGGCGGACATATGCCTCGCATATTGCATCAATCACCTGCTACTGTATTTGCTAGAAAAATGTTTGAGAAGGGTTATAATGCAAAATATAGCCTAAATGATAAAAAGTCACTTTATAGCATATATGATGAGCAATTTCCAGAAATAAAAAAAATGTCCTATAGTGATATAATAACTAATGAGGATATTCATCCTTTATTTAAAATTGACCCTATTTCATATGCTCATCTACTTGATATGAAAAAGGTAACATTTATTGATGCATATTTTGATCATACTTTACCTGTACTGTCACGTAAAATACTACATGATGAAATGGCTAATGCCAATACAAAAGTGCTCCCAATAAGTCATGTGAATTGGTTACCATTTGGCTATTTTCTAGCCAAATACATGCTCCATAAGCTTAACTTCAATTCTAAGGAAGCAAAGAAGGCTTTATTAGCTAAGGAGATAATAAAGAATCCATTGGAAAAATAAATTAGGCAGGTTATTATGAATAAACTAATTCAAAAGCTTAGAACCTCTTTCTTTATTGTAAATAAGCTATATCTATTATTAATATTTCTCATTCTGACAATAGAAGACTTGACTCTAGGATTCTATTATTTCCTCATATCTGTTTTTATATATGCTTGGAAAACATTGAATTCAAGAGTGCCTATAAACGTAAACAAGAAACTCGAGCCAAAAACTTATGTATATAAAAAGACTAAGGATAAGGATCTAAAATTAGACATATGGCTCCCTTCAAAAAATAAGGGATTAACTCCCTTAGTATTTTTTTGTCATGGAGGAGGGTGGATTTCTGGATTTAGAAATCAGCCTAATAATGTTTCCTGGTGTAAGTACTTAGCATCTAAAGGCTTTGCTGTAGCTAGCATTGACTATAGATACGGCTATAGAAACACTATGAAGGATATACTGTTAGATTATACAGATGCATTGAATTATGTAAGAAATAATAGCAAAAGACTAGGTGTAAATAAGAATAATATAGTCTTAATGGGTCTATCTGCAGGTGGCCACCTTTCTTTATTATATTCTACTTATCATACTTTTAATAAGAACAAAGAAGCAATGTCTGGGGTTAAAGGAGTAGTAGCTTATTATGCCCCTACTGATTTGAATGACATCTTCATCTCTGAAAGCAAGTCCATATTTGCTAGATTTGCAACAAACCAGACATTAAAAGGCATAGAAGCTCCAAAGGATGATATATATAATTATTATTCTCCTATTAGCTGGGTTAGTGAGGATATGGTTCCATCCTTAATAGTTCATGGAAAATTAGATACTACTGTACCATTCACATCCTCTATAAAGTTTGTTTCAAAGTTAAAACAGCTTAATATTAAGCATGACTTTTTAGTTCACAAGAAAGGCGGACATTCCTTTGATACTAGGCTTAAGGATATGGCTACTGTGAATATATTGGAGAAGACTGTTAGATTTGTTAAGAAAGTTGTATAGCAAAGTTTTCCACTTTTTGATTATATATCTCAGAATTTTTAATGGGTTGTCGATATATATTATAGGAGGTGGAATATTTTGAGAATAGATAAAATTAATTCAATATCTAGTGTAACAACTAAGCAAGAAAATTTGACCAATAAAGATAAACAGATTACAAATGAAAAACCTGCTGCTGTTTTCGAAAAAAGTAATAGGTCTAGCAAAGCTACTTATGAGAAAACATCCCATATATATGATAAAGCTACTATAGATAGATTAAAGGCAGAGAGTAAAAGAACTTATGAGAGCTTAATAAGACTTATTGAAGACTTACTTAATAGACAAGGTAAATCATTGAAACTACTAGACCCTACAGAAGTAGTTGAAGTTGACGAACAAGCTAGATTAGAAGCCCAACAAATGATAGCTGAAGATGGCCCATTAGGAGTAGAAGCTGTTAGTCAAAGAATTGTAGACTTTGCAATAGCTATCTCAGGTGGAGATAAGTCAAAGCTTGATAGCTTAAAGGCTGCTATTGATGAAGGTTTCAAACAAGCTGAAAAAATACTCGGTGGATTGCCTGAGATTTCTAGACAAACTTATGATCTAATCATGGAAAAGTTGGACAACTGGGAAAAGTCCGATAAATAAAGACACTTGTAAATATAATTTTCACTTGTCCTAACTTGGACATACTAAAACAGACAGCTTTTTATTTAAAAGCTGTCTGCATATTTTTAATAGGACCTACAGTAGATACATCAACCATCTAGTTGATTTTGGTGGACTGTCATTTAATAACATCTATCACACTTCCTACATATGTCCAAAATATATTTTTTCTTAATATACTTAAACCTACTTAATTTGCTAATAATCTAATTCTACAACTAACTCAAAACCAATCTAACCTAAACTAAATATGTTACTAACTACAGTAAATCTTAATTTGCATCTCTTACTAGCTTATTTATACTTACTTATACTACATTTAGAGATGGTTAATATAGAGCTACCGCATCCTATTAATTATATTTTACACTATAAATTACGATCTGTAAAGATATTTGTCTGAATATTTCGAAAAATGTTGTAATAGGTCAATTGACAAGTTAAATGCAACCACAGAAAAGGACGAAGTGTCTGTCTCCTTATCTTAGTATCTCCTTCATGCCACCCTTTATTATTCCATTGCACTCTTGACATTTTTAGTCACTAATATAAACTATAAGTATCAATTTAATTCGAGGTGAAATATGGATACATTTAACAAAAAATTAGACGACTATGCAAAACTTTGTGTTAAGGTTGGAATTAACATTCAACCTGGAGAACCACTGGTAATTAATGCTCCTGTTGAAGGAGTAGAGTTTGTAAGACTAGTAGCTAAACATGCCTATGAGGCAGGTGCTAGCGAGGTACATGTCAATTGGAATGACGGAATATTAACTAAACTAAAATATGAAAACGCTCCTATGGAAGTCTTTGAAAACTTTCCGAAGTGGTACGCAGATGGTCTTGAAGATTATGCTAAAAAAGGTGCAGGATTTCTTTCCATATCTGCTCAAGACCCTGAGCTTTTAAAAGATGCAGATCCAAAGAAAATTGCAGCCAATAACAAATCATCTGCCATTGCATTAAAAGAGTGGAGAAAATATACCATGAATGACATTAATTCCTGGTGTGTTGTATCTATCCCAACAAAGGGCTGGGCAAAGAGAGTATTCCCAGATGTTTCAGAGGATGAAGCTGTAGAACTTCTCTGGGATAAAATATTCAGTGCAACTCGAATGGACTTAGATGATCCGGTTGCTGCATGGCAAGAACATTTGGCTACATTAAAACAAAAAATGGAGTTTTTAAACGAAAAGAATTTTAAAGAACTACACTATACTTCAGCTAATGGAACTAATCTAACTGTAAAGCTACCTGAAGGACATATTTGGATCGCTGGTGGCGGGAAAAATTCAAAGGGTACATATTTTGTTGCCAACATGCCTACTGAGGAAGTATTTACTTTGCCTCTAAAAACTGGTGTAGATGGTGTTGTATATAGTACAAAGCCCTTAAACTATGGTGGTAAATTAATAAAAGATATTAAGCTTACATTTAAAGAAGGAAGAGTTGTAGATTTTGAAGCTAAAGTAGGTCAAGAAGTTTTAGCTGATCTATTGGATATAGATGAGGGTGCAAAATACCTTGGCGAAGTAGCCTTGGTTCCATTTGATTCTCCTATATCTAATACTAATACAGTATTTTTAAATACATTGTTTGACGAAAATGCTTCCTGTCATTTTGCTTTTGGAAAAGCTTATCCAACAAACCTCAAAGGTGGAGAAAATTTGACTGAAGCAGAGCTAGAAGCCCACGGGGTAAATAATTCTCTAACCCATGTAGATTTTATGATTGGCTCATCAGATTTATCAATCGTTGGGAAAACACAGGATGGGGAAGAAATACAAATCTTTGAAAATGGAAATTGGGCTTTTTAGCCTTAATTAATGTAACTAAAAGGCAGTTTTCTTGATGGAAATCTAGAAAGCTGCCTTTTACTTGTTTTGTTTTTCATTTTTAGTTCAAAAAGGTTATCCTTCACTCATACTATATTTAAAGACATAGCTACTGCAAATATATTTAGGAAGACTGTTAGTTTTATTAGGAAAATTATGTAGGCAGTAAGTGTATGACAACACCTTATAACTACTCTTCTTTAAATATTTTTAAGCAGTTTGTTATTTTATTTATATTATCCACTGAAAGATCATCCACCTCAACAAACAACTTCTCAAGGGCTTTAGTTTTACTTGAAAAATATAGAGAATGTTCTTCTTTTACTTTGGTATCCGTTTCTCTATAACAGCCTTTGAAAAAATTCCTAATGGAAGTTGCACCAAGAAGATAGTCTACTGAAACATCAAATAGCTTAGAAATTTGAAGAATAATCTTAGGATCATTTGGAAATCTGGTTCCCTTCTCATAATTACTAACTGATTGTCTACTAATACTCAACCTTTCTGCTAATTCGCTTTGAGTTAAGTTGTTTTCTTCTCTAAGGGCTTTGAGTCGTTCAGAAAAGTTCATATTACCACCTCTTAAATATCCTAACACAAAAACAAATTTATAAATTATTATGACTCAAAAAGAAGAAAAATATGTTACAATGTAAATATATGAATACAGAAAATTTAAATAACAAATTCATCATGCTTGACAAATTTATAGAAAACCTAAAAACTATGTTCAAAGAGGATAGTGATCTACTAAATAACATTTCTGAACAAGAGTTAATAAATGCACTAGATGACATTGGAAAAGATCTCGTTTATAACTATCTAATTTTCGGAAAGGAGGTCAGCTTTAAAGTATTTGTTTCTAACCTAGAAATATACTTAAATATTCTTAAAACTAGACTCTAAGAAAATTGACTATATATGATGTAAAGAACGGAATAATAGTCCTAAGCAATTAAACTTAAACCTATAATAGCCGCTTACGATTTAGTAACTATGACTTCAGGTTTAAGGAGTACAATTTCTAGATTTAAATAATAACATAAGATAAGATGCCTAGGTGCTATAAATAATCCTGGCATCTTATCATGTATTGTTCCAGATTAACTTCTTATAGTCTAATATCAATCTTTCCACCTAAGTGTGGATTTACTGACATCTCCATAGCTTTTGTTGACTGTTGAAGCATCTCTGCCATATTTTGTGCTTGTACCTTTGCAGAATCCATTGATAGCTTTAAAACTGATAAGCTAGCTTGTTGTTGTATGCTCGATTGACTCAGCATGGTTGACATTGCAGCTATATCCATAGTATCAGCTCCTTTCATGTACATTTTTTATCTACACTTACTAGTTATTCATTATATATTTTTAAGTACAGTCTTAGCAACTAGCTTAGCACCATTATTGTTAACTAATTTAAATATGCTACTATATTTGTCTTCTGCATTTATTACTTCAATCGTTTCAATTGTTTTGGCTAATCTAGAATAGTCAATATTAGGATACTTTCCCATATATTCAACCCCCAAATGGCTTAAAGTTTTGCATGCTAAGTCCTGATTATCTGCTATACTAAATACAACAGGAATACTCCTTTGTGATAATACCTCATAAATAGTACTACCTCCAGCAGTAACTACAATTTTTGAAGAAGATATGTAGCTTTTTAGGCTACTTGGTTTATAAATTAACTCAACATTTTCGATTTTTAGCTCCTCAATTTGCTTAATATATTCATCCCTATATCCTGGTCCAATAATTACTTTTACTTTAATATCTAAGCCCTTAATTGCTTCTAATAATTTAATCGCTATTTCATGTTCATCAGTACCACCAGTTGTGATTAAAATACCTTCTTTAGGTATAGAATTATCTTTATTATCCCAATACTCTTCCTTCATTATTAAATACTCTGGTCCTAGTAGTCTTAATTGTTCTTCAGTTTCACTATACACTAGCTTTTCGGCAAATATATTCCCATTATAAATAATGTCTGGTATCACAGAGTCATAGATATCGTTATTGTCATCAATAAGCATTAATTTAGTCTTTTCTTTGATATTTCTCAAGTATTCGTTTGTTCCCAAATATGAATCAAAAATAAATAAACTTGGGTTAATATTGTTTAGAGTTGCTATATCCTCAGTTAAATCATTGGCAACTATATAGTCAAACCCACTACTATATATTAAATCCACTAATTCATCATTGATTATAAAATTAATGTGTATTTGTGTGCCTAACATCTTTATAGCTTTGGCTAGTGACAAGCATCTATAAAAATGTCCATAGCCAATTCCCTTACCACCTAATGTTCTAATAATAATTTTCTTCATTCTATTAAGCTCCAATCAACTGGAGTTCCTTTTTGTATATCATGTCTAGCTTTCTTACCTATAATTTCGTTAGTATATTTAGTTGGTAGTCCAAAGCCTGGTCTTATGCTTCTAATATTTTCTTCTGTAAATATATCTCCCTTTTTAATATCTTTCACTACAAATAATGATCTGGAATGTTCTCTACTCTTTTTCTGCTTGTCTGTCAATTCATATGTAACTTGTCCAAGAGCTTTTTCTAATTCTCTAATTCTAGTTACCATTTCTTTAAACTCATCTGGCTCCATAGAAAATTTAGCATCAGGTCCTCCATCAGACCTACTTAGTGTTATGTGCTTTTCAACTATTTTAGCTCCTAATGCTACTGCGCCTAATGCTACAGTATGTCCTAATGTATGATCTGATAATCCAACTATAGTACCAAAAGTATCTCTCATATTTGGAATAACTCTTAAATTAATATCTTCCATTGGAGATGGATATGCTGATGTACATTTTAATAAAGCAACTTGCTCATTACCCATCCTTTTACAAGCTGATAGTGCTTCTTCTATGTCTGCTAATGTAGCTATTCCAGTAGACATGATTATTGGCTTCCCTTTAGATGCTATATATTCGATAAAAGGTATGTCATTAATCTCAAAGGAAGCTATTTTATATGCTGGTACATTCATATCCTCTAAAAAATCTACTGCTGTGATATCAAAAGGAGATGAGAAACAGATAAGGCCCTCCTCTTCGGCAATTTTCTTTAACTTAGGCTGCCACTCCCAAGGAGTATATGCTTCTTGGTATAGTTTGTGTAGGGTAGTTCCATCCCAGATGGTGCCTTGTGTTATCTGAAAATACTTGTTGTCACAGTCAATAGTTATAGTATCTGGTGTGTAAGTTTGTAATTTAACAGCATCTACTCCTGCCTTCTTTGCTTCCTTTATTATTTTAACTGCGTTATCAAAGCTTTGAAGATGGTTTGCTGAGATTTCTGCTATTATAAAGGTTGGAGAGTTTTCGCTAATTATTCTATTTGCTACTGCCAATTCTTTTTGCATTTAATATCACCTCATTATGGCTATACTATATTGCTACTTATTTACTCATATTTAGAAACAGCAACTTCATCAAATATGTCAGCAATAACTTCTCTTCTCGAATTTATAATTCTACTAGAATACATTCTCTCATAATATTTCATGTAGTCTCCTGAAACTATTTCCATCATCCATCCTTGATTTTCTAGATACCATTGGATTGTTTTAGTGATGCCTTGTTCAAAAGTTAGAGACGGACTCCATCCCAACTCTCTTGTTATTTTTGAGTTGTCTATAGCATATCTTCTATCATGACCTGGTCGATCAGCCACATAAGTTATTAAATCCTCTCCCTTATCAAGGTAACTTAGTATTAGTCTTACTATTTCTATATTTTCTTTTTCATTGTTTCCACCAATATTGTAAACTTCGCCATCTAATCCTTTATGAAGTACTGTATTTATAGCCTCACAATGATCTTTTACATGAAGCCAATCTCTTATTTGCTTCCCATCACCATATATAGGAAGAGGTTTGTTGTTTAATGCATTATTGATCATAAGTGGAATTAGTTTTTCAGGAAACTGATATGGTCCATAATTATTGGAACAACGAGTAATATTTATAGGAAGTCCATAGGTTTCATGGTAAGCCCTTACTATCATATCAGCCGAAGCCTTCGAGGCTGAGTACGGACTATTAGGTGCTATATTTGTCTCTTCAGTAAAATACCCTTCTGTTCCCAGTGTACCATATACTTCATCAGTAGATACTTGTATAAATTTTACTCCTTCTCGGTATGCTCTACTATATTTATTATTAGGATCTATTTTCCAATAATGCTTAGCAGTATCTAGCAATGCCTGCGTCCCTAAAACATTAGTCTTTAAGAATATTTCTGGCTCTTCGATACTTCTATCTACATGTGATTCTGCTGCAAAGTTGATTACTACGTTTATATCAAATTTATAAAAAATTTTTTCAAGTAACTGTCTATCACAAATGTCACCTTTGACAAAATGATATCTGCTGTCATCAGCAATATCCTCCAAATTTTTTAGGTTTCCTGCATATGTCAACAAATCTAAATTAACTATCTTATAATCATATTTTTCTAGCATGTGTCTAATAAAGTTTGAGCCTATAAATCCAGCTCCACCTGTCACTAAAATATTCATAGAATATTCCCCCATAAGTCAATAAGTCTATATCTCTTTTGCTATGCTTAGTATATATTTCCCGTAATCAGTTTTCTCATATTCCTTTCCTAGGATTTTCAGTTCTTCTTTAGTTATCCACTTGTTTCTATATGCTATCTCTTCTAAACAACTAATATAAAGACCTGTCCTTTCCTGCATTGTCCTTACAAAATTTGAAGCATTGGCAAGCCCTTCATAAGTACCAGTGTCCAGCCACGCAAATCCTCTACCTAATAGCTCAACTTTAAGTTTTCCTTCATTTAGATATTCTTTATTTAGGTCTGTAATCTCAAGCTCCCACGAGCTGAAGGCTTAAGGTTTTTAGTTCTTTCAATTAACTCTTATCATACTGATTCTCATAGATTTATAGGTATTTTATTATCAATATGATTTTTTAAATATACTGAACCAAACCAAATCCTCATACTTTCCATTTATATACACATGTTCTTTAAAAATAGCTTCTTTTATAAAACCAAACTTTTCATAAAACAAATTTGCCCTAGTATTTGATGACAAAACATTTAGGTATATTTTATTCAAATTTAATTTATCAAACCCATAGTTAATAATAGCCTTAGTTGCTTCATATGCATACTTTTGTCCCCAATATTTTTTTCTAACTACTATTGCATACTCAGCATTTTTATCTATATAATTAATGTTTTTTAAACTAACTGTCCCTATATACTCATCATTACCATTAACTATTGCATAATGAACATCTTTAGTATTCCTCCAACTATTCTTAATGAAGGCTTCTAAACTCTCTTTTGAAAATGGGTATCTTGTAAAAAGAAAATTACTCGCAACCTCTGGTTCATTAATTATCTCATACATATATTCTAAATCACATAGCTTTAATTCTCTTAGTCTACTCAATATAATCCCTCCTTAAATGTTTTTTCAATTAGCTCGTTCCAGAACTTTACAACTGTTCACAATAAGTAAAAGTTTATTGAACCTTTGTTTTAGTATTCCTTTTTTTGTGAATAATCTAAGGCTTAGATTTCTCACAAGGCATTAAATTTCCTATTTTCTGTGGATAGCTTAAAGTTACATTTTGCATCCACCTACTAGTAAATCTATATCTCTCCTGTAATGCTCAATATGTATTTTCCATAATCAGTTTTCTCATACCCTCTGCCAAGAATTATCAACTCTTCTTTAGTTATCCACTTATTTCTATATGCTATCTCTTCTAAACAACTAATATAAAGACCAGTTCTTTCCTGCATTGTCCTTACAAAATTTGAAGCATTGGCAAGTCCCTCATAAGTACCAGTATCTAACCAAGCAAATCCTCTACCTAGCAGTTCTACCTTTAGTTTTCCTTCATTTAGATATTCTCTGTTTAGGTCTGTAATCTCAAGTTCTCCACGAGCTGAAGGCTTAAGATTTTTAGCTCTTTCAATTACACTATTATCATAATAATAAAGTCCAGGAACTGCATAATGAGATTTGGGGTTTTCTGGTTTTTCTTCTATAGACGAAACATTATAATTCTCGTCAAATTCAACTACTCCAAACTCCCTAGGGTCGGGAACATAATAACCAAATATTACTGCACCATCCTTTACTTTAGATGCATTTTCCAGCCTAGGTACAAACCCTTGTCCATAAAAAATGTTATCTCCTAGTATCAGACATACACTATCTTTACCTACGAATTCCTCTCCAACTATAAATGCATCAGCAAGACCTCTAGGCTTTTCTTGAATCTTATATTCATACCTCATGCCTAGCCTAGAACCATCTCCTAACAGATTTTTATATAAATCTATATACTCAGGGTTTGAGATTATAAGCACCTCTCTAATTTTTGATAACATTAACACTGATAATGGATAGTATATCATGGGTTTATCGTATATAGGCAATAATTGCTTACTAATACCTTTTGTTATAGGGTATAGTCTTGAACCAGAACCACCAGCTAAAATTATGCCTTTCATTTTGAACCTCCTAAAATTAGTTTAGATATCTTTTCAAACCAGTATTTATAATCTATTTACTACACAATACCAAAATACTTCTTAATAAATCCTATATAATTATCACAAAAAGGTCTCTGTCTCTCTGGATGCCACATTTGTAAAAATATTTTATAATATTTATGTTCCATAGCTTCAATTATTCCATCCTTGCTTACTGCTGAAGCAATAAATTCATCTGTTATTTCTTCAAATCCGTAATTATGATAAGAGTTTACTTGATTTATTCCTTTTAAATCATAATAGTATTTTGATCTTTTATTTATTATTATTTCATGTCTTTGTCCTACATGATTATTTACTTTTTTCAGTCTCATTCCAAAATAATGCCCCATAAACTGCATGCCTCTACATATACCCAAAACCGGCATGCTTTTTTCAATTGCATATTTAATTATCCTCTCTTCTAACTTATCTCTTTCTTTATCAATCTTGCTTCCCGAATAAATGCTTAAATCATTTCCGCCGCTAAATATTATCCCATCAATTTCTAACTCATTAAAATAAATATTAAAATCATACTGGCTCGGCAGAATAATTGGTAAAACACCTGCTTTTCTTAAAAGTGAAGCCCATTGTACATCTAAACAATCTCTAATCTCAAAGTAATTGCTATTTTCAACAATTCTCTGTGTTATTGCTATTTTTTTCATTCAATACACCTTACCTGCTTACTTAAGCAATCTATTTCTAAAATTTTGCTTTTTATCCATTGAGTGAAATACTTTTCTCCTACACCTATAACAGCCGGAATTCCTAGCTCAGCACATCTTATAGCCATATGTGAATTAGCACCGCCAAACTGAGTAATCAAGCCCCCAATATTCTTGCTAAAAAGAAAATCAAATCCTGGATCAGCAGCTTGAATAAAAATAATTTTCCCTTCTAATTCAGCAGAATGTATATCTTCCTCTCTTATAATCTCAGCGCATATATTCTTTAATGTTATAAAGTTAGGTTCTTCTTCCAAAAGATAATACTTATATACATCTTCTGCTTTAGTTATAAGGCTCGGAAGTTTAATTGCTTGTGTATATTGATAAAACTCTTTATTTTTTTCTATATCTTCTAAGAAAATATCTCTAACATTTCTATGGTCTAATGTTGAGTATAGTTCTCTCACCCTCTGGATATCTAGGTATGCTAAATCACTTCTTTTGATACCATATCTAGCACCGAATTCCTCTATTAGTTGCAGCACTTTACTTAGTGATTTAGTGAAAACATACTTCGCATATTCCCTACCTTCAATAGCCTCTTTAATAAAAACAACTAATTTTTCCGAGTTGATAGTTATTCCATGCTCTCTTAGCACTTTATCTATTGCTTTTAGTTTATCCTCTGTAAAGCAAAATTCGTTTTCACTCTCTTCCTGATTACATTTGTCTGAAAAATAATACGCAAAATTCTCATCATATCTAGGTGATAAAATATCATAAGTACCAGGTCTAATATGACCATATTTATTCACAAAGTCTTCATTATTTAACATACCATCTAATACATTCTTAAAATCTGTATTTAGCTGCTTGTTTATAGTACTTAATGAACTCATAAAAGATTCATATTCCTTTTTTGTCATAATATTGAGTTCTACAAAAGAATTCAAAAATTGCATAGCTATAAATGCAGCTCTCGCTATCCCAGCAAATGTAAGGGTTCCGTATGTTTTGCAGTCTTCCAACAACCAGTAAATTTTATCTACAATTGAAAGATTACTATTTAATATTTCATCGTATTTCTGCTGCAATATTCTATTCTTTTCAATGTCTAATTTATATAAACCATTTACAGGGTCAATAATTTTGTTAGTCATATCCAATAGTGAAAATTCTATACGTTTTATTTCATTTTCTGTAAATCCATAATGCCTTAATTCCTTCAATTTTTCTGGTAAATTTAAATAATAGCATGAATAAACAATTTGAAACTCTACCTTATCATGGTAAGTAGGTGTATTTATTAACTTGTCTATGTAAAAATTAACAAGCTTTTTGGCAATATCTTCGTGAAGTCCTTTAGGGATAAAAGAATTAAAAGTAACTCTCACATCTATATATGGAATACCTAAGAACGAAACCATTAATGGATGATTTCTCAAGTTTCTATATCCATAATTATCTCGTTGATATGCCCAAATACAATCTGTAATCAATTCTTTATATAGTGATATGGATAGTTTCTTTGGTCTTAATCCAATAATCTCTGCTGGATTCCAATCAGGCATCACCCCAAAAACTGTTTTATCTCCTAACAAGTTTGGATGAGGTGACATTAGCTTGTCAATTTTTTTGTGAATTTTCCTTAAAGAATCTTTTATATCTAAATGTGATAAGTTATTTTTATTGTTTGTTACAATAGGTCGCACTTGAAAAATATATAGATCACCATTTTTATCTAATCCAAATTCTATATCTAAGTGAGGATTGCCAAATATATTCTCTATTTCTCTACAACATTTGATGATTTTGTCTAGAAACTCTTCATCAGCTTTCAATTGACTTTCTTTCATGAAAATATAGGTTTTATATGAGTTTCCCTTTCCTCCTGTAATAGTATCACTTTTCCCTGATTCATCAAAGTTAATGATATAATACGGTGCTAAAGTATCAATATCGCAAGTAAATACTACTCCTGCTTTAGCAATATTCTTCAACATTGGCTGTACTAAAACTTCTCCTTCTGCCTTATTATAAGAATGAAAAACTTTTTCTATAGCATTTATGAGTTCAGTACCATTATTTTTATCAACATTTAAAATACTTTCGTATTTCCCAGCATTAGATGTTTCTAATGTGTCTTCTTCTTTACATGAAGACCGTATTACAAGGAATCTTTCATCAACATAATCATCTATTTTCCTGATTACAGCATTTTTATCTTTATAAAATTCCTCATATTGAATAATTAGTAAGGGTAAGACTCTAGCACTTTTAATTTCATTATATAAAAATTTTAGTGTGTGAGCCTTCGTTTTAAAGTTATAACTCTTTTCCTTTTCCATACTTTATATTCCCCTTTTTTTCTTTAGCTCTTTGACTTAGAATTGCCATATGTTTTAAAACAGGATGAACTATATAAAAAACATTCCCTTCATTATTAAAACTTTCTTCTCTCAGCATCATTTCATCTGTTTGATTCTGCATAAAATCTATCAAAGTTGAAGCCCTTACTATAGGATCTAAAACCACATCAAAATCTATTTGAATGTCTTTAGGCACTTCAAATCTTTTTCTATATAAAATAGGTCCTGAATCTATATTTTCATCTAGTAAAATAACTGAACAAGCAATACTATTTTCAATTAACATGCTATAGTATATTGTAGTGCTACCTTTAAAATCTGGCAGCCAACCAGGATGAACATGAATGAACTTTTTATCCTGCTCTAGAATCTCTTTTTTTAGAATTGCTCCACCTGGTCCAGAATAAATAATATAGTTAGAAGGACATTCTCTGACATAATTAATAACTTCTTCGGAATTAACATCTAGTGTATTTGCAATACAATACTCTATATTGTTGTTTTTTAAAGTCGTAATTACATGTTCCTTTTCATCGAAACTAATATCTATCGATTTTACTTTCCTTTCTAAAGTTTGCTTTGTATCTTTATATATGCTATCAATGCCTTTTTGCTCTGGCAACACATAATTATTATCCTGTAAAACAATCGCACTCTTAGGTAAAAAACCTCTTTTTATCAAGTTTTGTAAATAAGCCTTCGATCTGTTTGTATTTACTAATAATATAGAAAAATCTAACATAGTTGCTCCTCCCATAAAGATTCAAATATTTCTTTCTCCTTTACTAATCCACAATAAGCTAATATAATTTCACTTTTTGAAAAAACTCTTGACAAAGAGGATGTAACTAAATCATTTAGTTTCAATATTGTGTTAAATAATATATATTTTCTTGACTTGGAACTTTCTCTGCTTAAAAGTAAAAGCAATATATTTAAGAATAATAAATAATTTATCATTTCATCATAAATCAAACTACTTCTCTTAAAATTCTTGTTGTATTCTGCGTAAATTCTCTTAGTTACTTCAAATCTATTCAATAATTTTTGTATGTTGTAAACCATGTCTTCTGTCAGATTCCCATTACTCATTGTCTTCAATATATTAAGCAAATAATGCTTAGTTGTTATTTCTCCCCCATTTCGATATATTTTCTCAGGTGAAAACTCTATTTCTTTTTCTATATGAGGAATAACATTTCTAATATCACTCAATAAAAAATCACTAATATCATTCTCTTTAGTTTTTATATCTAAATCGTTATTGACTATCCTGACTACTGCTTTTTCCAATATTTTTATACTCTTATCTCTTGAAGTCATATAGCTTTCTAAAAAAGGAGTCCCTATGAATTTTGTGTATTGATATTTTTCAGGATACTTTAATCTGTCTTTAGATGCATATTCATATAGATAATCATTTTCTATTCCTAACTCATTTATGATTTTAAAAGCTAAATCACTGAAGTCTAAATTATCTTCATTATTATCTATTACTATATCAGGTGCATAGGGCTTAATAAATTCTATATCTACTCCTACAAAATTCTTAATATTGCCATTAAGAGCATTTTGATATAATCCCTTATTGTCTCTTTCAATTAGTTTTTCAAATTTGACATCTAAAAAGATTTCTTTATAGCAGCTAAATATTTCACGATTGTACTTTTGATTATCATGGAAAATTGATAAAACACAAGCTATTACGTTTATACCTTGTGCATCTAGTAACTTACATAAGTTACTAATCCTATATGCGTTTTTTCTCCTGTCTTCAATAGAATGCCCTAAGTCTTCTCCTAGTGATGCTCTAACCATATCTCCATCCAAAATTACCCAATCCTTATTCATGCTTTTTAAAATCTTGTACATTTCATTACCTAAAGTTGTTTTCCCACTTCCAGACATTCCAATAATCCATATAACCATTTGAACTCCTCCGAATTATATTTCATAATCTTGTAAGTTTTTTAAATCATCAACGCTATCAACTTCTATCCAGCCCCCATTAATCACAACAGGCTTTACCTTAAATCCTTCATCAATTAATAATTGTAGAAAGGTGGTCATATACATATTATCAAAGTTTTTTCCATCATAAATTTTATCCCTATCCAAGCTATTATAGAAATTGATAATTTCTTTAATCATAGTTTTTGAAATTTTTATTAGTCCAATATATTGTCCTTCTATATCAGCATAACTGTTAGGTTTTTTACCTAATTCTTTTATATAACCTTCATCATCTAGTTTCATAGTTTCAGCATCATCTAATGGGTTGTCCATTCTTTTTCTCCAGAGCTTTTCCCAGTCTTTATCTATAACTACAGAGATGCCTTCACTAGAATTTATCAGTTTATTTAATACTTTTTCGTTATATATAATATCTGAATAAGATATAATCAAATCGCTGCTAGAATCAAAAAAGCTCTGTGCACAAAACATTGTATATACCATATTTGTAATACTAAACAAAGGATTATGGATCAATTTTATATCTATGTGATTATAATTTTCTTTAAGATAATTACTAAGTACATCATTTTTATAACCAGTAACTATGCTAATATCTGTAATATTGCTTTTCTCTAGAACGCTTAGTGTATATTTGATTATAGGTTTCTCTCTAAACAAAACCATACACTTTGGCTTATCTAGTGTATAAGGTCTTAAGCGACTACCTTCCCCAGCAGCTAAAATGAGCACTTTCATTATTTCACTCCTTAAATTAAGCAATGTTTTTTAAAGCTCAGATAAAGATTCAGAAAAGGAGTTTAACATATCTTCCTTTATTCTATATCCACAATTGCAATCAAAGTATGTTAGATGCTCCCTAAGCTTTGATATTCTCAGATGGTATAGCGGATCTTTATTATCCACAACCATATCTATATAATTTAAAATATCTTCTTTTGTACTGCCTTTATAGCAAACGCTTGCGATATCCTGTCCATCCTCATTTAATTTAATAGTATTTTCTCCAATTAAATGCAGTATTGGTTTACAAGTAGGCATATATGTCAATAAAAATGATGATGTATCAGAAATTAAAGCATCCGATAATACAAAGGATTCCCTGTAATCATCACTTTCGTCCAAAATAACATTTTTCATATTTTTAATAGCCTTCCTAAAATTATCAACTTCAGTTGTATCTCCATTATTTAGTTTTATTAATCCTCCAAGTAAAAGAGGATGAGGTCTTATTATTAAAAACAAATCATCTCTTTTTTCGAAAAGTGATAAAATAAAACTTTTCCATGTATTAAAGGTAGAGTTTGAAACGCCATCATTTGCATAAAAATGAGGATTCCATAAAAAGACGGTCTTATTTTTGACTAAATTCCTTTTATACTCATTGACTTCAAAATCTTTTAATTTTGCCATGCTGTCAAATTTAGGATGTCCAGTCACCACTAAATTTTCACCATTGTATAGACTATTTTTTTTGAACATCTTCTTATATTTTTCAGATCTTACATATATTTTCCATGCATCTCTATGAATATCATTGTTAAAAAACCATTTTGCTATGTCTCCACCAAATAACTCCTGACAATAAGGTATATAAATGATTTTTATCCCTAGTTTTTTTATGCTTTCAACACTATACATACTTGGTCTAGTCGCGTCATATGGACTATGGTATATTACAATATCAGGCCTATCTTCTTCAATGTTATATAAATACCATGGAATAAATGCTATCTGTTTTTTTAGCAAAAGATTTCTCGATCCATTATACTCAGTGCTGTATCTATGAATAAAAGGTAATTGTATAACCTTTACATCAGCTCTATCATCTTCTATCATCGCTTCATATACAGACTCTGTAGAACTCCATGTGTTAGGGTTTTGTATAAAAAATGCAACTTTAATTTTCTTTTTAGTTTCACAATTACAATCCTCATCAGAATTTCTTAAATATGTATTTACATATTCTAAGCTAGTTAGTTTGATATTTTTTTCAAAGCCCTTTCTATCTACATCTATATCCTCAATAAATTCATCTAATTTCCTTAACATATCATTATCTATAGATACTTTTAAACTTTCCAAATCGATCTTTATCAACAAACATGTTTCTGTGTAAAATTCATATAGCGGTTTTAGGTCATCTACAACATAATAAAACGGTCTATTGTACTCTAATTCACTATATAAATCTACATACTTACAGTTAGGAAAATTTCTTAAAATCTGAGCACTGATTTCAGAACTATATGTGCATGAAGAAATAATTACTGAATCTATTTGAAGCTCTGTAATTGCTTTTGGTGGATATATTTTAAAATTATGAAACTCTTTTCCCCACTTACTTTGATTGGAATCTATAAAACATTTTAAATTAATTTTATCTATGTCTAAAACTTTTAGGAGATGTTCAGTATGTTCTCCTGTCCCCCATATAGCAACATTGCTTGAATCTTTTAATCTCTTCAATATATAACTTTCTGGATACACAAGTTCCCTTAACCTTTCGCATTCATTTAAAACACTTTCAATCCCTCTCATATCCATATTTATTATCCACTCCTATAATATTTGCTAAAACTAGTTAGCAAAGTACTAAAATAATTGCTACAGAAATCAGTATTTATTTATCGTTTCAATAATATAATCTATTTCTTCCTCTGTCATTCCCTCATATAAAGGTAAGCTAATGATTGTATTAGCTAGATGCTCTGTAATAGGAAAGTCTCCTTCTTTATATCCTAAATATTTATATGCTTGAGATAAATGAGGTGGTATAGGATAATGTATTTGAGTGACTATACCGTTATCTAGTAAGTATTTCTGAAGTCTATCTCGATTTTCTGTCTGTACAATAAATAAATGCCATACATGTTCTGCTCTATTTCTGATTTGAGGCAAAACAATATTCTTATTTTTTATTCTAGTTATATATCTTTCTGCTATTGAGGCCCTCTCTTTTCTAATTTCACAATAATGTGACAACTTAACTAGTAATAAAGCTGCTTGAATTTCATCTAATCTTGAATTTACTCCTAAAATTTCATTATGATATTTAACTTTGCTTCCATAATTTCTTAGCATCTTTATTTTTTCATAGATTCCCTCATTATCGGTTACTATAGCACCACTATCACCAAATGCCCCTAAATTTTTCGTAGGATAGAAACTAAAGCAACCAATATCTCCCCATGTTCCTGTAGTTCTATCTTCAAATTTAGCTCCGTGACTTTGTGCACAGTCCTCAATCATATATAAGTTATATTTTTCTGTTAATTCTTTAATTCTCTTTAAATTCGCAGCTTGTCCATATAAATGAACTGCAAGAATAGCTTTGGTCTTAGAAGTAATTTTTTCTTCAATTTTGTCCACATCAACATTATAGTATTCATCTGGTTCAACAAAAACAGGAGTTGCTCCATTTTCAGTTATACCTATTACTGATGCTATATATGTATTGGCTGGAACTATTACTTCATCTCCAGTACCAATATTCAATGCTCTAAAGGCAAGAGTTAATGCATCCAGTCCTGAATTGAGTCCAACGCAATATTTGGCTCCAATGAATTCAGCAAACTTCTTTTCAAACTTCTGCCCTTGTTCACCTAAAATATACCACCCAGATTCAAGAGTAGTAATAACAGCTTCATCATATTCATTTTTATGTTTTAAATAACCTCTATCTAGTTGATTAAAGTTTATTTTCATCTTTCCAATATCCTTCCTTTGCATACTTTAAAAACTCATTATAATCTCTTATATAGTCATCTTCATTATAATATTCAGAAGCAGCTACACATAAAATCGAATCTTCTTTTTTCCATATCATTTCTCTCCATATACCGCTTCCTACTAGTAAAGCTTTTTCTGGTGAATCTAATAAGTAAGTTTTTTTTATTTTCCCATTGTCAAGCTTAATAATTACTTCTCCATATGAACACCATAATAGTTGTTTTAATTCTTTGTGTGCATGCATACCTCTTTTTTTACCTTGAGGAACATTAAATATAAAATATAATCTTTTAATGTCAAATGGAATATCTCTATTCCCTTCAAAAAATGATAAATAGCCGCTTTCTATATTTCCTATTTTTTTTAAACTAATTAAGTTATTCATTAAAATCACCTTTAACTATATTTTCATTGTTTAATAATAGTCTAGATACTTAAAAATCAACTTCACTATGAAGAAACTCTAAAACTAAACAATATATTTTTCTCTCTTATATAATTGGACATCTAAAATTCTCTCTGTTATTTTTAAAATATCTATCTTCCCTTGAAGAATATTATTCAAATTATTTCTTGCATCTACATAACCTGGATATATTGTTAATGCAGACGCTATGATTTCTTTACTAGCTTCTATATTGCTATATAGCAAAATCTCCAATACTCCTAAATTATTTAATAGCGATGGATCATATTTGTCAATTTTAAATGCCAATCGAAACCTTTCCAAACTCTCGTTTAGTTTGCCAAGCTTGTAATATGAAACTCCAAGATAAAAATTAATTTCAAATAATATCTTTTTACTGCAAGTTTCATAGTCTGTTTCATAAGCCATTAAAAGATATTTATGCCCTGACTTAATGTTGTCTTTAAAAAGATTCGAAACACCTAAAGCAACAAAAATTTCTCTATCTTTATATCCTCTTGACTTGAGATTATCAGTAATAACTTTATCTTGATATTTTTTTAAAACAGATTTTGCTTTATCTGATATAACTCTACTATTATTTGATTGATTAGTATTATGCATTCTATATTTCACTAAATAATCTCTGCACAAAAAAATATTATAGCCATTTAGTATATATTCAATAGATATTTCATAATCATCTATATATTCAAGCATCTCTTCTTTCAAAAGAATACTTTTATCATTCACTATAGCCATTGTAGCTCCTAAACAATAGTTACGTTTAAATTGTTCTATACATACATTTCCATTATGAATATCATTATTTATAGCAAATACTTCTCCAGTTTCTCTACCATTTTCATCTATTATTATAGCGTTTGATGCAATTATCCCTATTTTGCTATTATGCTTGAAAATATTTAGACATTTCTCTACCCTATCTGGTAAAGAAACATCATCAGCAGCAGCCAAAAAAACGTATTTTCCTCTTGAAAGTTCGATTCCTTTTTTTAAAGTCCTTGCAGTCCCAATATTTTTTTCGTTTTTAAAAAATTTTATTCTATTATCTCTAATTTGGAACTGCTTTATGATATTAGCAGAATTATCAATACCTCCATCATCAATAGCTATTATCTCAATGTTTCTATAATTAATGCTGATAATACTCTCTATTGCTTCCTTTAAAAATTTTTCATTGTTATATATAGGAATTATAAAGCTTACTAACTCCAAACTATTCACCATCTTTCTAGACATTAATAATAATGTTTCATATATAGAAAACCATATTTTTTAAGTTCATTATATATTTCCTTATAGAATTGGCTCAGAACAAGAATATAGTATTCATCCTTATTTATTTTCAACAGCCTTGATGGAGCACTAACCTCTTTATTATCTAGTATTATACCTTGTTTATTTGGATTAGAATCTATAAAAAAGTCTATTTCTATATTGTACGTATTTTTGAAATTTTCATATGAACTGCCTGTCCCCCAAACAATTATTTTTCTGTTTTTTATTTTGTTGTTAATGTTTTCAAGTTTAAAAATGCCTAATTTCCTTTCGAACAACGATACAACAATCATTCGTTGTTCTTCATTTAGCAAATCACTTTCACTATATTTATTAATTAAACTTTTTAATGTATCTACTATTATATGACTTCTTCCAGAATTATTTTTATGGTATCTATGCAATACTAAAGGCTCTTTAATAAAACTATATTTATAGTATTTAGCCATCCTTATAAACATATCTAAATCTTCACTTTCTATATTTTCATCATACAAGCCTACTTTTTCAAAACAACTTTTCCTAAAGCACACTCCTGGCGCAGGCATAAGATATACATTATGTAACATGAAATCGAATAAATCATCTATCATATTTTCCATGTCTCTTGTGAATAGTAAATCACTGTCATACCTGTCATTAACATGAAAATATTCATTTTGCATTCTCTTAGAAAACAATAGCCCATCTGTATTTACATTATTAATATCAAAATATTCATCACTTTCTATATGATATCCGTCTACAAATACCATTCCGTATTCTTTATTTTGCTCTAAAAATTCGACTTGTCTGCTTATTCTTTCAGGATACATAATATCATCAGAAGCAAAAATAATTAAATATTCTCCTTTAGAAATATTTATCCCTCGGTTTAGAGTCTTGCATACTCCTTCATTTTCTTTATTAATATACTCATATCTTTTAAAACGCTTTCTAAGTATGTTTTCATAACCGATAATTTTTTCATTTGTATCATCTGTAGAGCCATCATTTAATATGATTAATTCTATATCATTATACGTTTGATTAATAATACTATCTAAACAATTTTCTATATACTTTCCATGATTATATGCTGGAATAATAACTGAAACAAGCGGTTTGTCCATACTATTCTTGTCCTCCTAAGTTAAACTCTTGATTTAAATACTTACATTCTCAAAATCATATTTTTCTAGTACACAATTTTTTATTCTTTCGCCAACTTTTCCATCAACAATACCAAGATATTCTTCAATTTTAGATGTTCTAATATCTTTCATAGTATCAAATCCATTAGCCACCATGTCAACATATTCTTCAATATCCTTTCGTTCATATGCTTTATAATAATATTCAACAATATCACCATCCTCGTTTAAAGAAGGTCCATTTTTATTAGGTAAATACATTATAGGTTTATATGTAGCTAAATATTCTAATAAAAATGAAGAAGCATCGCTAAGTAATGCATCAGATATTGCAAAAGAATGTCTATAGTCGAAGTTCCTATCTATATATACATTCCCCATTTTGCTAATTCTATCTTTAAACTCCTTTACTTTAGGTATTGATTCTTCACATTCTTTATCTAGTCTCTCCAACAATAAAGGATGAGGCCTAATTATAAGAAAGCAATTTTGCCTTTTTTCAAATATATCCAAAATTATATCTTTCCAGATATTAAAAGTTGACCAATTTGATAAAGGATCAGAGCCAATGCTAAAATGCGGATTCCAGATAAAAACCTTTCTACCTTTAACCATTTTAGCCATTTCTCTATCTACATTAAAATCCTTTAGTTTATAAATCGCGTCTATTTTAGGATGCCCAGTAACTACCACGTTTTTTCCTTTGTTTGATGAATATTTTCTATACATTTCTTTATGTCTCTTGGAACGAGCGAAAATCATCCATGCGTTGTTATGAAGAAATAAATTAAACTGTAATCTATAGTTTAAATCACCTCCTCCAATTTCAAGGGCATAAGGGATATAAGCTATTCGAGTTTTTCTATAAATTTCCCTAGAAGAAAATTCTTTAGGTCTTAATTCATCATAAGGACTTTGATAAAACACAATATCTGGCTTTTCTTCATCAATATCATATAAATACCATGGTATAAATGGAATATTAGAATCTAAAAGAAATTTTCTACTATCATCGCTAAATATATCTTTAAATTCTTGAAGAAATGGAACTTGTATTAATCTAGCTATAAATCTATTATCCTCATTAAATGACTTCCAAACTGTTTCTAAAGAAGTCCATCCTTGAGGATATTGAAAAAAGAAATCTACTTTAATCTTACTTCCTTCATCATAATTGTCTTCATGTTTGTGAAGTAAGTTTCTATTAAGTACACCATTTTTTCGTTTAATATCTTCTATGTCAAAATTATTTTGTGCAATAATTTCAATTACCTTTTTCTCATTTTCTTTATCTACTTTATATCCCATAGCTTTTATATCATTAAAAATAGATATAACAGTAATTGCAATTAACATTGTATTCGCATTTAGATATTTATAAAAAAATGGAAATCCCAAGTCGTATTTGTCATAAAAATCTACTATTTTATACATTGAACTTAGCTTATTAATTTCTTCTCTTATCTCTTTTCTAAAGGAATAGGAGGATATGATTATGGTGTCTATTTTGTAATCTTTTATTTCACATGGTTGTACTATTCTTATCCCTTCAATATACAAACCTCGTTTTTCTTTAGATTTATCAACGCAACATAAAATGTTTATATTTTCAATATTAATAAGTTGTAACAACTTTTCTGTATGTTCACCGGCTCCCCATATAGCCACTTTGTCATTTAAATCTATTTTACTTAGCAAATACTCATTTATCCCATTTTTAGAGAAGTAAAAAAATTTCTTCATATATTCGTATTTATCAATAAATAATTCCAATTTTTTGTTAAACATTTTTTCCATACTCAATTATAACCTCCAATAATAGTTGCTTATTTAGCTCCCCTAGATTAGAAATTAAAATGCAGGATGTTTTTCCCAAATTTTTTGCTATTTAATTCCGATTCAAAAGCATTATAAAAATCTGTAATAGTGTTTATTTCAATTATATCTATTATCAACTTTGATATATCTATTCTAAAGTCAATATTCTTAAAAAGATTAATTGCATTTTTAAAATCCACTACCTGACTCCTTGTAACGCCATACATAGATAAACCTTTTTCCAAAACCTTCCTAGTATTAATTTCTACTAGGCTTTCAGCTACACCAGTCAAAACTAACTTCCCGCCAACTCTTAAGTTATCTATTATCTCATTAATAGCAAATCCTGAAGAACTTCCTCCAACACATTCAAATGCAGCTGATATATTTTCATCTGCTATTTCTTTATCTCCTATTAAGTAATATTTTTCAACCGGAAATTGTTTAAGCTTCTGTTCATGCTTTCCAATAGCAACTATTCTTCCTTTGTTGTGAATTTGCTTTAATGTTGCACTTAAAATATATCCTAAAATTCCATCTCCCCAAATTCCAATAGTTCCATTATCATTCAATTCTGTTCTTCTATATGCTGCTAATGCTACAGAAACTAATTCTAAAAAAACAGCAATTTCTATGTCTATGCTATCAGAAATTTTTATTAGATTAGTAGTTGGATAATTTACGTATTCTCTTGCAAATCCATTATAATTGCTAGAAGCAAATTTCGCTTTAGGGCAATAGTTTTCGCCCAATTCTTGTATTTCACAAACACAATGTTCACATTGGTTTTTTTTAGGTACAATATTAGGAACTAGAACAACTTTATCACCAGGTTTAAATCTATTTGACTTATCCAACAAGATAGTTCCTACGCCTTCATGTAAAAGATTCATTGGATATCTAAATCCTAATACCTTCTTATCTCTGGAACCTAAATAATATCTTAAATCAGCTTTACATATAGCTGCATAATCTATCTTAACTATTGCTTCATCTTGGGAACATATAACATTCTCAATATATAAGTCAAATCTTCTAGGTTCAACTATTTTAAAGCTTTTCCCAAGCATTATATCATCTCCGTATTTCCAAGTTTGATGATTGCTTTTAACAAAAGTAAATCATCAAAAGAAGTAATCTTAAAATTTAATTTTTCACCCATAACTAGATGTACTTTCTGTCCAAGACCCAAAACTAATTGACAGTCATCAGTAGAGTTAAGGTTATTTTGCTTAATTGCATTATCATGTGCCTCTCTAATTAAAGAAAACTTAAAGCTTTGAGGAGTTTGTCCAACAAACAATTCACTTCTAGCTGGAACTTCTTTTATTGTATCTCCATCTATGCTTTTAACTATAGTATCTGCACTTGGTATCACTGTATTTACAGCTCCAAATTCTTTTGCCCCGCTTATATTACTGCTGATTATTTTATGACTAACTAATGGGCGAACTGAATCATGTATAATTAAAATATCGTTATCTTTGTATTCATTTGAAAGAGTATTGATAGCATTATATACTGATTCCTGTCTAGTTTGTCCCCCATCTACAATCCATTTAACTTTATTAATTTCATGCTTCCTCAATAATATTCTTAAATCATCCATCCATTCTTTAAGGCAGACAACTGCAATACAATCTATCTCAGGATGATTGTCAAATACTTCCAGGGTGTAAGCTATAATTGGCTTCCCATATATATCAATAAATTGTTTGGGTTTGTCCACTATGCCCATTCTGCTACCTGTTCCACCAGCTAATATCACTGCTATATTCAAATGATTTCACCTACTTTTTTTAATTTTGTTATCACTTTAATAAAATATCCTTAAGATATAATTATATTTTTTTATCATCTCTAAAAGTTTGAGCATACAATATTATCTTTGTATTTAACAGTTCTTAATGTTTAATTAGAAACACTGATTTTATATTCTCAGTCTTTATCATATTAAAAATATATCCATCCCTAATTTTACTATTTATTTTAATAACAATTTTAGATGTCTCCTTATAAAGTATATTGGCTTTATTCTCCAATTAAAGCTTAGCTCTCTTTCATCCAATTATTATGAAAACTACTACTATATATACCTAAATTTTCTAAACATAAAAACATTTTTAAAGTCCAGTCTTTTTAACTTATATATATCGCCATATAGTACTGTGAAGAAATGTATATATTCGTATCTTTACCTTTTTTAATATTTCCTAAATTGGATAATATCCTAAGTCTATTGATATTAATACAATTTTCCTACTTTATTATCAGCATTATTGGCAACAAAAGGTATGACTCCTTCTCCCTCAGTTTTTTTAACCAGATAGTTACTATTATCAGGAAAGCTAGCCAGTTCCGTATTTTTAGCAATTCTTTCTTTGTTCTAATCTCACTTTATCCTTAAAATTCCGTTCCAACGCTATAATCTATCTTAAAATTCTCTATCCACAACTATTAAATGAAGAAATTACATAATTCAAAATCCTAAATCAAAACAGCTGTATATGGTGTATTGTTTACTTTGAATATACAATATATAGAGGTCTTCTTATTAAAAAGTTAAATATGCAATTTCCACAATTCTATTTTCAAATTGGGCTCTTCATATATAATTTACTTTTTCTGCATTATATTCATGTTTATTTTAACCAACTCAATATTCTTATCTAAAAA
Organism: Proteiniborus sp. DW1; assembly: GCF_900095305.1. Classification (NCBI taxonomy): domain Bacteria; kingdom Bacillati; phylum Bacillota; class Clostridia; order Eubacteriales; genus Proteiniborus; species Proteiniborus sp. DW1. The sequence continues at coordinate 28,695 of NZ_FMDO01000007.1, read as the reverse complement.
CTCAACTACATCCTTAGCCCCTATATACTCATCTTTAAAATATTCATAAGTTTTACACACTACCTCAAAATCCCCTACTGTATCTACACAAAGCCTATAATTCTTATTATACAACTCATCCCCTTTAACATATCCAACTTTAAATTTATCTTTATTTTTATACATATATAAAGTAACATGTTCCTTATATTGCTCTTCACTGCTCTTATTTACCTCATCATAAGTCCTTTCTAAGGCCTCAGCAGAAAATACTTCTACATCAAATCCCCTAATAAATGTATCTGGTACATCTAATCTTACATAGTCATAATCATATATTAAATAATGAGAAATCACATTGTCTACTATTTGAGGATCTATCAACGGACAATCTCCAGTGACACGAACTATTACATCTCCACCAAATTCCTTATATGCATCTACATATCTTTTAAGGACATTGTTTTCGTCTCCTCTAAAGATATTGTAACCCTCTTGCCTAACAATCTGAACTAATGGTTCTTCTATTTCATTAGTTGAAGTGGCTAATACTATTTCATCTACGTATTTACTTCTTTTTAATCTATTTAATGTGTACAAAATCATAGGCTTTCCCAAAATAGGCTTTATCACCTTACCTGGTAACCTTTCTGATCCCATTCTAGCCTGTACTATGCAAAGAACTTTCATAATGCCTTCACCCTTTATTCTAAAAGTTTAAGTATGTTTTCTAGTTCTAATAATGATTTTATATTAAATTCTGCTTCATATTCCTCGCCTAAAAAAGTATTCATATGATCTCCAGCTTCTCTAATTATTCTAATAGTACTCATTCCTAGTTTTTTACACCCTATGAAATCCTTGTTAGGATTGTCTCCTATATAGATATATTCCTCTGGAGCACCTCCAAAATGTTCTATCATGAGTATAAATGGCTTAGTGCTAGGCTTCCAACAATCCCTTCCTAAATCATCGGTTACAATTATCTTATCCATATATTTTTCAATATCTAATGCCTTTATCTTATTCCATTGAACTGTATTCTTACCATCCGTTACTAGTCCTAGCTTATATTTATCCTTCAAATTCTCTAGCATATAAAGTGCATCGTCATATAATTTAATATTAGGTACAGTATTTCTATATATATCTACTAGGCTTTCAATATCTTCTTCTAGACTATACTTTTCACATAATATATTAAATATCTTACCCCTTCCTTTTTCTTGGAAAATATCTAAAATATCCTTATAAAGATTATTTTTCTCTAAACTATATTTTTCATTTAAATATTTAGCTACTTCATTGAAGCCACTAAATACAAAATCTCTTTCATTATATAAAGTGTCATCTAAGTCAAGTAGTATTACCTTTATCATGTCTTCACCTTTACTTAATATATACTGCATCATCAAATCTCAGCATAGTCAATTCTTCAAATCCACCAATAAAAGGTTCAATCTTTTTACCCGAAATCAAATCACATAGAATTTGTCCATAATCCACTCCTGCTTCAAAAGATAGTGGAACTCCTCCGCCAAATCTTGGATTAATCTCTATAAACTTTATTTCACCATTTTTGTCAACGATACATTGTATGTTCATTGGCCCAATGGCTTTGTATCCTTTACTTGAATTCAATTTATTTACCAAATTTAAAGCAACATCTATCAGTCTAATGTCTTTTACTGCCTTACTCTTTGATACCTCTCCTGCCCTTACCTCAAGTCGTTGTCTTGGAACTATAGATATAACCTGTCCATCAAAATCACAAAAAATATCAAGGGTATATTCAGTTCCCTCTACCTTTTCTTGAATTATGTAGCCACTTAAGCTTGAAATAGTATGGAGTAATTCATCTCTATTATTGGCATAAAATATTCCTCTGCTTCCCATTCCATCTCTAGGCTTAATTATTACAGGATAACTAATAGTTATATTTTGATTTTCTTTTATTTCTTCTAGCAAATATGTCTTAGGTGTATTTATATTATTCTCTTTAAAAAAATTAAAGGTATTCCATTTATCATTACATATCTCTAAAACAGAACTATCACTTAATAAAAGAAAAGTACCTACTTCCTTAAATTTATGTCTGTTACTATCAAGAATTAAAAATTCTTTTTCGTATAGGGGTATTAGCATGTCTATTTTTTCATTCTTACATATACTCAGAATTACATTAACATATTCCTTATCATTACATGGTGGAACCTTAAAAAAAGAATCTACGAAAAATTTGGCAGGTGCTAAGTCTCCTGAGTCTACTCCCACTACATAGTTTATTTTCTTTAAATGCTTAATTAATTGTACTCTCTTTCCTATTGCTGTAAGAAGTATTCTCATGCTATCCCTCTTTATCTTCTATAATAATTTATTATTTTATAAACCCCATTAATTACATCTTCTACATCATTATCCGTCATAGCTGGAAATAACGGAATTGTAAATATTGAATTATATAACTCTTCTGCCTTAGGACATAGACCTTTTTTGTACCCTAGCTTTTGATAATATGGATGCCAATATACTGGTATATAGTGTACATTTACTCCAATATTCTCAGCAATCAACGCATTATATATTTCTTTTCTATTAGCTTTGAGCTTATTCAAGTCTAGTTTTATCACATATAAATGATTCACTGTATCCGAAAAATCAGCATTTTTCTGTAGAATTACTCCATCCAAGTCCTTAAATGCTTCATTGTATTTCTTTACAATCTCTCTTCGTCTATTTATGAACCAATCTATTTTATTCATCTGACTAATTCCAAGAGCTGCTTGAATGTCAGTCATTCTATAGTTATATCCTAGGTCAAGCTGTTCATAGTACCAGCCACCTACCTCTTTATCAGCATGCTGGTTAATATCTCTTGTGATACAGTGAGATCTAAAGTTTATTAGTCTTGTGTAATACTCCTCATTATTCGTAGTGATTATGCCACCTTCTCCAGTAGTTACAGTCTTTACTGGGTGAAAGCTAAACATGGTCATATCTGCTAATCCGCCTACTCTAGTGCCCTTATATTTAGTCCCTAATGAATGTGCTCCATCTTCTATAATTACAATCTCTGTGCCTCTTACTAGTTCTTTTATCCTGTCAATATCTACTGCTTGTCCAGTATAGTCCACTGGAATTATTGCTTTGGTTTTGTTAGTAATCTTTTTAGCTATTTCATTTACATCTATATTAAACGTATATTCATCAATGTCTGCGAATACAGGATCTCCCCCTGAATATAGTACGCAATTTGCTGAAGCTGCAAAGGTTATAGGAGTAGTAATCACCTCATCTCCCTTGTCAATTCCAGCAGCATAACATGCTCCGTGTAGTGCAGCAGTGCCATTGGAAAATGAAACTGCATATTTAGCACCTACAAAATCTGCTATTATTTCTTCAAATTCCTTAACCTTTGGTCCTGTAGTTAAATAGTCTGATTTTAATACTATATTCACTGCTAAACAATCATCGTCATCTATATACTGTCTTGCGTAGGGTAGTGGTTCTTTTCTTATAGGAGTGCCTCCTAACATAGCTGGTTTCATTTGTCTTCCTCCAGTACTAAAATGCCTTTATTAGCTTAGGTTCATCATAACCTAGCTCCCCATCTAAAAATCTATCTACAATATCATTATTAAATGCGTTATAAATTAGTCTTAAATGTTGAGGTTTCCAATCTGAACTATTAAATACCTTGCCAAATGAACCTTGTTTTACACCATCTATTCTTTTTCCTTCTTTTATAATATTTATTATATTAATTAAATCTTCTGCCACTTTTAATACAGCCTTACAAGCTACATCGTGTATGCCATCTCCTTTATTTAATTCAGGTATTGAATGATGTATGATATCTCCACCATCAATTTTATCATTTAGGTAGTGAATGGTCATCCCTGCCCAATTAGGCTTTAAAAAATAAAATGGCCAAAATAATGTTATATTTCCTCTATACCAAGGTGATAGTCCCCCATGAATATTGAAAGAGCTTTGAGGCAATATCTGTAATATATCATTAGATAATTTATGTATACCATAAGAGAAAACTATATCAGGCTTAAAATCTATAATCCATTGTTTTAGTTTTTCACTATTTAACTCATCTACATTAATGATTGCTTTATCAATATTTTCACCAAAATCTTCATATGTAAATCTGCCAAAGTGCTTTTCTTCTGCCTCTTGTCTTTCCTTAAAGTGCCTTATGAAATTCTCTCTATCTATATCTAATAGTCCATCTGGCGGTTTTGGTACAAAGCTTTCTCTTTTTTCAATAATTAATCCACTAAGAAGTCCTACACCTTCTAGCTTTTTTGCGATATACAAATGTCTTGGATGGCTACCTGTTAAAAATAGAACTCTCATATCTTCAAGCTCCTTTTTTCAAAATATGGTCCTTCTAACACACCTTTTCTTTTCAGCTTATCTACAATATCTATTAAATCAAGTATACAACACTTGCACTTATCTGCTATATCTAATAATGTATGTTCACCATCTGAGTAATTTAAAATCATAAGTATATAGTTAAGCTCTTGTCTTCCACTAATATTTACATTATTAGAATATTTACTTGCTAATGGTCCATTCATATCAGGATATAACCCGTATTGGTCTAATTTAATTTCACCATATGGGTACAAGTTTATATAGTATCCATTATATTCATTAGCCTTTAAAATCAACTCGATTTCATCTAAGCTTTTTATAAGATTTTCTATCCCCATTAGTTCTTTATTATCTAAGGATGTATGGTATTCTTTATAACTTCCATATACCAATCGTGCAAACTGCCCTACAGGTAAATTAAAACCTGGAGAACAGTATTGTCTTTCATCTGACCCATGAACTGGGGTAAATTCCCTAATAAATCCCTTTGGGGTATCATGATTAAACAAATGATTCGTGATTTTATCTATTGGTGAATCTCCTCGTCTAGACTCCTTGTAGTTTAAGCATACATCTCCACCCAAACATGTGAGAACAATTCCCGAATACATGTTTTGCATTAAATCACTACCATATCTCGATAAATAAGCTATACTTCCTATGGTTTCTGGATTGATGACAAATCTATATTTAAAATTTCTTTTTTCCCATTTTAGTATTCTATTGTATAAAAAAGCTAATACCATTGGACCACTGAGCTCATTGTTTGCCATTGACGGATGGCATATATACGAAGAAATTAATATTTCTTTGCTGCTATTTCCATCTATAAATGCATGCCCAAGATTTAGCTCTCCATCTCTAAATTCACTATTAATAAAAGCATAATATTTACCTGGTTTTAATTCAGTAAGTTTCGAATGTTCCATGCAAAACCCCCATCTTTTTTTATAATATGATGTTACATAGGGGATTGCATTTGGTAAGTTAGGTTTTGTATGAATATAAGATGCTAATTCCTCTAGTGTAAATTCTTTATTTATTGGTTCTGAATAGTTTATGACATGCAAACTACTTTCCTTAAAATCTAATATTTTCTTTCCATATTCATCTTTTATCCATGCATCACGTATCAGCCATTCCTGAGGTATTTCCCAGTTTAAGACTTTTTCACCTGTTTTAAAGCTTAAAATTTCTAGTGGCATATAAGTGCTCAATATATTTAAAGAGTTTCTTAATCCATCCCCAGTAATGCTTCTACAGATTGGATATAACTTATCAAATAATCTCTCCATTTCTATTAACTCTTGTTTTTCCATTCACTTCAATCCTTACACATATATTTTCATTTTTCTTCAGTTACTGCTATTTCCTTTAAATAATCACTTGAGAATGGCATCATATTAATTTTATATAGAAGTTTCCTCAATTCTTCTATACTTAACCAGTCAATATTTGTTCCAGAATTATATTCAAATCCTTCTTGTAGCGGTCGCCCTCCATTAGTAAAAAATTTTTTAGAGTTCCACCAGTCAAAATGAGGATAAATTATATAATGCTTTTCATACTCATAAGTATATCTCGAATCATCTTTAGTTATCATAACCTCATCTAACTTCTCTCCTTCTCTTATGCCCACTTCATTAAGTATAACATTAGGTAGCATGGCTTTTGCTAAATCTGTAATCTTAAATGAAGGAATTTTAGATATATAGGTTTCTCCACCTTTTGACTCTTCTAAAGCCTTAAATACTAACTCTACACCTTCCTCCAATGTAATCCAAAACCTAGTCATTCTAAAATCTGTAATTGGCAGTTCTTTTGCTCCACTTTCTATTAATTCCTTAAAAAAAGGTATCACTGAGCCTCTGCTACCTGCCACATTTCCATACCTAACTACTGAAAATATGGTACCCTTCCCACCTGAATATGCATTGGCTGATATAAAAAGCTTATCTGATACAAGCTTTGTACCGCCATAAAGATTTATAGGATTAACTGCTTTATCAGTAGAAAGCGCTACTACCTTCTTTACATCACAGTCTAAAGCCGCATCTACAACATTCTGAGCCCCATGAATATTAGTCTTTATAGCTTCAAAAGGATTATATTCACATGCAGGTACTTGCTTCATAGCTGCTGCGTGTATTACATAATCTACCCCTTTAAAAGCTCTATATAATCTGTCTTTATCTCTGACGTCACCTATAAAAAACCTTAATTTAGAAAACTGCTCTTTTGATAGCTTAGAGAAAAATTTCTTTCTCACTACATCTTGCTTAAATTCATCTCTTGAATACACTACAATTCTTGAGGGATTATATCTTTCTAATATCATCTCTATAAACTTTTGTCCAAATGAACCTGTTCCTCCTGTTATGAGTATTGATTTGTCATTTAACATACTCTTTTCCCCCTAACAAGTAGAATTAATATATTCTTGTATATTATTTTTTAATTCTTCATATGCTGGTAGCAAATCATCTATATCATCTTTACATAAATCCATAAAATTTTTAAAACTATTAATTATTCTATTCCCCTTAAGAGCTTTATCCTTTTCTTCATTTAAGCTATCAATACTATCTACTAACGCTTTATAGATTACTCTATTTCTAGGAATAATAAAAGTGGTAAAGAAACTATTATTCTCTATTTTTGAAAAAACTTTATCTAGCTTACTATACATTTTTTCTGCTTGGCTATAGTTTTTATTATTAATAAATGTTTTTATGCTTTCTATAACCTTATAATACTCTTTAATCAATTTTAAGGCATGTTCATATTCCTTGTCCATTTTTTTTGATTGGGAACTTAAGTAATCAATGTCATACTCTGTTAGTTTACACTCAAGCCAATCCTTTTCTACTATTTTATTAGTTAAATGTGTACCAATCACATCACTTAACTCTATAAAAGTAGTTCCATTTATATGTGCTCCACCTTTAGTTGAATTTATTACTCTCATATCTTCAAATATTCTTATATAAAATTCTAACTGTTCTTTCATAGAGATATAACTAGAGTTAGTAAGTGTTTCATTACCATAGACATCTTTAATAGTTATTGCTTTTTCCTTCTCTTTTTCATTCAATTCAGTTCTATTTACAGAACCTGAAGAATATCTTTTACTTCCTAGATATGCTAAGTTTTGTCCTACTAATATGACTGTGCTAAATCCTAAATTATAAAGTAATTGTAAAGTAATAACCGAAATAGTAGGTGCATCATAAACTCTTGCTATAGGCTTATTATTCATAGTCCTTGCATAAAAACTTGAAACCGTATCTTGGTTTGTGAGCATATGATACTTTTTGCCTGGATAGTTTTCTATAGTTTCATAGCCAACGCTAGAACCAAAAATTAGCGGTATTTCCGTTATTCCATTTTCCTTAATCTTCTTTACTGCAATTTGATTTATCTGCTTTGGATCATAGGTAGTAGTTGCGTCTGGATATATATTGTTATTAATTAAAGTATTCACAGTAGTTCCTACACTAAATATGTAGGCTAACCCATTTTCTTTTATATATCGAATATTCTCTAATTCCTCATTTAGTGAAGGACCTGCTGCTACTAGTAAAGCAGTTTTCCCTTTAAATTGTCCTTTTTTCTCTACCATTATATTAGGTGTAGACAGCACTTCTTTGAAATTTTTCATACTGTTTAAAATCCATCGTTTTTGGAATATGTTCTCTGCTGCTATATTAGTCATTTTCCCTTTTACTATTTCTTTATATAATTGAAGAAACTCCTTGTATTCTTCAGGAAAAAGCTGTTTGTGTATAGGTAAAGTAACTAGTTCTATCTTGCCTGTTGATTTATTAATAACTTCATTTAAGAATATGGATATAATCTGTTTACCTGTAGTAGTGACTATATTTTTTAATCTTTTTGAAGGCAGATCTTTTATCTCTTTATTAGATAAATATTCATACAATATCTCTGGAATAGGTTCATAGATATAATAGTTTACATCAGGATATTTCTCTAAAAAAGTATCTATATGATAGCCTAAGCCTGCTCCATAAAAAATAACACTACTATTTGGTTCAATATTTTTATATTCTTCCACAATAGTATCTACTTCTCTAATAGGGTTATATTTACTGTGCATGTATATAGATTTATCTTCTTTATTAATCAATAGGGTTTTTTGTCCATTTTTTGTAGACTCTAATTTTACTAGGTTTTTATCTAGATTGTTTTCTACTTTTTTTATACTTGCCCAAGTTAAAGGGAACACCTTTTTAAGTATAGTAATATTGTCAGCTAAAAGCATCCTAACTTGCCCCCTTAGATACAAGTCCTTCAAGTTTTTCTTTAATATTTTTTAATAAAGGATTTATCTCATATGACAATATGTCACCCATTGAAACTGTATCTTGATTCTTCATGACTTCCTCAAGGTCTCTAAGTAATTCATGTAATGAATATATGTCCTTAGCGTAGTTATTCCATTCCTCATAGCTAGAAACTAGTTCCTTTAGTCTTCCATTCGTATCTATAGCATTAAAGGAATCCATAATCCAAGCAATTCCTTCTAAAAGGTCTGAAAACTTAGCCCATGATTGTTCACTTGGTGTTTTATAAAACTCGTTTGAAAGTATATCCACTTCTGGTATAGCCCTATTTATATAATCAACTGTTGATATCATTATGTTTTGGACTAGTTCTGTTAATGTACTTGCAACTACTTTTACTTCTTTTATATTTCTAATATTATCAATAAAGTAATCATAATAATCTCCATATACTTCTAAACCATCAACTAACAGGTGGCTAAAAAAACGATTAGATTTGTCTAGTATATTGTCTATTTCTTGAAACATGCTTTCAATAGAACTCTTATCGTTGTTATATTCTATTACTTTGTCTAATATATAAACTTTCATCTTATACCTCCAAAATTGTTGTCTTTTCGACAATCCTTCTTATTATTATCGACAAGAACTAGGAAAAGCTTAAATTCATATATGCAAAAAGAGTTAGGGAATTTTTCCCTAACTCTTTTATTCAAAGTCATGTTCAATTATCTAAGTAATTGAAGTACTCCTTGAGGAGCTTGGTTAGCTTGAGCTAACATAGCTTGAGCAGCTTGTTGTAGAATGTTTTGTTTAGTGAATTCTACCATTTCCTTAGCCATGTCTGTATCTCTAATTCTTGATTCTGCAGCTTGTAGGTTTTCTGCAGCATTATCTAAGTTCTTGATAGTGTATTCAAGTCTGTTTTGCATAGCACCTAATTTTGATCTTTCTTCTGATACAGTACTTATAGCAGCATTAACTTTGCCTAGCATACCAGAAATTGTTGCACTAGCATCTTCAACATCTATATCGTGAACGCCTAATTCTGTCGCACCTAGATTGCCTATTGATAATGTTGCAGTTTGTCCAGAGTTTGCTCCTATTTGGAAAACTTGATCTGTATAGTCTCCATTAAGTAGTTTCTTACCATTAAACTCTGTACGTTGTGCTATACCACTAAGTTCAGTGTTAAGTTGATTGATTTCATCTTGTATTGCAGAAAATTCGTCTTCTGTCATAGTTCCTTTGTTACCTGACTTAACTACTAACTCTCTCATTCTCTTAAGAATGTTATGAGTTTCTGTTAAAGCACCTTCAGCTGTTTGGATTAAAGATATAGCATCTTGTGCATTTGATGATGCTTGTTGAAGTCCTCTGATTTGGTTTCTCATTTTTTCAGAGATTGATAGACCAGCTGCGTCATCTCCTGCTCTGTTGATTTTTAAACCTGATGATAATTTTTCCATTGATTTTGTTTGGTATCCAGTAGTGATATTTAATTGTCTGTGAGTGTTAACTGCCATTAAGTTATTAGCTATTCTCATTTTTCTTCCTCCTTGAATTTTGTTTTTGATTTGGCATCCTTGCCAAGATTTTTTTAACTCTGGCCAGAGTTATAAGCTTTTATATTTGCTATCATATATTTTATCGGACATGTAGTAAAAAAACTTTAGTACTTTTTATAAATTTGTTTTCTCTGATTGGATTGCGTTTAAATCCGCTGGAATAGTCAATATAAATTCTGTATACTTTCCTTCCTCACTTTCACATATGATAGTTCCTTTTAGCCTTTGAGTCACTAGATTATAGACAATACTTAATCCAAAGCCTGTTCCACCCTTTCCTCTGGCTGTAGTGTAAAAAGGCTCAAAAATTTTCTTTAGGTTTTTATTGTTGATTCCTTTACCGAAGTCTTTGTAGCGTATAGTCACTTCCTTAGGTGACTTGTCTAGCTCAATAATTATCTTACCTTCCTCGTATTCCTCATAGCCATGGGATAAGGTATTCATTATTAGGTTAGTCAGTATATGGGCAATGTCACCGGGATATGTGGTTATGTCTATATCATCAGCTCCCATTATATCCATGGATATCTTTGTCTTCTTAAGCTCTGGATGAAGACTTAGGATTACATCCTCTACATATTTTTTTAAATTAAATGTTTGTAGATCACCAGTATATTGGTCAACAGCTATCTGTTTAAAGCTTCTAATTACCTTTGATGCACGGTTCATATGTGATTGAATGATATGGCTGGTATCTGTGGCGGTAGACAGAAACTGCTCAAGCTCTGCTCTTTTTAAAGTATTATTGCTTAGCTTTTCTACAATTTCTCTAGTATTTTCAACTAAGTAAGTAGCACCTGTTAGGGCAATTCCTATAGGTGTATTTATTTCATGAGCCACACCACCAACTAGGTCTCCTAAAGCACTTATTTTTTCTCTTTCTATGAGATAGCTTTGAGTTTCCTTAAGTAGGTCTAAGGTTTCCTTTAGTTTATCATTTGACTGACTAAGCTCTAATGTCCTTTCCTCTATTCTATTTTCTAGGTTTGTATTTAAATCTCTGATTTCTTTTGTCTTTATGAGCAAATCCTTTTCTATTGCTTTTCTCTTTGAAATATTTAATAGCAAGAATATGATTACAATAATTAAAAATACCAAGAAGCTAACTGTAATATTTACAATAAGCTTGTATTCTTCATAAAAGGATGGGGACTTGTTTACAATAATAGAGTCTTTTGGCAGGTCTTGTTCTCTTATATCAAACTCTCTTAACTTTTCATAGTCAAAAATATATTTGTTAGGGCTTTTTTCTACAATAGGTATGTCTTCTGCACTTTCTCCTTCTAGTATTTTTAATGTCAATTCTCCTGCTTTTTCTCCTTGATAAAAACCGCTAGCTACATATCCTCCTATACTTCCACTTCCTATATAAAAGTCCCATGTACTATAAAATGGTGCTTTAGTATTTGAGGATATGATTTTAGCTACGTCTTGAAAGCTAAATATGTTGTCTTGACTATCTTTTACATAAGAAAGTGCTAATATTATAGTTTCTTGTCCCAATTTGCTTACTTTTTCGATTATTTCATCCATTGAAAGTTCTGTAACATATTGAAAAGACAAGTCCTTATATAGAAGGCTTAAAGCTTCTACTTCAGCTCTATTGTTTTTTCCTGTTTCATTGCTGTCGCTAATTACAAGTATGCTTTTTGCTTTCTGGTGAAGAGATAGGGCTAGCTCTAAATTTTCCTTAATATCTATGGTTTCCATGACCCCAGTTGTATGTGGTGGAAGAGCTTCAGGTATCTCTACAGCATCAACCCCACAAAAAACCAATGGGGTATTTGGAAATATTTCCACACCATATTTAGCCATAAAGGCAAGAGCATTTACATCAGAAGTGATTATGGTATCAAAAGAATAGTTTTTGAACTTATGGCTAAATATATCTCTTAGCATTACATGATATTCTTCATTGTCTATTCTCTTTGCATCCATATACTCTACATATATGTTTGCCTTGTCTTGTAGTATAGATTCTATTCCACGGACTATATCATCTGTCCACTTTAAGCCCTTATTGTAAGAATTAATAACTAGTACATCTTTCTTTAAGTCATAGTTTTCAGCTATTCCGTAGGAATAATTAAATATGGATAGAGTTATTAAGCAAAGACTTATAAATAGGGATGTTTTTTTTATCAACTTTATCACCCCTAGGCTCTTTCAGCTTTTTCCTTGATATCTAGGAATTCATCTATGTTATCTATTAGAATATCTACTAGCTTAGGATCAAAATGTCCTCCTCTTTCCTTTTTAAAGTAACCTAGTACATCATCTATTGCCCAAGCATCCTTATATACTCTTTTAGAAGTAAGAGCATCAAAAACATCAGCTACACATGCTATTCTACCATATAAATGTATTCCTTCTCCTTTTAGCCCCTGTGGATAGCCTGTCCCATCATATTTTTCATGATGGTCCCTAGATATAATTGCTGCAATCTTTAGAATCTTCCTATTAAAACGACTTAGAAGCTCATAGCCTTTCATTGGATGCTGTTTAATTATTTCAAATTCCTCTGGTGTTAACTTTCCAGGCTTATTTAGTATAGCATCTGGTACAACTATCTTTCCAATATCATGTATTGGAGAAGCTATTTTAATTATCTCTACTTCTTCTTCAGGTAGGCCATATTTAGAAGCTAATAGTTCACAATACTCCGATACCTTTTTAATATGATTCCCTATCTCTGTGGATCTACCTTCAGTAACCTCTCCTAAGGCGTAGATTATTTCTTTCTGAGTATCCTCTATTTCTTTATTTAAATACAGATTATCAAAGGCTATGGAAACATTGTTGCAAAACAGATTTATTAGGTTCTTATCTAAGGCATTAAGCTCTTTATTTATTTCTGTATAAATAATATTCTCTGCTCCATTCTTACTTCTAAAGTATGCTACATATCTACCATCTTCAAAAATATTTTCTTTTTTAGTTAACGCCTTTTCTACAAAAGATAAAATGCTAGGCTTTAAAGCTTCTCTAATACTTTTTTGGACCTCATTTAAGTAGTTTCCTGAAGCTGCTAAAATTTTAAAATCCCCTGTAGTTAAATCCTTTGTAGCTGCAAATCCTGCTGTACTATAAAATAAAGTATTTTTGCTTAGGTTCATTATGGAAATCATCTGAGATAATACTGCAGATACGAATTTGCCTAAGGATTGAAGCTCAAAAATTTTAGGGGAAGATTCAATAAGCCTCTCTAATGCCCTTCTGTTTTCTTCTATGACTAAAATGTCCTTATATGATCTAAGGGCTGTAACAACAGTTGTAAAAAGCTTTTGAGAAGTCAACTCTGTTTTTTCCTTATAATCATTTATATCATAGTCTATTATCACCCTTCTTTCAGGTGCATGTCCAGGATAACCTGTTCTAAGTACTATTCTAACTAGGTTGTTTTTTAAATCTTCTCTTATGTATTTAGCTACTTTAAGACCTGCATCATCTGTCTCCATAACTACATCCAGCAGTATAAGTGCAGTATCTGGGTTATCACTTATTGCTTTCCTTGTCTCCTCTCCTGAAAAGGTGCTAATAAACTCAATTTTCCTTCCAAACACCTCAAAATCACTAAGAACCATTTTGGTAATCTGGTGTACCCCCTCCTCATCATCAGCAATAATTACCTTCCAAGCTTCTTGTTCTCTCTTATTCAATGGAATTGAATCTTCTTTAGCAAAAACTAAATCTACAGTATCAGTATCCATTCTTTCACCTCTATCCCCTGTATTTTTTATTATATAAAATCTAAGCTTTATTCTCACATCAAACTAAAGCCCAGACTTTTTAAATAACTCACCCAATTCATAGAAATCTATTGACGCGGACTTAGCTGCATCTTTGTTTTCAGCCTTTATATTTTCATATATCTCTTTTCTATGTATCTCTATATCCTTAGGTGCTTTTATACCCAATTTTACCTTCCCATCATCTATTCCCGCTACAATTATTTCTATATTATTATTAATGACAATACTTTCATTTATCTTTCTGGTAAGTATTAACATTTACTACTCCTCCTTACCTTTAGCTTTAGCATTTTCTAAAATATAATGCTTAGTTGTGTACCTATTGTCATCTAATACTATTTGCTTTCCTAGCATTTCATTTGTATTTATAATCAATGGTCCTAGCAAGTTAGCCGTCATTTGTGTGATATCTTCTGGTATGACTACTATTGAATAGACTAATACATCTTTTTCTTCTTTAATTTTAAGCTTATCTATAACATGTTTTGGCAAGTCAAACTCATAGTCTTCTTTAAAAACAAATGGATTTATTATGACAAATGCTAGTTCAGGCTCATCTATTGATTGTAACCATTTGAAGGGTACTGTTTCATCAGGATTATCGATAATGATGAATCTTTTTTGATCATCGAAGCCTGGAATACCATCAATAAAGTTGATGATTTTTTCATGGTCTATTTCTATTTCACCGAAGTGTTTTGTAATGATTTTCATTGTGTACCTCCTTGCATTTAAAATTAGGGAATGGTTAATATCCATTCCCTACACTCTATTATCTATATATCTAATTTCTGTTTTTGGGTATTGTTTCATATATATATCTACTTTACCTGGGTGATAGTCTCCCTCTGGCTTTCTAGGTGTGTAGCTGTATTCTACTCCCCCTAACTGCCAGTCAATGTTCAGATGACCTATTACTTCTATCTTTGGTCTACTAGTAGGTATCATGGCAAAGTTAAACTCATGTTGCTTAGGTGTTGAATTCTTTAAAGCTATTTCCGGAATTGCGTCAGGCATCTTTCTCTGTATCATAGCCATTCTATTTCCATCATCTACTATTCTGGCTATACCTTCTAGTGCTTGTTGCCTACCCATCTGTGCATATTCTTCTGCTACCTGTGACCAAGGCTTTCTCCCCGCTTCTGCAAAGGGCTGAGATTGATCTATAAGAACCTTAGGTAGTTCTCTATCTATTATCATTTGAGGCTTAATTTGCCTTATAGATTGCTCACCCTTAGGCTGTCTTAAGTCTAGATATGCATTTGTTGTTTCGATGCCTATTTGCCCTTTGATGGTTGTTATACTTAGTGGCATACATATCACCTCTATAAAAACATGGGGACACACCTAGAAGCATAGGAATGTCCCAGTGCGCTTATTATCTTAAAAAGTCTATTAGGCTTGGTTGTATTATCCTAGCCCCTGATGACATTGATGCTAGGTATACACTCTCTGCCATTTTGAAGTTCATTATGACTTCTGCTAAGTCTGCATCTTCATTTTCTGAAAGGAGCCTAGTGAAGTTTACAGCGTCTGAATCTAGTCTCTTTTCTGTCATTTCTAGCCTATTAGTCTTAGCACCTATTTCTGCTCTTACTTGTACGGTGTTTCTAAAAACTTCTTTTATCACATCTATATTTTTCCTTAGTTCTTCTTTATCTGGTTCTTCAGTACCAGATCCTAATGCCTTAATAATATTGTCAAACACTTTTATAACATAAGGCTCATCCGTATTGGTAACAGAGGCTGCTTGATAATTTGCATCGCCCACACCAAAAACCTTAATACCTACTGTGTTTACCTCTATATTCTCTGAAACTCCAACATTATATGTAGAAACCTCTGTGCTTTCAAGATCTATATTATACCTAGTCACTCCGTCTTCTCCTGTTACTAATAGAGGCTTATCAGTCTTATATCCTGAAAACACATGTCGTCCTGCATGTGTAGTATTTGCAGCTTGAATAACTTGTTCCCTTAATTCTCTAATTTCCGCCCTAATTGCTTGTAAATCATCCTCTTTAAAAGTGTCATTCGAAGCCCTTATAGTAAGATCACTAGCTCTTTTCAGTACCTCTCCCATCTGGTCTAAAGCATCCTCTGTAGTATACATCCACGCTATGGCATCTCTAAGGTTAGTTTTGTATTGCTCTATTTTAGACTTATCTGTATATAGTTTCAAGCTTTTCGATACCCCTATTGGATTATCTGAAGGAAGCTGAAATAACTTTCCTGATTGGTATTGCTCTTGTAGTTTACTCATTCTCTTCATGTTTTTATTTAGGTTAGTCATCATGTTTCTAACTAACATGCTATTTGTTATTCTCATTTACTTATCTACCTCCCTGCTAATCCCAGTCTGTTTACTGTTATATCAAGCATTGCATCTAGTGTGCTTATCATCTTTGCTGATGCAGTATATGTTTTCATGAACTTAACCATATCTGCCATTTCCTCATCAGGGTCTACTGAAGATACTGAATCTATTCTAGTTTCAATACCATTTAGTATAATTTTTTGGTTATCTTGCATTCTTATAGCATATTGACTATCTACACCAAGTGTGGATAGTATTGATACCATATAATCCTCTGGCGTACCTTGAGCGTGTACGCTTTCACTAAAGAATTTTTTGCTTTCTCGCAATTTTAAAAGTTCTAATATATTTTTGTTATTCTCTACACCATTTGGATCTATAGGCTCTGTAGTATCTTCAGGATTTCTTCCAGCTGCTATATTGCTTAAGCTCTTTATAATATCAGAATGAACTCTTATATTACTTGCCTTAATATCCCCGCCACCTAATGCCTCAAAAAAATCTCCACCAGCAACATTTTCTGCAGTATATCCTTCTTTATGTACTTCATTTATTTTTTTTGCGAATATATTTGCGAAGTCATTAAGTCTTTCAATATAATATGGTATCCCACCATATTCACCATTAATTCCTGACCCATCTCTAACATCTAATAATCCTTTTAGCTCTCCAGTCTTTAGTGCTACTTTATTTCCATTCTCCCATTCAATCTGTACAAGACTTTCTCCACTCATCTCACTTGCTATAGTTCTTGGTGGGTCTTGCAGTCTACTAAGAGTCGAATGCTCTACTAGAGAAGCTCCTCCTATAGACACCTTGAATTTCCCATCTTGTTCGCTTACTTGTACATTTACTATCTTAGATAGTTCGCTAACTAATAGGTCTCTTTTATCTCTTAAATCATTAGCCTTTTGACCATCTATCTCTAATTTATATATTTGCTCATTTAGATTCCTTATCTGAGAGCCTATATCATTAACTTTTTTAATTTGAGCATTTATTTGATAGTTTACATCCTTTTCTAGATTATATAATTTAGTAACTGTTTCATTGAGATGATTTGTCAATGCTATAGCCTTTTCTCTAACTGCAACCCTATAGGAATCATCACTTGGATTTTTGCTTAAATCCTCTAAAGATTTAAAGAATCCATCAACATATTTGCTAAGACCTTCATGCTGTGTTTCCTTCAATATATGCTCTATATCCAATAACGTATTTCTTTTTACCTCCCATTCGCCTAAAGCAGCATTTTCCGTTCTGTATTTATAGTCAAGGTACGAATCCCTTACTCTATCTACAGAAGTAATAGTTGTACCTGTCCCTACAAAACCTATACCGGGTAAGCGATGTGGGGCAGTAGAACTCTGAGTTGCTACCTGTCTTGAATACCCTTCAGTGTTTGCATTTGCAATATTGTGATTTGTTACATATAGTTTTCTCTGACTAGTTAATAGTCCTGAAACTGCTGTGTTAAATCCTATCCAACCAGACATTTAATCATCTACCTCCCAACTACTCCCATTCTGTTTACAATTTGCTCTATCATCTCATCTATAGCATTTATTAGCCTCGCATTGGCATTGTACGCATGTTGAAATTTAATCATCTCTGTCATCTCTTCATCCAAAGAAACTCCAGATAGGGAAATTCTTTTATCATCTATATGATTCATTACCATTTCATGAGAATCCTTCATGGTAACAGCTTTGTTGGCAGCTATTCCAAAGTCAGTTATTATATCTCTATAAAAATTATCTGTTGTAGTTTTTCCTAGAAAAGTAATGCTTAAATCTGCTTCTATATTAAATCCTTCATATTTACCTTCTGTAAATAGTCCGCCATATCTTAGCTTTGCAATAGCCTCTGCAATTTTCCCATCTCCAATTTCTCTAGGTTCTGTATCTGCTATGTAGCCTGCAGAAACTGCTATTTCACTTAAAGAATCTATGGCATCGCTTATTTTTATATTACCAGCCCATGTAGATTTACTTGGATCTCTATTAACAAAAAAGTCATTGCCATTTTTCCCAGTTAAAGTATATCCTTGCCTATGTAGCTTATTAACAGCCTCTGCTATACCCTTTACATATTCATCAAGCTGTTTCTTCAAAGTAGGTATTATATATTTGTACTCAGTCACATCAGTTATGTCTTTTTCTTGGTCATAATATCCTCTAGCATATATTAACCCTAATAGCTCTCCATCTCTTATATCTCTTTCCTCTGATAGCTTCTCTCCTGTATCAGCCCAGTGTATATCTACAAATGGACTTCCATTATTTTTAGCCTCTAATTGCCTGAAATTCCCATCCGAGACTATGTGCCTTCCTCCAAGAACTACATTTGCAGCACCGTTGTTACTAGTATATATGTCTACCTTTATAATCTGGGACAATCTATCTAGATATCCATTCCTCGTATCTCTATAATCATTAGCCGTAGATCCCATTGCTTCTGCTGCCATTATTTTAGTATTAAGCTCTCCTATTCCTTTGACTAGCTGATTAACTTCATCTACCATGTCTCGGATATTCTTATCAAGATTAAATTGCAGGCTTTCTAGCTGCTCATACATATGATTTACAGTTCCCACAAACTCAATAGCTCTCTCTCTTAATAGCCCCCTCACAGTTAGACTGCTTGGATCTTTGGCTACCTCTTCCCATGTATTCCAAAACTTATCCATAACTCCTTGTAGCGCATCCTCTGAGAGTTCTCCCACTATACCTTCTATTTGTCCAAATACATTTGAACTTGATAGCCAAAAGCCAAACTCTGATGCTTCTTTCCTAATCTTTGAATCTAAAAACTCATCTCTTATCTGTCTAATTTGTTGAACGTCTACTCCTGTTCCTAAAGAATGAGTCACATTAATTCTAGAATATCTTGATTCTGAATGTATTGCCTGCTGTCTTACATACAAAGGGTTGTCTGCATTTGATATATTATGTGAAATTGTATCTAATGATCTTTTATTTGCATAAAGACCTGATATTCCTATAGATAATCCTCTAAAAGAAGACATTTATAATCTCCTACCTTTCTATGCTTTAGTATCAAATAAGCTAATTTTTTGTGAAGTATCTTCCTTTTGTACCCTGTTATTATATATTCCTCGTTCAGATACATTAGTCAAAAGATTGATATTCAATTCAATATACTCTAGGGTGTCTTTAATAAGTAAGCTGTTTAAATCATTTTTTTCTTTTAAGGTGTTGAGTACCTTGGCCAGCTTTCTAGTAATATTATCTATTTCTTGTTTTATACTATCAGCATCACTAAGCTTATTTAATATATCTGTTATAGTCGAAGCTTCTTCCGTCCCTAGTTGTTTTTGAATATTATTTACTACCTTCTCTCTTCTATCCTCAAGCTTTCCTAGTCTCAATATAGCACTGTTTTCCAATTGGGTAATATTATCTAAATCATTAATTTTTCCATTAGCTATGATATCTGTTTTTTTGATTGTCAATTCAAGCATTTCTTCGTATATATTTAGTTCTTCCAATAATACTTCTTTTAGTTCTTCTACTAGTATTTTCATAATATCGCCCCTACCTTATACTTTTCTATCAAAATTAATACTCTCGAGCATCTTTTCAGCTATATTCCCCGCATCTACTACATATGTCCCCGTCCTAATCTGTTCTTTTATGGCATCTACCTTTTCTTTTCTTATATCTGGTACATTTTTTATTGCATTCAATGCAAATTGATAGTCTCTAGCCACGTCTGATAAGCTAAGCTCATCATTTTTACTGGCTTTACCTGTTGTAGTACCTTCCTTATTAATTCCCTGCTTTCTATAGGCTTGAATTAACTTATTTATATTGCTATTGTTAGAATTAAAGATTTTCATACAAAAACACCCCATTTCTTTCCGTCTATATTTTTATTATCGGTAGAAATAGGGTATAACTTTAATTTTATTTCTTACGTCTATTAGCAACATACATTCTATCGCTATCTTTTCCCGTAATTTTTTTAGGAGAAGGCTCTTTTTTAGGCAATACACTCTTAAATTCTTTTTCCATTTCAGCAATACATTTATTACAAAATCTTCCTGTGTTAATTAATGTGCCACATCTTTCACAATCCAGTAGTAGATTAGGGCTATCACTTCTAATCTCTAACTTTCCTTCTCTTAAAAATCTAATAATCTTCTTTGTACTTACATTAGTTTCCCGTGAGACAGTCTGAATGTCTGCACCTGGATAGTCATATAGATAATCTTTTACTCTCTTAAACTCTTCCATATCTTTATCTCTACATATTGGACACAAGTCAAAATTATCATCTGCAAAAATTCTATCACACTTTCTACAGTTCCTGATACCCATCAATTTCACCCCCTGAAGCAAGATAAGTTAGAGATTACAAACTTTTAAAGATTACTACATACAAAATACTTTCGATATTTTTTGATAAAATCCTTCTTTTTTTCTCGAAATTAATAACAAAGTCCTAATTATATCTTCCTGTAGCAATTGTAATGACATATACTTCTTTGACACCACATTCCATGAGAATTCTTGAACATTCATTAACTGTAGCACCTGTAGTAAATATATCATCTACTAATAAAATTCTTTTGTCCTTAAATACATTGCTTTGTCTAATTATAAAAGCATCTTTTAAATTCTGCTCTCTTTCATGTCTCGATAGTTTATTTTGTATTTTAGTAGCTTTTGTTCTTATAAGATTTCTACTATTTAAAGGTATACCTAGCTTTGATGAAAGATATTTAGCCAAAAGTTCAGCTTGATTATAACCTCTCTCTGCTTTCCTTGACCTATGAAGAGGCACAGGAACAATAAGGTCAATATTCGTAATATTTTCTTTCTCAAAAGCATATAGCATAAACTCTCCAAAGGACTTGTACATATAGGGCTTTGATTCATACTTATATCTATAGATGGCTTTCCTTAAGAGTCCAGTAAACTCTAGTGGAGAAATAACCTTTTTGAAATAGAAGTCTTTTTTTATACAATAGTTACACCTTTGTGATAAATCGCCTTGGTATGTAGGTTTCCCACAAACTGAACACTTGTTTTCATTTATAAAGAAGAGCTTGTTCTTACAATCATTGCATACATGGTCTTCCCTCACTTCTTCATGGCATCGTTCACAATAGAAGCACACTC
The DNA here is from genome assembly GCF_900095305.1 of Proteiniborus sp. DW1. Lineage (NCBI taxonomy): Bacteria > Bacillati > Bacillota > Clostridia > Eubacteriales > Proteiniborus > Proteiniborus sp. DW1. Next base: position 7,236 of record NZ_FMDO01000007.1, on the reverse strand, counting down.
CTTCTTCTGGGAAAATAAGGTCTAGGGCGGAGTTGCACAGCTTTTTTAATAGGCTTTCATTTCTTGCCATAATAAACCCTCCAGAATTTATATCCTTCGTTGAAGAACCTTCGTAAGTAAGGCTTATCCTGTCCGCCTCAGGGTGACAAAAATTGTCTTTTATAATTTTAAATCATCAATTATAAAATACCCATTGGACGTTTTTTACCTCATCATCATATTAAAAACCTTTAAAAGTCTTTTATCTAAGCCTGAATATCTTTTTAATATTCTATTATTATTAATCATCATATGCATGTATTTTTCCATACCTACTAGTACGACTAATTCTTTTGCTCTTGTAATGGCTGTATATAATAGATTTCTTGTAAGGAGCATAGGTGGTCCCCAGCATACTGGCATAATGACTACAGGGAATTCACTTCCTTGGCTTTTATGAATAGTCGTAGCATAGGCTAGTCTTAGCTCATCAAGCTGATTAAAGCTATATATCACTTCTTTGTTGTCGTCAAATAATACTGTAAGCTCGCTTTCTTCTTCATCAATATTGGTTACAAAACCAAAATCTCCATTAAAAACTCCTTCGCCCTCAGTAATACTTCCATCCTTTTCTTCAAGAGTCCACTTAGTTTTATAGTTATTCTTTATCTGCATTACCTTATCCCCTACTCTAAAAAGCATATCTCCTGACTTCTTTTCTGCTTTTAAATGATGCTTAGGGTTCAACGCCTGCTGAAGCTTTTCATTTAGAGAATTTACTCCTACATCTCCTTTCTTCATAGAAGTAAGTATCTGAATATCCCTAACAGGATCATATCCATTAAACCTAGGTAATCTCTCCCTACTTAACTCTATTATAGTATCTACTATGCTTTCAGAACTTAATCTAGTCATAAAGAAGAAGTCCTTGCCTTTTACGTTTAGATATGGTGCTTCACCTTTATTTATTCTATGGGCATTAACTACTATCATGCTTTCACTTGCTTGTCTAAAAATCTCATCTAGCTTTACTACCTTTACAATTTTACTATTTATGATATCCCTAAGAACATTACCGGCCCCTACTGAAGGCAACTGGTCTATATCTCCTACTAATATAAGCCTAGTACCTGGTAATATTGCCTTCGTGAGATTATTCATGAGAAGTATATCTACCATTGACATCTCATCTATAATGACTACATCGGCTTCTATTGGAGTACCTTCGTCCTTAGCAAAGTCCATTCCTAGCTCGTCATCTACAAATCCATATTCTAAAAGTCTATGAATGGTTTTAGCCTCTTTTCCTGAAGCTTCACTCATTCTCTTTGCCGCTCTTCCTGTTGGTGCTGCTAGTGTAACTGTGAAGCCTTTAGATTCAAAAAGCTTTATAATACTATTTATAGTAGTAGTCTTTCCAGTACCTGGACCACCTGTAATTACTAAAAGACCATTTTCTACAGCCTGTCTTATGGCTTCCTTCTGCTTTTCTGCAAATTTTATATTATCTTCTTTCTCAATATCTTCTATGGCTTTGTTTACATCTACATCAATGCTTTTTACCTCAGCTCTAGATAGCTCAATTATTTTTTTACACACATTGGTCTCAGCATAGTAAAAAGGCATATAATATACGCATATTTCATCACCATCTAACCTTTCAAGCTGTATTTCTTGATTGATGGCTAAGCTTTTTATTCCATCTACTACTAGCTCCTGATCTACATTTAATAACTCTGCTGTCTGCATGATTAGAAGCTCATGGGGTGCATATGTATGACCCTCTGCTGAAAATTCCATTAGTTTAAATTTAATTCCTGCATTTATTCTATAAGGTGACCTAAAATCCACACCCATACTTTGTGCTATTTTATCTGCCATTTTAAAGCCGATACCTACTATATCCTCTGACAATCTATATGGATTTTCTTTTATCTTAATAATGGCCTCTGCCCCGTACTTTTTATATATTCGTATTCCATAATTAGGTCCTATACCGTAGTTTTGGAGAAATATCATAATATCTCTTAGCTCTCTTTGTTCAATAAATGCTTCCGCTATTTTTTCAATCTTTTTCTCTCCTAAACCTGGAATTTCACTTAATTTATCAGGATTATATTGTAGTATATCTAAAGAATCTACTCCAAATTTCTCCACAATTTTCTCTGCAGTTTTTGGTCCAATACCTGGGATTAGGCCAGAGGAAAGATATTTGATAATACCATTTAATGTAGCAGGCACTACTGTAGAATAGGTATCTATCTTAAACTGTTGACCATAGTTAGCATGATGTGTCCATTCTCCCTGCACTCTAAGAGTCTCTCCTAGACTAATAATAGGTATATATCCTACAATAGTGACTACATCATCATCAGTTTCAAGTATTGCAATAGTGTAGCCATTAGATTCGTTATGAAAAATGATTTCTTCTATTGTTCCTTGAAGGGTTACCATAGCTACCTCCAGCATCATTTATAAAAATTAAAAATTGAGAATGGGGAATTGCTCCCCTACTGTTCAACTGTCCTTACAATTATTATACACTAGAACTAGAAGACTTCAACAGATTAATCTTAATGTCTAGTAGCTCGTTTCTTAGGGCTACAATATCTCCCTTGGTCGCAGGCTTATTTAGTTCCCCATAAATCTCCTGTTCTTCCATGATATTAACCCCGACCCTTTTGAAATATGCTTGTTTTACAATATATCCATTCCTTAAATTCTTTTTTGCAGTCTCTATCCCTTGAAGTACTTCTATACAGTCCCCCTTTTTTAGCAAAACATATACCTTCTTGTTTTTCTCAATAATATCTTTTATGAAACCTATATTAAAATATCCAAAAGAACCATCATTTTTGGATATGGCTTTTCTTACCTTTAGTGGTACAAATATATTGTCCTTGTTAAATGGTAACGGGACTATGTTTGTAGAACCGATAATCTTTCCATAGTATTGCCTAGACGAGTTCAAGTCAACCATGAAATACTTGGATAATAGTGTTATGAATGTTTTTATGCTTTTGTATATGTATTCTTCATTTTGTTTATTAGTGATTACTTTTGTAGAATTACCTTCTATGTAAAATGGTAAAAATGCAACGATTTCCTTTGATACAAGCTCTTCTATATTTTTCATTTTCCTCAACTCCTTTCTTGCTATAAAGGCTAGTTTAATAGATAACCTCTACATCTAACCTGAGACTTATCCTATCATATTTTAATTATAATCGAACGTGCGTTCGGTGTCAATGCATGCATGCTATTTTATGGTAAATAAAATAGCAACTTCCAATTTGCAAGACTAACTTTTGCTTCATAGCTGTTACTCTTATAGGGCGATTTGTAATCGCCCTACATCTAATATAGCCCTATTTCATACTAGCTATGGTCTTCGAAAGCTCAGTTATACTTTCAGTTAGCTTATTTAGCTTTCCTTCTATTCGTACAAGTAGGTATACTGATACGGCTATGGGAAAGCCTAGGTTGGCTATTTGAGTGTAAACCTCTTCCATCATAAGACCTCCTTTCAACTACTGCCTAAGATCCTTTATTTCATTTAGAATATCAAAATAGTTTCTTGATATGAATAAGTCGAGGACTATTGCTAATATGCCCCCGACTTTACTTGTTAGTTTCTGACTATAGTTCAAACTCTTCTACGTCTGTGCTCACTATTCTTGCTGATACTACAGAGACTAAATCTCCGTCTGCTGTTTCAAATATATTAGTTGATACTATGTTTTCCATAGCTGTTCTAATATCTGATTCAGTGATATCTTCTCTTGGATTATCTATAGATAATCTACTTGTTTTGTCTTTTTGGTTCTTAAACACCATTTCAAGTCGTCTATTTGCCATTGATTTCACCTCCTCTCTTATGCTTTATGTCAGGGGACATACCCAAACCCCTGGGAAAGTCCCCAGTCTACTTCCTATTCTTCTTGAAGGTCAATTTCATCTATTCTTTTTATACCTATAAGAGGCATTTCTTGTAGGCCTGCTAATGACTCTGCTGCTGAAAATATATTCTCATTAGCTGCATCTGTCTTTACCTTTGAAAATGTTTTAGCCTTTACTATTTGAGTGCCTTTTTCATTAAGTCCGCCATCAAGTTGAAGCTTTAGCTTTGTTTCTTTAATTACAGCATTAACTGCCATGGTTCCACCTCCTTTCTTTTTTTAGAAGTACTTCTGTGTTCTACCGGTAATTTAATGATAACTGATTTGATTAATTGAGTTAAATCGGGACTTGCAGGAAAGTCAGGATAAATCAATTAAAAATTGAGAATTGAAAGTTGAAAATCAAAACTATAAAAATAGTCATATAATTACTGCTTAACTAGTGTTTGCAGGGATAGAGAATTAAGAAATATCAAAAAAACAATAAGGAGAAGCACAAAGTCCATAAATGACTTTTGTACTTCTCCTTCATTTAAAATTATTTTTATTCTCCTAATCCTTCTTTTCTTAGCACCTCTGCCTTATCTGTCTTTTCCCATGGAAGGTCTAAATCCTCTCTTCCGAAGTGTCCATAGGCTGCTATTTGTCTATATATAGGTCTTCTTAAGTCAAGATTTTTAATGATAGCTGCTGGTCTTAAGTCAAAGTGTTTGCTGATAAGCTCTTCTATTTTACTTTCTTCAATTTTATTTGTTCCAAATGTATCTACTAATATTGAAATAGGCTTAGCTACACCTATGGCATAGGCAAGTTGAACTTCACATTTATCTGCAAGTCCAGCTGCTACCACATTCTTAGCAACATATCTAGCAGCATATGCAGCAGAACGGTCAACCTTTGTTGGGTCCTTTCCTGAAAATGCTCCACCACCATGTCTCGCATATCCACCATATGTATCTACTATTATTTTTCTACCTGTAAGTCCCGCATCTCCCTGTGGTCCACCTGTAACAAATCTACCTGTAGGATTTATATAGTACTTAGTGTCTGAGTCTATTAGATTTGGCGGAACTATTTTTGATATTACATGTTCTTTTATATCCTTCTCTATAGTCTTTAGTTCAACCTCTGGGCTATGCTGCGTAGATACTACTATTGCATCTACCCTTACTGGTTTATTATCATGATATTCTACTGTAACTTGAGTCTTTCCATCTGGTCTTAAATAGTCTAAAGTTCCATTTTTTCTAACCTCAGCTAGTCTTATAGCTAGTTTATGAGCTAATGATATTGGAAGAGGCATAAGTTCTGGAGTTTCATTACAAGCAAAACCGAACATAATACCTTGGTCTCCTGCACCAGTAATATCAAACTCATCAGTCTTTTGAACTCTATGCTCCAATGCCTCATTGACTCCCATTGCAATGTCTGGCGATTGCTCATCTATAGATGTAAGCACTGCACATGTATCACAGTCAAAGCCATATTTTGCCCTTGTATAACCAATATCTTCAATAGTCTTTCTAACCACCTTTGGTATGTCCACATAGCATTCAGTAGTGATTTCTCCTGCTACTAGCACAAGCCCCGTAGTAACTGAAGTTTCACAAGCAACTCTAGCCATAGGATCTTTTTCAAGGATAGCATCTAATATTGAGTCTGATATTTGGTCACAAATTTTATCCGGATGTCCCTCTGTAACAGATTCTGAAGTAAATAGCCACTTTCTCATCACATAACCTCCATGTATATTCATAATTTATTGTTTGCATTTTTTCAGATAAAAAAAACTCTTCTAAAAAGAAGAGGAATTATTTCTTAGACCTCATCTTTCAGAACTTACATTCTGTAGGATTTAGCACCTTGCAGCTAAAAACTGCTGGTTGCTGGGCTTCACTGGGCCTATTCCCTCCACCGCTCTTAATAAGGTAAGTAATGTTCTATTGTTTTCATGAAAAATATTATCATATGCTTATTTATATGTCAATAATTGTTTTACCCATATCATTAAACTTTAAACTAATTATACATGTATAATCGGAAAAGCATAAAGAAAATTAACTAGTCACTGAAATTTCGAGATTATGTAACCTTATTGTTGAAAATAAGCTCTAAATTAACTTTAACGGCATAAAAATAGAATTGCTTTTATTATTCTTATCACTTATAATAAGAAGGTAGCAATTTTACGGGGTGTAGCGCAGTTTGGTAGCGCACGTGGTTTGGGACCATGGGGCCGGGGGTTCGAGTCCCTCCACCCCGACCATATTTTAAGCGAGATGATCAAATCATCTCGCTTTTTTATGACCTAACCCAATTTTCTGAATGTCTTTCTCAGAAAATTGTAGGTAGGTCAAACGCAACGAGAACCAAATTTGCACGACTGAAAGGAGTAAGCAAATTTGTGTTTCGAGACTGCGGAAAATGACCTAACCCAATTTTCTGAATGTCTTTCTCAGAAAATTGTAGGTAGGTCAAACGCAACGAGAACCAAATTTATGCGACCAATATCAAGCTCGCTCTTCCATATCTTATATTCGTATCTAACTTGTCGTAAATTTCTGTGTTTGTATTATCTATCCTCATACTAGAAACTACTCCCACAGTTAAAATAGTAAGTATAATAACTAGCCATATATACAAAAGTCTTCTATTTTTCATTATCCACCACTCCTTTTAATAGTTATTATTTGTCTTTTTTTGCTGTTTATTCATGAAAAATAATACAAGCTTTTAAGAATAATCTAGCCTTCTTCTAAATAAGTATTATTATCTACTAAAGCATAAGGAGGAAGGATAATGAAAAATCTAAAAATGTTAACTACTCATATTGACGAAAGGTACGGAGCAGTGAAGGCAATTGGCAATTATCTAAGTACATATTTTGACTCCTACCCTAGATATGATGACATAATAATCGTAGGTATTGGAACGGACAAGTGTATAGGCGATTGTTTGGGACCCTTAGTGGGAACTACTTTAATAAGAAGAGATTTTAGCTTTCCTGTATATGGCACGTTAAAAAGACCATTACATGCACTTAATTTAAGGAATAGAGTAGCTAGCATTAAGTCAAGGCATCCTAATGCTTTTATAATTGCTATAGATGCATGTTTAGGAGAAGAAGATAATATAGGTACTATTCAAATAAGAAGTGGTCCTATAGATCCAGGCAAAGGTGTAGGTAAAAACCTTCCTTCAGTAGGTGATTTGTCAATAATAGGAATAGTAGAGAAGCTAGATAACGGCAGTAGTGTTTCTCTTCATAATATAAGACTTTCATTTGTATTAGAAATGGCTGAGATAATAGCAGAGGGAATTGTATTGGGACTAGAGTAAGTAATTAAAAATATAAAAA